>DASTKC010000037.1:0-6433 GCA_035716085.1 Candidatus Eiseniibacteriota bacterium | reverse complement strand
GTCGCCGCCGAGTACCAGACGGTCTACGTTCCGTTCAACGAGGAGAAACCGTTCCAGCAGGCGCTCATGCTCACGGTGCGGCTCCAGGGTCCGGGCGGCGTCAAAGCGGAGGTGGGGAGCTACATCGATCCGACCGGGCGCGTCCGCTACACGGCGCAGGGAAGCCAGTTCGTCTATCGCGGCTCGAGCGCCGCGCCCAAGGTCCCCGAGTTCGGGATCCCGGACAACGTGGTCAAGGGAACGGTGCAGGACGACGTCGGGTCGCCGATCTCAGGGGCCGCGCTTCGAATCGGGGACGACCTCGTGTTCACCGATTCGCAGGGAGCGTTCTTCGTGCGGACGAAGAAGGCGAGGGACTACCCGCTCACGATCCTCTTCGACGAGTTCCTGGGCCCCTCGCGCTACGAGGGACTGTTCGTGCCCGGCCAGGTGACGGCTCAGCCCGAGGCGCGCGCCACGCCGATCTCGATCGTGCTGCGCCGGGTCGCGAACTAACTCCCGGGGACCGCCTCGCCCGGGCCGAAGTAGAAGGTCAGCCCGATGCGGCTCATGAAGCCGCTCCAGTCCAGCGTGGCGTTGCTCCCGTCCGACGTCACGGCCTTGGCTCCTTCGATCTCGAGATCCTTGGTCTCCGCCCAGCGAAGGCCCGCGTTCGCCTCGAAGTGCACCTTGGGGGAGATGGTGTAGTCGAAGAGCCCCATGCCGTGAAAGCCAGGCCCGCTCCCCGTCATCGGAGTCGTGACTCCCACCCCCGACGTGTCCGCGCCGAACTCTCCGTTCGACCAGTAGTAGCCGCCTCCGGCGCCCACGCCGCCGCGCACGCGCGTCGCGCTCGGGAACCAGTAGATCGCGCTCCCGGTCACGGAGTGCGCGGGCGCCTTGACGTTGAAGTCGATGTTGAAGAGCGAGAGGTGCGACTTCGCGGTCAGGCGATCGTAGTCCAGGGCGAACGAAAAGCGCTTCGACGCGTGGAAGCGGAGTCCGGCGCCGAAGCCGAGGCCGTGGTGGATCTCCTCGAGGGCGAATCCGGAGCCTCCCAGGATCAGCTCGTTGATCGAATGGGTGATGAGATCCTGGTTCACGTCCGTCATGTCGTACTCGTTGTAGCCCGCGTGGATCGCGAGCGCGACCCGCGTCGATGATCTCGCTGGGACTGGAAGCAGGAGGACGGCGGCGACGAATGCCGTCCAGCCGGCGGCCCGCACGTATTGGATCATGATCGCTCCTCGTGCTGCGCCGGCCAAGAAGGGGAACGGGGCCCCGCCACGAGGCGGAGCCCCGCGTGAGTCAATGACTGCCGAAGAAGAACGAGAACCCGGCGCGGCTCATGAAGCCGCTGTATTCCGCCGCGTAATCCGGGATCTCCGTGCCGTCGACCTCGAGGTTGCCGGTCTTGGCAACCCGGTATCCCGCCATCGCCTCGAAATGAGCGACCGGGCTCAACGAAACGTCGAGCGAACCGCCGCCATGGAAGCCGACGCCGCTCCCGGACGCGTCCCCCGACAGCGTGATGGGGGTCACTCCATCATCCACCGTCAGTTCCAGGCTGCCGTCGGCCTTGTAGTACCCGATGCCGCCGGTCACGCCGAAGCGCGCCTTGGAAGCCGAGGGGAAGAGGTACGTGGCGCTCGCGACGAACGCGTTCGCCGGCAAATCGAAATTGACATCGAAGGTGGTGGTGCCATCGGTACCGGACGTGCTCGTGCTGCTGTTCAAACGCTCGTAGTCGAGCGCGAAGCTGAGCGCCGGGGAGGTGCGGATGCGGAGGCCGCCTCCGAAGCCGACGCCCCCGTTCATCTCGTCGATGGCCGTTCCGTAGGTGTCGTTCGTGCTGGTAATGTCGTCGTTCACGTCGTTCATGGAATACGTGTTGTACCCGCCGAACACGCCGATCCCGAACTGCGCGGTTCCGGCGAAGGCGGGGGTGGCGATGACGAGCGCCGCCAGGACGATCCAGGCGAGAGGAAAGCGCTTCACGATTGCCCTCCTTCCGAGTGGGTCATGTTCTCCGGGGAGAAGACCTGCGCGATCTGCTCCTCCGTGAGCAGCTTCTGTTCCCGCACGATCTCGATCACTGTCTTTCCCGTCTTGGCCGACTCCTTGGCCACCTCCGCGGCCCGTGCATAGCCGATGTACGGGTTGAGGGCGGTCGCCAGCGAGATGGAGCGGTCGAAGTAGCGCCGGCACACGTCCTCGTTGGCTGTGATCCCATCGATGCACGTGGTGCGGAGCACGCGCAGGGTGGGGGTGAGAAGCGCAATCGAGCGGAGCAGGTTGTGCGCGATCACGGGCATCATCACGTTGAGCTCCAGCTGCCCGGCCTGCGCCGCGTAGGCGACGGTCGTATCGTAGCCCAGGACCTGGTAGCAGACCATGTTCGTCATCTCGGCGATCACCGGATTGACCTTGCCCGGCATGATCGACGACCCCGGCTGCACCGCGGGGAGCACGACCTCGTCGAAGCCCGTCGTCGGCCCGCTCGCGAGAAGCCGCAGGTCGTTCGCGATCCGGTTGAGATCGAGCGCGAACCCTCGCAGATCGTTCGACACGCGGACGAACGGCGCCATGCTCTGCATCGCCTCGAAGAGATTGGGCGACGAGCGATAGGGACTCCCCGTGATCTCGGCGATCGTCGCGACGACGCGCTCCCGGTACTTCGGGTGCGCGTTGATGCCGGTGCCGGCCGCGTTTCCGCCCAACCCGAGCGCGAGGAGGCCTTCGCGGCTCTTCCGAAGCGACGCGGCCCATCCGGCCACGCACTCCCGGTAGCCCGAGAACTCCTGCCCGAGGGTCACGGGAACCGCGTCCTGGAGATGCGTGCGCCCCGACTTCAAGACGCGAGCGAACTCCTTCGCCTTCCGATCCAGCGACTGGGTGAGGAGGTCGAGCTCCTCGAGGAGCGGCCCGGAGAGGGAGTAGGCCGCGATCCGCATCGCGGTCGGGATCACGTCGTTGGTCGACTGCGCCATGTTCACGTGATCGTTCGGGTTCACGAGCTTCTGGTCCCCGCGCGCGCCGCCCAAGATCTCGCAGGCGCGATTCGCGAGCACCTCGTTCACGTTCATGTGGAACGAGGTCCCGGCGCCCGCCTGGTACGCGTCCACCACGAACTGGTCGGCGAGGCGGCCCTCGATCACCTCGCGCGCCGCGACCGCGATCGCCTCGGCCTTCTTCGCGTCGAGCACGCCGAGCTCGGCGTTCGCCTTGGCGGCGGCGAGCTTGATCGTCGTGACGGCGCGAACCATCTCGGGATGGAGGCGCTCGCCGGAGATCGGGAAGTTGGCGATCGCGCGCGCCGTCTGGACGCCGTAGTAAGCGTCGGCCGGCACCTCGAGCGGCCCGAGCGAATCGCGCTCGGTGCGCGTGGAGCCGGGACGGGAGGCCGCGGGAGGCTCCTTCACAGCGTCAGACATGGGACGACTCCTCTGGCAAAGGGATGCTGGGGGACGCCTCGAGGCCCGCGGTGGCGACGGGACGGTCCCACACGCGCGCGAACGCGCTCGCGAGACGGTCGAGAACCTGGTCGCGCGGCGGTGCCTGGCCCAGGAGCGACGCCATGGAGGCGACGCCCAAATGGCGGATGCCGCAGGGATGGATGAGATCGAAGTGCGTGAGATCGGGATCGACGTTCAAGGCGAAGCCGTGGAACGCGACCCATCGCCGCACCGCGACGCCGATCGCCGCGACTTTCCGGTCGCCGACCCAGACGCCGGTGTAGGGAGGGCGCCGTTCCGCGGTGAGGCCGTAGCTTGCGAGCGTGCGGATGAGGGCCTCTTCGAGGTCGCGCAGGTAGCGGTGGAGATCGCGTCCTCCCGGGAGCCCCGCGAGATCGACGATCGGATAGCCCCCGATCTGCCCGGGGCCGTGATACGTCACGTCGCCGCCCCGCTCGACCGGGATCACTTCGATGCCGCGACGCGCGAGCTCGGCGGCGCTCGCCTTGAGCGTGCCCGGCTCGGTCGACCGCCCCAGCGTGAGCACGGGCTCGTGCTCCATCGTGTACAGCACGTCGGGCGATTCGCCGCGCGCGCGCGTCTCCACGGCGCGATGCTGAAACGAAAGGGCCGCGCGGTATGGCACGCGGCCCAGGTCGTACAACGGAATGGGCGCCTTCGAGGTCATCCCACCGAATCCAGGAGCCAGCTCTCCGGATCCTCCAGGAGCTCCTTCACGCGGTGCAGGAACTGAACCGCCGGTGTGCCGTCGACGAGACGGTGATCGAAGGAGATCACGAGGTTCATCATCCAGCGGACCACGATCCGATGATCCCGCACCACCGCACGCTCCTGGATCAGGTGCACGCCGAGGATGCCGACCTCGGGGACGTTGATGATGGGGGTCGACGCCGTGGCGCCGAACATGCCCGCGTTCGTGATCGTGAAGGTCCCGCCCTGGATGTCGTCGAGCGTGAGCTTGTCGTTCCGCGCGCGCCGGCCCAGGTCGTCGATCTCGGCCGCGAGCTGAAGGAGGGTCTTCCGATCCGCGTCGTGGACGACCGGGACGATGAGCCCCTGGTCGCGGTGCACGGCGACGCCGATGTTGTAGTACTTCTTGAGCTCCACCTCGGTGTCGGTCATCGAGGCGTTCAGGATCGGGTACTCCTTCAGCGCGCGCACCACCGCCCGCATGATGAACGGCATGTACGTGAGCCCGATCCCGTACTCCATCCTCACCCGGTCTTTGAGCCGACCGCGGAGCTCGACGAGGTTCGTCATGTCCACCTCGTCCCACGTGGAGCAGTGGGCCGCGGTGTGGCGCGACTTCACCATGTTCTCGGCGATCTTCTTCCGGATGTTCGTGAGCGGCTTCCGCTCCGACTCGCGCGCTCCGGCCGCCGCGAACGCGGCGGAGGGGATCGGCTTCAAAGGCTTCGGCTGCGGCGTTGACTCAGGAGCGCGGCCCGGCGCACCGGCCGGTGCGAAGGAGGGCGCCGACGCGGCGACCTTGCGCGCTTCGAGATAGGTAAGGACGTCCTCGCGCGTGACTCGCCCGCCCATGCCCGAGCCGCGGATCTGCGCGGTGTCGACCTGGTGCTCCTTCGCGAGCTTCCGCACCGCGGGGGAGAGCCGCTGACCGTCGGTGGACGGCGGCTCCGCCACGGCCGTGGCGTACGCGGGGGCCGGTGAAGGGGCGGGACGCGAAGGCGCTGGCGCCTGAGGTGCTAAGGCCGCGGCTTGCGACGCCGCCTGCGGCGCGGGACTACCCGCGGCAGCAGGCTTGGGCGCCGCCGGAGCGGCCGCCGACGCGGACTCGCCCGCGGCGAGGATCTGGCCGAGAGGATCGCCGACCTGGGCGACCTGTCCCTCGGGCACCGCGATCTGTCCCAGTGTGCCGGCGGCGGGGGACGGGAGCTCGATGTTGATCTTGTCGGTGATGATCTCGACGATCGGCTCGTCCTTCGCGATCGGATCGCCGACCTTCTTCAGCCACTTCCCAATCGTGCCCTCGACCACGCTCTCGCCGAGCTGGGGCACTACGATGGTGACCGGCATCCCTTCCTCCCGTGCGGGCTCTGGGCCCGGCTAGTACGCGACCGTTTCGCGGATCGCCTGGGCGATCCGATTGGCATCGGGCAGATAGTGGTCGGCGAGCACCGGCGCGAACGGCTCCTGCGGCGCGTCGGGCGGCGACACGCGGCGGACCGGAGCGTCGAGGAACGAGAAGCCCTCCTCGGCGATCATGGCGCCGATCTCGGCGCCGACGCCCATCGTGCGCGAGCTCTCGTAGACGACCACGGCGCGCGCGGTCTTCTCGACCGACGCGAGGATCGTCTCCTTGTCGTAAGGAGCGAGCGTGCGCAGGTCGATGACCTCGACGTCGATCCCTTCCGCCGCGAGCTTCTCCGCCGCCTCGAGCGAGCGCTGGTGCATGAGCGAATAGGAGATCACCGTGACGTGGCGTCCCTCGCGCGACACCGCGGCCTTGCCGAGCGGGACCGTGTAGTCGTGCTGCGGCACCGGTCCCTTCACCGTCCGGTAGAGGCGCTTGTGCTCGTAGTAGAGGACCGGGTTCTGCCCGCGGAACGCGGATTTCAAGAGTCCCTTCGCGTCGTGCGGATTGGACGGCGCGACCACGACGAGGCCAGGCGCGTGCATGAACCAGGACGCGTTGAACTGCGAGTGGAAGAGCCCGCCGCCGACGGCGGCGCCGCAGCAGCAGCGGATCACCATCGGGCAGGTGAACATGCCGCCGGAGCGATACCGCATCTTCGCGGCGTGCTCGACGATCCCGTCCACCGCGAGCGAGATGAAGTCGTCGAACTGGATCTCGGGGGAGGGAATGAGACCGGCGATCGCCGCGCCCACCATCCCCTGGACCAGGAAGTTCTCGGAGATCGGGCTGTCGATGACGCGCATCGGCCCGAACTTCTCGTAGAGCCCGCGCGTCGCCTTGAAGACGCCGCCGTAGCTCGCAATGTCCTCGCCGATCAGGA
>DASTKC010000036.1:0-3581 GCA_035716085.1 Candidatus Eiseniibacteriota bacterium | reverse complement strand
TGAAGTCCTCGATCTCGACCCCGCGCTCCAGCTCCTCCCACGTGACCGGCGTGGACACGGTCGCCCGGTCGCGCGGGCGCACCGAGTAGACCGAGGCGAGCGTGCGCCCCCAGGCGTTCTGGTTGTAGTCCACGAGGACGTGGTCCGCCGGACGCTTGGCGATCCGGTATTCCGCGGTCACCAGTTTCGGCGCGTGCGCGGCGAGACCAAACGCGAAATTCTTCGCGAACGTCCAGACTTCCTTCTGGACCGGTCCACGCTTGATGGGAACGTAGACATGGATGCCCTTCGATCCGGTCGTCTTCGCATGGCACTCCATGCCCAGGCCCTCGAGCCCGCGCCGCACGAGGAGCGCGGTCTCGATCACCTGGCCGAACGTCGCCTTGGGCACGGGGTCGAGGTCGAAATGGAGGAAGTCGGGACGATCGGTGTCGTCGCAGCGCGCGTACCAGGGATTGAGATCGATGCAGCCGAGGTTGATCACCCAGAGGAGCGACGGCAGGTCCTGGATGATCGGAAAGTCGATGACGTTCCCCGAGCCGTGCGGGATGCGGCAGGTCTCGATCCACTCCGGCCGAGGCGACGGTGCGCGCTTCATGAAGAAGAACTCACCGTGTGCGCCGTTCGGATAGCGCTTCATCACCATCGCGCGGTCCTTGAGATGCGGCAGGAGCACCGGCGCGACGCGGGCGTAGTACTGGAGGAGATCGCGCTTCGTGATCCCGAGCTCGGGCCAGAAGGGCTTGTCGAGGTTGGTGAGGCGGACGACCCGGCCGTCGAAGTCGATCTCGACGTCGCGGACGCCGGTCGGGATGGTGATGGCGGCCGTCTTCGTCCGCGCGATCCCCTTCGTCCGCGGGGTCCCCTTCGTCCGCGCGGTCGGAGTCTTCGGCGCGGACCCCTTCTTCCGCGTAGTCGCCTTGGCCGGGCTCAACGGAGCGGCTCCAGCTTGGGCGGCCGGGGCCCGTGGCGCACCGCGCCGGCGATGGGCACGTACGTGAGCTCCTGGCGGCTCTCGACGCAGCGCAGCATGAGTCCGCCCCGGCTCATGTCGCCGCGCCCCACGAAGTCGGCCGGAAATCGGAGACGGCCGTCCAGGTGCCGCTCGATCACATCCACGTACTTCCCCGTCGCGATGCTCCCGAGCAGGACCACGCGGTCATCGCCTGCGAGCGACGCTGCGAGGTCGGCGGCGTGCGCTTCGAGCGGGGCGCGGAATCGCGGCTCGTCCTCGTCCACACCCACCGCGGCGATCGCCCGGAGATCCTCGAGCGTCACGACGCGATCGGGATCGATCAGCCCCAGCCCCGGCGTGATGACGAGCACGCCGGGCGGCGTCGAGCGGCGCGCGAAGGCGCGCGCATACGCGAGCTTCCCCCGGAAATAGAGCCCGCTCAGAAACGCGAACACCTCTCCGATGGGGGCGCCGGTCTCCCGCATACGCACCGCGAGCGGGAAGGCCGCCCCCTCGCGAAGCAGGAGCTGGGCCCGTCGACCACCGCAGTGGGCTGGCGAGAGCAGGAATACGGTCTGCGAATCCGCGTTGTTCATCGCTCTAGCTTCTTCCCCTTGGCCCTTGTGACGGCGCGCCTAACGGCACAGCTCCAGAAAGCGGGTCGCGAGCTTGGGGCCGGTCCCGGCGTCCTCGTGCTTGAAGAAGACGAACGCCTCCTTCCACGTCTCGCCTCGCACGCGATCCGCCCATGTCTTGAGATCGGCGTCCTCATACACGACGCGACGGAGCCGGAAGTAGCCCCAATCCGCAGTGGACACGAAGGGAGGATCGTCCGGCTCGCCCGTATCGGCGATGCACCAGGCCATGTTGCGCTCGCGGAGCGCCGAGTACACCTCGTCGTCGTGCCAGGACGAATGGCGGAACTCGAATGCGGCGCGGGCTGTCAGCCCCGCGAGGAAGTCGCGCAGGCGCGGCACGTCCTTCTTCATGTTCGGCGGCAGCTGGACGAGGAACGGCCCGAGCTTCGATCCGAGCGTGCCCGCGGTTCGGAGGAGATAGTCCACGGAGTCCTGGACGTCCTTGAGGCGCTTGTCGTGCGTGATCCGCTTCGTCGCCTTGAGGACGAATGAAAAATCCTCGGGCACCTCGGCGGCCCAGCCCTCGAGCGTCGTGAGGTTCGGCATGCGATAGAACGTGTTGTTCACCTCGACCGTGGGAAAGTGCTCGGCGTAGTAGCGGAGCATGTCCTTCGCCGCGAGCTTCTCGGGATAGAAGTGTCCCTTCCACTCCTTGTACGACCAGCCGCTCGTTCCCGCTCGTATCCGCATGCGTGCTCCTGGGTCCAGGCTACCGGGGCAGGCTCTCCGCCCACCCTTCCATGGTACGCGTCAGCTCCTCCATCACGTCAGCCGGAGTTCGGCCGGAGCTCTTCAGCACGTTGAAGCCGTGATCGGCGCCGTCCAGGACGTGGAGCGTCGCCGGGGCGCCGAGCTTGTCGATGACAGGCCGGAGAAGGTCGAGGTTGGCGAGCGTGTCCCGCGTGCCCTGGAGGAAGAGCATGGGGACCGTGACCAGCGCTAAATGATCGGCGCGCACCTGGTCCGGCGCCCCCGCGGGATGGAGGGGGAATCCAAAGAACGCGATCCCCTTCACCCCGTGGAGCGGCTCCTTGGACGCTGCGAGAGAGGTCATGCGGCCTCCCATCGACTTGCCTCCAGCGAGCAGCGGCAAGTCGGGCGCGGCTTGGCGGGCCGCATCGATCGCGGCTCGAACGGTGGCGAGGAGGATGGGCTGCGGATCGATGCGGCGCGATCCCTTCTCCTGGTAGGCAAACTGATAGCGAAAGGTCGCGAAGCCGCGCCCCGCGAGGGCGGTGGCCGCATCCTCCATGAAGTGATGCCGCATCCCCGCGCCCGCGCCGTGGCCAAAGACGTAGAGCCAGCGCGCGCCCGCCGGCCGGATGAGGATCGCGGAGACCTCGCCGGCCGAGGAGCTGGCGAGGAATCGAAGCTCCGTCGTGGTCGCGGTGCCTTGGTCAGCCACGCATCCTCCGCTCGATCGTCGCGATCGCCTCGGCCATGTCGATGCCCTCGCCCAGAACCATCCGGAGCGGATCTTCCATCTCCTCGAACCGCTCGGGGATCGTCCGGATCGTGAAGCGCGCGGGGTCGAGCCGCGCGTTCACCTCATCCCATCGAAGCGGGCACGACGCCGGAGCGCCCGGAAGCGGCCGGACCGAGTACGGGGCGACGATGGTATTGCCATGCCCGTTCTGTCCGAAGTCGACGTACACCTTTCCGCCGCGCCCCCGGATCGCCCGTACGATGGTCGAGATCTCGGGAAGCGCCTCCACCACCATCGTAGCGAGAACGCGGGCGAACGTGCGCACCTCCTCGTGCGTGTAGCGCTGCCCCATGGGGAGCAGGACGTGCAGGCCGGTCGCGCCCGACGTCTTGGGAACGCTCGGCAGCTCGAGGTCATCGAGGATCTTCTTGAGCGCGCGTGCGACCTGGACGACGTGGGTGAATGGAGCTTCCTTGGGATCGAGGTCCAGCACCATCCAGTCGGGCCGGTCGAGCGACGCCACGCGCGCGCTCCAGACGTGGAGCGGGATCGTGCCCATGTT
>DASTKC010000035.1:0-15804 GCA_035716085.1 Candidatus Eiseniibacteriota bacterium | reverse complement strand
CGGGCGCCCTGGGCTAGCCGGGTCACGAGACGCTGGGGCGTCGATGGGTTCGTCGCGGTGTACACGAGCGAGTGCCCGCGAATCTGGAGTCCCTGGATATCGGTGTACGCCGACGGGATCTCCTCGACCGCACGCGACGATGGATCGATCCGGAGCAGCGTGTCCCGGCTCTGGCGGCTCCGCACCGCATAGATCGCCGTCCCGTCGTCGCTCCACCGATAGCCGGAGCGCGCCGGCAGCCAGTCCGCGAGGCCGATCTCTCCTTCGCCCGCGTCCACACGCATCGCGTTCGCGCCGTCTGCGTCGCCGATCCATAGCGATCGCCAGCCCGAGACGTCGCTCTGGTAGGTGAAGCGCCTTCCGTCGGGGCTCCACTGAGGGGCGGCAAAGCTCGCGTTCTCCTTGGCGATGGTCGAGAGGACCGTGGCCGGAGCCGCCTCGAAGAGGGCCGAGCACGCGGGGATCGGCTTCGCGAACTTCGCGATCACGATCCGGGACTGATCCCACGGCATGTCGAGTTGATCCCACTCCTGCCACGCGATCCGCGCGCCGTCGGGCGAAAACGCGGGATTGAACGCGTACCAGGGATCGTCCGTGAGCTGGATCGGACCCGTCTTGCCCTTCAGGTCGGCGAGCATCACGTTGCAGTGCCCGTCCTGTTCGGCGAGAAACGCGACCGCTCGTCCGCACGGCGAGAGGACCGGCGCGGCCACTCCCTCGAAGGTCGGGGTCAGGGGTCGCTGGGCGCCCGAGGCGAGGTCCACCGCGTGGAGGCGCCCATCGCTCCCCGCGTAGACGAGCGCCGTGCCGCGGACCGTGAAGACGCCGCCGCCGTACCCGACGCCTCCCATGGGACGCGGCTCGGCCGTCACGATCTCGGCGAGGCCGCTTCCAAGGCGCTGGCGCACGATGCTCCGCTTCCCGTCGGCGCGCCGCGCGTAGAAGACATCGTCGGACGTGTCGCCGAAGATGGGCTCGCTCAGCTCATGCGCGAGGTAGAGGCGCTCGACCGGAAGCGGCTCGAAGGACATGGCGGGCGATGATACCCCCCGCGGCTTGGGACTGCTATGCTTTCCCGGTCCCGACGACCATCCACCCGATTCCGCTCCGGAGGCATCACCATGTCGACCGTGATCCGTTCCATCCTCGAGCCCGCGCCCGGCTACGCCTCCCGGGAGATCGCGTCGTTCCTCACGCAGATGGACGACCAGACGAAGCGCCTCACCGACGTCACGCGGGACATGACCCCCGAGGAGCTCGAGTGGCAGCCGCGTCCCGGCACGAACACGATCGGGATGCTGCTCGCGCACATGGCGATCGTGGAGGTGTTCTGGACCGCGCTCATCATGAAGCATGAGGAGCACTTCCGGAGCGAGCCCGTGCTCGGCATTGGCGCCGACGACGACGGCATGCCCATTCCCGAGGAGGGCCTGCCCCCCGCGGTCCTTGCGGGGAAGGACATCGCGTTCTTCGACGATCTGCTCGCGCGCGGCCGTGCATACGTGAAGGAAGCCGCCAAGGCGGTGCCCGACTCGGACCTCGAGCGCGAGATCCCGCGCACCCGTGCGGACGGCACCCGCCGGCTCATCAACGTGCGGTGGTACTACTACCACCTCCTCGAGCACTTCGCGGGTCACTACGGGCAGATCCTGCTGCTCCGGCATCTGTATCGCGCGGCCCAGGTACCGGCCAAGGCCTAGTGCGTCCCATCGCGGAAGGACTCCGGCCGCTCGTGAAGGGCCGGGTCCTCGAACCCTCCGAGGTCGAGCCGGAGCGGATCACCAACTTCGGCCACATCTTCATGGCGCGGCCGGGCGCGGTGCTCGAGCCCGCGCACGCCGAGGACGTGGCCGCTGCGATCGCCTTCGCGCGCGGCGAGGGAATCTCGGTCTCGGTGCGCGGCGCCGCGCACAGCCAGAGCCAGATCGCGATCTCGAGCGGCGGCCTCCTCATCGACATGCGTTCCATGGGGCGGATCGGGCATGTAGCGAGAGGCGCGTCGAGCGTCGAAGTCGAGGGGGGCGCGATCTGGCGCGACGTGACGCGGACCACGCTCGAGCACCGCCTCGCACCGCCGGTCCTGACGAACAACTTGAGCGTCACCGTGGGGGGCACCCTCTCCACGGCCGGGGTCGGCGTCGCGTCGCACCGCTACGGCACCCAAGGCGACCAGGTCGAGGAGATCACCGTCGTCACGGGCACAGGCGACGTCCGCACGTGCGGCCCCGATCGCGATCCGGATCTCTTCGACGCGGTGATCGCCGGACTGGGCCAGGTGGGCGTCATCACGAGCGCGCGCTTGAAGCTCCGCGCCGTCCGCCCGATGACCCGCACCTACTATCTCCTCTACGACGACGCGCACCGCTTCATGGAAGACACGAAGACCGCGATGGACTCCGGACGCTGGGACCATCTCGAGAGCTGGGCGTCTCCATCCCCGCAGGGTACGAAGCCGGTGAGCGGGCGGCGGCAGGTGTTCGCGCGCTGGTTCTTCCCGTTCCATCCGACCGTGGAGTTCGACGCGGGATCGCCTCCGGACGACCGTGCGCTCCTCGACGGGCTGCATCCCTACGATCACCTCTACACAGACGACCTCCCCATCCTCGATTTCTTCGAGCGGCTGGAGCCCGTGTTCGACCTCTGGAAGCGCGGCGGCACCTGGGGGCACGTGCATCCCTGGATGGAGGTCGTGCTGCCGTGGGATCGGACCCCCGACGTGCTTGAGGCCGTGCTCCCCGATCTTCCGCCGGCCATCCTCGTGGGCGGGCACGTGCTCCTCTGGCCCGCCAAGGGGAGCACGTCGCGATCGAAGCTCTTCCGCCGTCCCCAAGGGGAGGACTTGATGGGGTTCGGCATCCTTCCCGCGATTCCCGCGCCGTTCTGGGAGGAAGCCAAGCCGATGCTCGAGAACTTGAGCCGGCTCGTCGTCGCGATGGGAGGGAATCGCTACCTCTCGGGCTACGTCGACTTCGACGACGAAGCGTGGCGGACGCACTACGGGGACTCGTGGGCCTTTTTCGAAGCGGCGAAGCGGCGCCATGACCCGGATGGGATTCTGAACCCGGGATTCGTGCCTCTCCGCGGAGCACCCGCGTCGACGCGGAAGGGCTGAGATGGCCTACCGCTTCGGCACCGCCGAGTACGCGCAGGCTCTCTGCGACGAGATCAACCGATCGAGCGAGTACCGGAACGCGGCGTCCAAGTGGGGCGTCGGGTTCAACGGGAACCTCCTCTTTGCGTTCGAGGCGGACGACGCGCTCCGGAACGCGCTCTACCTCCTGGTACGCCTCCAAGCGGGTCGATGCGACGAGGCAGTGTTCGTCCCAGGACCCTCGCATCCCGAGGCGGGCTTCACGCTGCGCGCGCCGTTCGGCCTCTGGCGCGACGTCCTCGAGCGGCGCACGCTCGCCGCGACCGCGATCCTGACCGGCAGGATGAAGGTCGAGGGAGACAAGATCACGCTCCTCAAGCACGCGGGATCGAACCGCTCGCTCATCCACTGCACGGCGTCCGTGCCGACGGAGTTTCCGGGATGAGCGGCGTGATCTACGCCGTCTACACCTGGGTGCCCGAGGACGTGCTCGCGGAGTGGAACGCGTGGCACAGCGGGGTCCACATTCCCAACGTGCTCAAGGCGCCCGAGATGCGGAGCGCCGTGAAGCTCCGTGTGACCGATACGAATCTGGAGGGCTGGCGCCCTCAGTACGTGACGCTCTACACGCTCGACTCGCTCGAGGACTACGCGGCCTACCGGGACGGCTACGGGCTCAAGATGCGCGAGGAGTACGACGCGCGCTACCGAGGCGTGGGCAAAGTCGCGCGCGTGGTGATGGTCGAGGAGCTTCGTGCCGGCGCTCGCGGGTGACCGCGCCATGGGCGTGCGCCGAGCGGAGACGGCCGAGGACGTCGAGGCCGTGCGCGTGCTCTTCCTCGAGTACGCGGCGTCGCTCGAGTTCGATCTCGCGTTCCAGGATTTCGAGCACGAGGTGACGTCGCTGCCGGGGGACTACGCTCCGCCGCGCGGCGCGCTGCTCCTTGCGACAGACGGGACGGCGCCGGCCGGATGCGTCGCGCTCCGCCCGTGGGGCGACGAGGATACGTGCGAGATGAAGCGACTCTACGTCCGCCCGGGGATGCGTGGGAAGCGCGTGGGCGTGTCCCTCGTCGCAGCCATCCTCGAAGAGGCTCGAGCCCGCGGATACCGGCGGATGCGTCTCGACACCGTTCCGGGGATGGACGCCGCCATCGCGCTCTATCGGGCGGCGGGATTCCGCGACATCGCGCCCTACAGGGCGAATCCGGTGCCCGGCGCCCTCTTCATGGAGATCGAGCTGTGAGCCGGCCGCGAAGCAAGCGGCGCGCGATGCTCGGCCGTCTCATCCTCCGGCCGCTTCTCGTCGGGATCCCGTTCGCCCTTTTCTTCACATTCATGCAGGGGGGATCCCTTCGCTCGCTCCCTGCGTACTATCTGGTGACGCTCCTCTTTTCCTTCATCATCGTGACGATGGTCGAGCTGAATCGCGCCTTCGTCGTGCCGCGCATCCTCCCGCCCGATCGGACTCCGGGGCACCCACTCGAGATCGCGAGCTTCGCGCTCGCGGCTCTCCTGGGGAGCGTCATCGCAGGCACGATCCTCAACCTCACGATCCTTCACGGATCGTTTGGAACGGCACGGTCGGTCATCATGTTCCTGATCTTCAGCGTCATCTTCACGACGTTCTTCATGGCGCTCGTCTACGCCACCCGGTGGAAGGCCCTCCTCGTGGAGCGCGCCGAGAAGACCGCTCGCGAGGCACAGGAGCTCCGCATGGCGGCCGAGATCCAGCAGGCGCTCCTCCCACCGCGAAGGCGTAGCGGCGCGGGCTACGAGGCCGCCGGGGCGTCGATTCCGTGCCGCACGATCGGCGGCGACTTCTTCGAGTACTTCGACTTCACGTCGGGACGCATCGGGTTCGCGCTCGGCGACGTCGCGGGCAAGGGTCCACCCGCCGCGATCCTCGCGGCGATGGTGCAGGGCATCCTCGCCACCCATGCGAACGACGGCCCGGCCGCCACGCTGGAGCGGGTCAATGAAGCGCTCTGCCGCCGCTCCATCGAAGGGCGCTTCGCGACGATGGCGTACGTGGTCCTCGATCCGGGCGGGACGCTCATGTCCTGCAGCGCGGGACACAACCCGGCGGTCCTCCTCCGGGCGAGCGGGACGATCGAGAGGCCCGACCGCGGCGGGCTCGTGCTCGGAGCGTTCGATACGGCGCACTATGAAGAGGAAGCGATCGCGCTCCAGCGGGGAGACACCATGGTCCTCTTCAGCGACGGCGTGACGGACGCGGAGAATCCGGCGGGGGAGCAGTATGGAGAGGAGCGCCTGCTCGAAGCGCTCGCCGGATCCGAGCGACGTGCTCCGGACGAGATCTTGGACAAGGTGCTCTCGAGCGTGCGGGCGTTCGCCGACGAGCAGCCTCCGGCGGACGACGTCACGGTCCTCGTGATCCGCTATGGAGGAGCTGCGCCCGCCTGAGCCGCGTCCGCGACGCGCGTCGAGTCTCCACCGTAGGCGACCGAGTCGGCGAGCGTCGGGATGCGCCCGGTCTCGAGCAGCTTCCGGAGCAGGGGATAGACGACCCTCACGCGCTGGTACGGCTGCTCCGGATCGATCATGTCGTGGTGCACCCATGCCCCGGCAGGGAACTCGAACGACCGCACGTCCACACCTCGCCCGGCCCACCGCCTCGCCAGCTCCAGGGTGACCTCGTTGTTCACCCCTTCGTCGTGCGGCGTCGTGACGACGAGCACCCGGGTGCCCGGCGCCGGGGGACCGGACTCGAGGACGCGCGCGCCGAGTGCGTACACCCTGGCGATCGCGTGCGCCGTGAACCCGGAATACGCCGACTTCGGCCCGCCTGTCCACTCGTGCCTCGGATCCCAGGGAACGAAGATGTCGGGAAGGCGAAGGAGCGCGTTCGAGAGCGGGATCGCGACAGCCTCCGGCACGTCCTTCGGCGCGAACGATGGTGCAATCAGGAGGATCTGGTCGAGATCGGCGCGCTCTTGCGCCAGCCAAGCTGCGACCACGGCGCTCGAGGAGAGCCCGACCACCGTGACGCGCTTGCCGAGACCGCGCGCGATGTCGACGGCTTCTCCCGCCGTTCCTATCAGCTCGTCTGCCGTGAGATCGGTGAGCACGTGGGTCGACGCGTTCGCGAATCCGTGCCGCGGCATGCGCGGAACGAGCACGTTGGCGCCGCCGTCGTAGAGGAGCTGGGCGAGGGTCCCGAACTGGCGTGGGCAGTTCGTGAAGCCGTGCAGCAGCACGTATGCGCGTTCCGTCCTGGCTCCGTGGTCGAGGACCAGCGTGCGGCATGGGAGATAGAGCGCCTCCGAATCATCGAGTGCTTCGAGGCGATGCAGCCTCTCGATCGCGTCGTCGCGGTTCAGGGCCGGGCGCGCCCGCGCGGAAAGCGGATTCCACCCTGTGGGAAGGAGGAGCCAGAGCAGGGCGGCGAGGAGGATCGCGAAGATCGCCAGGAGCGCCTTCCGCCCGCGCGTCATGCTGGAGGGATCTCGGGGGCGAGCCGGGCGTCGTTCCAGGTCTTGAGCGCGCTCGCTCCCAGGATCAGAACCCCGCCCACGATCGCCCATCCGCCCGGCCGCTCGCCGTGCACGAGCCACGCCCATACTGGGTTGAGGGCCGGCTCGAGGAGCAGGATCACCATCGTCTCGAACGCGGGAACGCTCCGGATCCCGCGGGTGAGGAAGACATAGGCGAGTCCGATCTGCACCGTCCCGAGTCCGAGCAGGACGAGCGCGTCCACGCGGCCCAGCGCCGGGACCGGGACCGCGAACGGAAGAGAGACGATGACCGCGATCAGGTTTCCGGCGAGGACCGCGGGCACGGTCGGGTTCGGGGAGCCGTGGCTCTCGCGGCCGAGAAGCCTCATTCCCATGATCGTGAGCGCCCAGGACACGCCCGAAATGGCCGCGAGCACGTTCCCGCGCAGGGGATCGGGTGCGGTGCGCCATGGGTTCTCGTGCCCGACGAAGAAGAGACAGAGCCCCACGGCGAGGAGTCCCATGACCAGGAAATCAGACGTCCGGTTCCGCTCCCGGAGCAGCCACGGCCCGAGCAGCAGCACGTAGAGCGGCGCCGTCGACTGGAGGAAGATCGTGTTCGCCGAAGTCGTGAGCTTGTTCGCGATCACGAACATGAGCATCGTGGATGCGTAGCCCGCGCCCACGATCCAGGTCCGCCGCGTCCAGCCTCGACGGGACTCCGGAAGGAACACGAGGAACATCACGGCCGCGATGGCGGAGCGGAACATGGCGATCTGCCAGCTCGTGAGCGAGCAGGCCTTGATGCCCGCGCCGCCGAGCGAGAACAGAATCGCTGTGATTGCGATTTCTAGCCTGGCGATGCCGGGCTTTGTTTCAGCCATTCATTTGGCCGGGACGGAGAGTCGATGACCTCCGGCCGCGGCGCATGTCGCGCTTCGCGCGACTGCGAGGCGTCCTCCGGTCATCGCCTCTCCGTCCCTCCCATTGTGGCTTAAACAATGCACGTCTCCCTCTGCACGGAATCGCCTCGATGCTCAACGGGAGGATCGCTTGCTTTCTTCGATGACGGCGACTACGTCGGTGCCGATCGTGAAGGCCTGGCGGAACGTGCCCTCCACACCGACCTCGGTGCCTTGGGCTGGGGCGCCGCCGGTCTTGGCCACCACGTCGATCTTGCCGGTGCCGTCGTCCACACGGTAGACGGCATAGCCGAACGCCCCCGCGGAGTTCTCGACCTTGCCGGCGATGCGGACGGTCTTGCCGTCCTGCGCTGCTGCGTTGCTGAGAATATCGTGGATCGGAGTGGCGCCCTTGCAGCCCGCGATCGAGACGAGGAGCGCGGCGGCGAGAATGGCCGCGGAGCGGCCGAATCGGCACGGTGCGGCGTGCGCCATAGCGGGAGTTGCGGTCATGGGATCCTCCGTTCGGGTCCTCCCGATCTACGGGAGCTGGGAAGCAACTCTACGCCGGGAAGCCGACTCTCGGCTAGACTCCTGCCTGGCGTCCAGCCCAAGGCCCCCATCGAAAGGGAATCGATGTTCTTCGTCCTCCTTCTCCTCACGCTGTTCGTCGCGCTCGCGACCGCGGGGCTCGTCGTCCTCCTCTTCCGGAAGCCGATCCGCCAGATCCTGGACCGCGTCATCGGCGAACAGATCGCCGAGGGATGGCAACGCTTCCTCCTGTTCGCGGTGTTCGTGGTCGGCATCTCGAACGGCGTGCAGATCTGGAAGCTCGAGCAGTACGTCCATCCGGAGCGCTTTGGCCCCGACCAGGCCGCGAAGACCCTTCCGCTCGACGGACCCTCCATGGGGCTCGAGATCTACCGGACCATCATCCAGACGCTCCAGGGTGTGGCGTGGGCGCTCCTCGTCTTCTTCGTCGTCGCGCTGATCGCGTTCGCCATCGTGCGTCGCGGGGAAGCGCGGCAGGGCTAGCGCCCGGGCCGAACGATGACCGAATGGATGGGGTTGGTCGCGGGCACCTCGTTCGCGGCCGGACTCAACCTCTACGCGACCGTCGCGACGCTGGGCCTCCTGCAGCGTTTCCACGTCGCCACGCTTCCGCCGTCGCTCGCCGCGCTCGGCCATCCGGTCGTGATCGGCGTGGCCCTGGTTCTGTTCGTCGTGGAGTTCGTGGCGGACAAGGTGCCCTTCTTCGATAACGTGTGGGACGCCGTTCACACGTTCATCCGTCCGCCGGCGGCCGCGATCCTCGCCTACGCCGCGGTGGCGGGCGTCCACGAGCCCTGGCGCGTCGCGGCCGCGCTCATCGCGGGGGGCGTAGCGCTGACCTCGCATGGAACGAAGGCGTCCGCGCGCGCCGCCGTCAACACGAGCCCCGAGCCCATCTCGAACGGCATCCTGAGCACCACGGAGGACGTGATCGCGATCGGCCTCGCCTGGCTCGCGGCCACGCATCCCGTGCTCACACTGGTCTTGACCGGGATCCTGCTCATTCTTGCCATCCTGGCGCTGACCTTGATCTATCGCCTCTTGAAACGCGTGTTCGGCGGAGTCCGCACGTCGCGTCCCGTCACCTGAGAAAGGAGCCGTCGTGAGCCTTCGCCAGCTTCAGCGCCTCTTCGAGATCGACGCCTACGCGTTCGGAGTGAATGTGAAAAGCCTGAGCCACGAGGACAGCCTGGTGCAGCCGCCGGCCGGGGGAAACTGCCTCAACTGGGTCGCGGCCCACATCGTGGCGAGCCGGGGCGCGATTCTCGATCTCCTGGGCGAGGCCCAAGTGTGGGACGCCGACAGGAACGATCGCTTCAAGCGAGGCTCCCGACCCGTGCAGGACACCAAGGACTCGCTCCCGTTCGATTTGATCGTGGCCGACTTCCGACGTTCGCAGGAGCGGATCCAGGCTGGTCTCGCGCGGCTGAGCGACGAGGAGCTTCTCGAGAAGCGCGGCGACGACACGCTCGCGGACAAGCTCCACTTCCTCCAGTTCCACGAGGCGTACCACATCGGCCAGGCCGGCCTGCTTCGCCGCATGGCAGGGAAGGAGTGCGCGATTCCCTGACCGCGGCCGGGAAGACGATGCTACTTCCGGCCACCGTTTCACCGCCGAACAGCCACCCTATACTCCGCGCATGATCCCGTTCGAAGAGCGCACCGACCCCCGGACCGGCGAGATCTACTGGGCCGTGAACCGGGAGGGGGAAGCGCTGCTGGACGATCCCCTCCTCAACAAAGGGACCTGCTTCTCACCCGAAGAGCGGGAAGCCTTCCATCTCCACGGGCTTCTCCCACCGGGGGTCGCGACCGAGGAAGAGCAGCGCGCCCGCGCGTACGAGAACTACCTCCGCTCGGGCTCCGAGGTGCAGCGCTACCTCTTCCTGGCAGCACTTCAAGATCGCAACGAGACGCTCTTCTACCGCCTCCTCCTGGACCATCTCGAGGAGATGGCCCCGATCGTCTACACGCCGACCGTGGGGAAGGTGTGCGAGCAGTTCAGCCACATCTATCGCCGCCCACGCGGGGTCTATGTGTCGATCGAGGACCGGGGACGGGTCGTCGAGATCCTGCGGCACGCGTCCCAACCCGACGTGCGCGTGATCGTGGCGACCGACAACGAGGCGATCCTCGGAATCGGCGACCAAGGCGTCGGGGGCATGGGGATCCCGATCGGAAAGCTCGCCCTCTACACCGCGGGGGCCGGCCTCCACCCGTCGCGCTGCTTGCCACTCGACATCGACGTCGGCACGGACAATCAGGCGCTCCTCGACGATCCTCTCTACCTCGGCGTGCCCCGGCGGCGGGTGCGGGGCCCGGAGTACGACAGCTTGATCGACGAGATCGTGGACGCGATCCGCGACGTCTTCCCGCGCGCGCTCCTCCAGTGGGAGGACCTGTCGAACCGGAACGCGTTCCGTGTCCTCACGCGTCATCGAAACCAAATCGCTTCCTTCAACGACGACATCGAGGGAACCGGTGCGGTGGTCACGGCGGGGATCCGGAGCGCCACCCACCAGGTGGGCCGTGCGGTCGCCGAGGAGCGCATCGTCTTCTTCGGAGCCGGAGCGTCCGGAGCCGGCTCCGCGCTGGCGGTGCGACGAGCGCTCGCGGAAGCCGGCGTGCCCTCTCGCGAGCTCTCCTCACGAGTCCTATGTCTGGATTCGAAAGGGCTCATCGTGGCCGACCGCCCCGGTCTCGAGGCCGAAAAGGCCGCGATCGCCGCGCCGGTCGAGCTCGTCCGAAGCTGGGGTCACGTCGGAGATGGCCCCGTGACCTTGGAGCAAGTGGTGGCCAGCTTTCACCCGACCGTTCTCGTCGGGGCGTCGGGGCAACCGGGGGCCTTCACGGAGCCGGTCGTGCGCGCGATGTTCCAGCATTGCGCTCGGCCTGTGATCCTCCCGATCTCCAACCCGACATCGAAGTGCGAGGCCACCCCGGCGGAGCTCCTCGGCTGGACCGGGGGTGCGGCGGTGGTCGGAACGGGGAGCCCGTTTCCGCCAGTCGAGATCGGCGGGACCGTTCACGAGATCGGGCAGGGGAACAACGCGCTCGTCTTTCCCGGCGTTGGGCTCGGAGCCGTGGCGGTCGAGGCCAGGCGCCTCACCGACGAAGCCTTCGCGGCCGCGAGCCGCGCGGTCTTCGAGTGCACCGACAAGAGCGGACGGCCGGGCGCGCCCATCTACCCTCCGCTCTCGAGGCTCCGGGAGATCTCGTTCCGGGTCGCGCTGGCCGTGGCGACCACGCTCGTATCCGAGGGCGCTGCGCCCGAGCTCGAACCCGCGGCGGTCGAGGCGCGCATCCGCGCCATGATCTGGGAGCCCGTCTACCGGCCGTACCGGAGGATTCGAACATGAGCTTGCTTCGAGGGAGGATAGCGATCGTCACCGGCGGTGCGCGGGGGATCGGCGCCGCGTGCTGCGAGAAGCTCGCGCGGGAAGGCGCATCGGTGCTCGTCACCGACGTCCTCGACGACGAGGGAAAAGCCCTAGCCGATTCGATCCGATCGTCCGGCGGCCGGGCCCTCTACCGGCACCACGACGTCTCGAGCGAGCCCGAGTGGACCGCGGCAGTCGAGACCGCGGTGCGGGAGTTCGGCGGGCTCCACGTGCTCGTCAACAATGCCGGCATCGCGCGCATCGAGGACGTCGAAGAGGAGACGCTCGAGGGCTACGAGAAGCTGATCGCGGTGAACCAGACGGGCGCATGGCTCGGTATGAAGGCCGCCGTCCCAGCCATGAAGCGCGCGGGCTTGGGCTCGATCGTCAACGTGGCTTCGATCTACGGAACCGTCGGGGGCAACGGCAACGCCATCGCCTACCATGCCTCGAAGGGCGCCCTCCGCCTCATGACCAAGAGCGCCGCCCTCCGCTACGCGAGGGAGGGAATCCGGGTCAACTCCGTCCACCCCGGATTCATCGACACCCCCATGGTGGGCCCGTTTCTCGCAAAGTCAGAAGGCGCACCCAATCCGATGCTGGACTACATCCTCACGCACACCCCGATGGGAAGGGTGGGCCGCCCGGAAGAAGTCGCCAACGCCGTAGCATTCCTGGCGAGCGACGAGTCCTCGTACGTCACCGGCTCCGAGCTCTACGTAGACGGAGGCTGGACCGCCGCCTGACGCGCGACTTGGCTGCGAAGCGAACAACTAGTCCATCGGGGCCATGGGAGGTGAGGGGAGGGTGTGGGGGTGCGGAATATTCGCGCCGGCGCCAACCAAGTCAGGGTAGGGGTGCGATAGCGAGCGCCGGACGTGCTGTTCCGGACCCCCACACCCTCCCCTCGCCGGCCAAGTCGCGCGACGACCTAGACGCTACTTCGAATCCTCCGAATCATCGTCATCGTCATCGGAGTCATCTTCGGCGTCGTCCTTCGAGGACTTCGTCTGGTACTTGTACTCGTTCTTCCGCCGCTCGAACTTCTCCTTCACCTTCTCCATGCGCTCCTGAAGCCGCTCCATCCGCTGGTTCTCGACGTCGGTGACGGGCCCTCGGGTGCCGGGACGGAAGACGTGGATCGTTCCCTGGAAGGATTCGAGGTCGACGCGAGCGCCTCCCTTGCCGAGCGTGAAGCAGTAACGGCGGCCGGGGCGTGATTCCTGGAGCGTGACGGGGAAGTCGGAGGCGAACTCGCCGGAGAACGTCGAGACGTTGACGGTGGCGCTGGTGGTGGTGGGGATGGCGACCGCGATGTCGCCGTTGTGGCTGGTAAATCGGTAGACGCCTCGGCTCCGGAGAGTGCCTTCGTAGAAGATCTCCCCGTTCACCGTGGAGACGTCGACGCTGTCCGATTCGATTCGCTGGAGCGTGAGGTCGCCGTTCACCGTCTCGGACACGACCACCCCCGATGCGTCGGCCAGGTGGATGTCCTGGTCCACCGCGTTCAGCTCGATCTGCCCGCGCCCGCCCGACACCGCGATGTCGCCGTGGATCGTCGCGACCCGCACGCGTCCGCGCGCTCCGTCGATCGAGACGTCGGTCTGGACGCCCGAGACGTCGAGATCCATCCACGCAGGCACGGTGATCCTGAGATCGACGGATCCGGCCGCGACGTGCTTCGAGCCCGTCTTGATGACGAGGCCGCGGGGCGTCGGCTTCACGATCACGCGCGCGTCGTCGGCCTCAGGGGCCTGAATGCGCACCGCGTTCTTGTCCCAGGCGCTCAGGACGACCTCGCCGGCGAAGTTCTCAACCTGGAGGGCCGCCCCCTTCTTGACGGCGAACGTGGTGTCGACGTCGGCTTGGAGCGACAGGACCGCGACGGCGGCGAGGACGACGGGCAGGCTCATGGTGTGGGGGGTCTCCGGTTCGCTTAGTCCGCGCTCGCGAGCATGGTGGCGCGGCGCATGAGGTCCACCTTGCGGCGCATCGTGTCGTCGAGATGGTCGCGCAAGTACGGGTTCTTGGGATCCGCCGCCAGCGCGAGCTGTCCCTGGCGGATGGCGTTGTCGATGGCGCGCAGGCTCCCCTCGAGCGCGGCGACCGTCGCCGGATCGAGCTCGTTGCGGCGCGACGCGAGAATATCTTTGAGCCGCGCCACGTCCTTGATGGCGTCCTGGCTCTCCGTCATGGTGGCCGCGGCCGGCGCCGGAAGCTGCTGGGTGACGGAGGCGGTCGTCTCGGCCTTGCGCGTGGCGCTACCGATGTAGAGCGCTCCAGCGGCCGACAGCGCGACGACCGCGAGACACGCGGCGGCGAGCTGAGGAATGGTGAAGGAGATCCGCGGTTTGAGCGAGCGGCGCTCCGGCACCGCGGTGATCGTGACCGGAATCGGGAGCGGCGTATGCGCGGCGCGCCTGAGCCTGGCCTCGATGCCGGGCCAGAGATCCTCGGCCGGGGGCGTGTCCTCCTCGGCCAAAACGCGGGCACGTCCGACGACGTGCTCGAAGTCGCCGAGGAGCGCGGCGCACTCGGTGCAGCCCGCGAGGTGGCGCTCGACCTGCCGGTGCGTTCCCGGGTCGAGCGTGCCGTCGAGATAATCCGAAATCAGATCGGTGTAGCGGTCGCTCATCGTTCGTTCCGTCTCATCGTGTGAGGTGCTGGCGCAGGATCATCCGTGCTCGATGGAGCTGCGCTTTGGTCGTTCCCGAGGTGATGCCCAGGAATCCGGCGATCTCCTCGTGCTTGAATCCTTCCACATCATGGAGCACGAACACCACCCGCGCGCCGTCCGGGAGCTTGTCGATGGCGCGGTCGAAGTCCATGCCGAATTCGGCTGTCGCGTGGCGGACCGGCGCCGGTATGACATCCAGCGCCTCCTCGTCATCGTCGAACCGCATCCGCTCCAGCTTGAGCGCGGCGCGGCGGTGGAGGACCACGTTCACCGCGACCCGATGCAGCCACGTTCCAAAGGCCGACTCGCCGCGGAACGTGCCCAGCTTCTCCCAGACCCTCACGAAGACGTCCTGGGTGACTTCCGCCGCATGCTCGGGGCCGATCATCCGGCGGGCGAGTCCGTGGACGCGCGCGACGTGG
Source organism: Candidatus Eiseniibacteriota bacterium (assembly GCA_035716085.1). Taxonomy (GTDB): domain Bacteria; phylum Eisenbacteria; class RBG-16-71-46; order SZUA-252; family SZUA-252; genus WS-9. The sequence goes on along the minus strand of DASTKC010000035.1, from coordinate 1,322 downwards.
CTGCGATAGAGCCGCTCGAAGGCGCGCGTGTCTCCGTCCTGCGCGCGCGTGACGTCGGTCCTATCGATGGCCTGCGGCACGACTCGTCCGAGTGTGGTCGACGCGTTCACTCCTGGATCTTTCGGGCCCCGGTGTCGCCAGTGTTGGACAGGCCGGGTGGGGTAAGGGTTGGAAACTAGGCGGTTGGGGGGCGCGTAGGGAAGTCTAGGGGCAGGTCCCCGCCCGGCCCCAACGTTTTCGGCTCCGGGACCCTCTCAACAGGCGTCCCTTCAACATCCTGATACCGAAAGGAGCGCCGCATGAGCGTTCGACGTGCCTTGGCCGGAGCCCGCGCCGCGGGACTCCTCCTCATTCTCGCAGGGGCCGGCATCAGTAGGGCCCAGGCCGCCCCGGTGCGTTACACCATCACCGGCAACAAGGTATCCGTCTACAACCTCGTGGGATCACTCGAGATCGTGCCGGGAACGGGCTCGGCCGTCACGGCGGAGGTCGAGGTCGCCGGGCCGGATGCCGCGAAGCTCAAGGTCCTGACGGGAGCGGTCCGGGGCCGCCAGACGCTCCGGGTCCTCTATCCGGACGACCACGTGATCGACCGCTCCATGGGGCGGAATTCCAGGACCACGCTCAAAGTGAGGGACGACGGGACCTTCGGCGATTCGAAGGACGGCGTCGACAAGGGCGACCGGATGACCATTTCCGGCAGCGGCGAGGGGCTGGAGGCGAGCGCTGACGTGAAGCTCCTCGTCCCGGCCGGCACGAACTTGATGGTCTACTGGGGCCACGGCAGCGCGTCGGTGAGCCGGGTGGACGCCGACGTCTTCCTGGACGGCGCGTCCATGCCGGTCCACGCCGAAGATCTGCATGGCCCCTTCCACGCGGACGTCGGCTCCGGAGAGATCGAGATCCTCGGATCGGACGCTGCGGTCAACATCGACACGGGCTCCGGGGCCGTCCGCCTGCGTGACGTGCGCACGACGGAGGGCATCCTGGTGGATACGGGCTCGGGCGAGGTGAGCGGCGAAAATCTCAAAGCGGCGACCGTGGCGATCGACACGGGTTCGGGCTCGATCAATCTGGAGAACGTGGATGCAAAGTCGGTCAACATGGACACCGGATCGGGGGAAATCGATCTCGACCTCGCCGGCGACGTCTCGACGCTCGTCGTGGAATCGGGAAGCGGAGACATCACCGTCTCCTTCCCGCCCGGCGTCGGCGCGCAGGTCTCGGTGGAATCGGGCAGCGGCGGGATTCGTTCCGAGCTGGCCCTCGAGACGCAGGTGCGGAAGCACGACGCCCTGGTCGGACGGATCGGGGACGGGCGC
>DASTKC010000034.1:0-8021 GCA_035716085.1 Candidatus Eiseniibacteriota bacterium | reverse complement strand
CCTCGGTAAGGCGAACGAGGTGGCCGACGCGATCCGCAAGGCGGGCGAGTCTGCGAAGAAGCGCATGTTCGAGGTTCCGCTCCGGCGGACCACGATCCCTCACGAGGTCACGGGCCGCTTCGGCGCCGGCCGCGTCTTCCTGAAGCCCGCCACGGCCGGTACCGGCGTGATCGCGGGCGGCGCCATCCGCGCCGTCCTCGAGGCGGCAGGGATCCAGGATGTGCTCACCAAGTCGCTCGGCTCGGGCAATCCGCACAACGTGGTGAAGGCCACGGTGGCCGGACTCCAGGGCCTCCGCCGCGCGAGCGACGTCGCGGCGCTCCGCGGGAAGACCGTGGACGAGCTTCTCGGCATTCGACGCAACAAGGTGGAGAGCGATGCCTCAAATTAAGATCACGCAGGAGAAGAGCAAGATCCGCACGCTGAAGAAGCACAAGCGGACGCTCGCCGCGCTCGGCCTCCGGCGCATTCGTCATTCGGTGGTCCACGAAGACACGCCCGCGATTCGCGGCATGGTGGACCAGGTTCGCTATCTCGTGCGTGTCGAGCCCGCGGACGGCGCGAAGTCGCCCGCAGGGAAGACCGCCAAGCCGCGCGCCGCCAAGACGCCGGCCAAGCCGCGCGCCAAGGCCGCGGCCGGGAGGACGTCGTGAGGATTGGACAGATCAAGCCCGCGAAGGGAGCCACGAAGGACCGGAAGCGCCGCGGCTTGGGCCCGGCTTCGGGTCTCGGCGGCACCGCGGGCAAGGGCCACAAGGGACAGCTCGCCCGGACGGGCGGCAAGGTCGCGCGCTGGTTCGAGGGCGGCCAGATGCCCATCCAGCGCCGGCTCCCCAAGGTCGGGTTCAAGAACCACACCCGCGTGGAGTTCCAGGTGGTGAACGTGGGCCGGCTCGCCGCGTACGGCGCTGGGGAGACCGTGGATCGCGCGTCCCTCCAGTCGAAGCGGCTGATCGATCGGGTCAACCTTCCGGTCAAGCTCCTCGGCACGGGCGACGTGGCGGGAGCACTCAAAGTGTCGGTCGACGCGGTCAGCGCGTCGGCTCGTCAGAAGATCGAAGGGGCGGGCGGCACCATCACGCTGCCGGAGCCTCGCAAGTATCGTCCGCGCGGCGTCAAGAAGACCCGGGCGTAACGGAGAGCAATGCTCGAGAAATTCCAGAACATCTTCCGGATCCCGGAGCTGAAGCGCCGGGTCCTCTTCACGCTGGGGCTCCTCGTGGTCTACCGCCTGGGCGGGCACATCCCGACCCCGGGGGTGAACAGCGAGGCGCTCGTGGCTGCGTTCGCGCAGCAGACGAACTCGCTCTTCGGTCTCTACGACCTGTTCGTCGGCGGAAGCTTCGCCAAGGCGACGGTCTTCGCGCTCGGGATCATGCCGTACATCTCGGTCTCGATCATCTTCCAGCTCCTCGGCGCGGTGATTCCCTACTTCGAGAAGCTCCAGAAGGAAGGGGAAGAGGGGCGGAAGAAGATCACCCAGTACACCCGCGTTGGCACGGTGGCGCTCGCGGCGGTCCAGTCGCTCGCATTCGCCAAGTTCCTGGAGTCGATGGGCTCGGGTGGGGCGCCGGTGGTGCCGCATCCCGGGATCACGTTCCAGCTCATGACCATGATCACCCAGACCACCGGGACGATCCTCATCATGTGGCTGGGCGAGCAGATCACCGAGCGAGGGATCGGGAACGGCATCTCGCTCATCATCTTCATCGGCATCGTGGCCCGCTTCCCGGCCGACATCGTGAACACGATCCGGGCGATCCGCGTCGGCACGCTCTCGCCGGTGATCGCGGCGCTCCTCGCCGGCATGATGGTCGCGGTGATCGCGGCGGTCGTGGCCATGACGCAGGCCCAGCGCAAGATCCCGGTCCAGTACGCGAAGCGCGTCGTGGGCCGGAAGATGTACGGCGGCCAGGCGACGCACATCCCGCTCCGCGTGAACACGGCGGGCGTGATCCCGATCATCTTCGCGCAGTCGTTGATCATGCTGCCGAGCACGCTGGCGCTCTACTTTCAAGGGAGCAACATGATCCAGTCGGTCGCGCGGCTCTTCGCGCACGGAACCTGGGTCTATGTCATCGTCTACTCGCTCACGATCATCTTCTTCACCTACTTCTACACCGCCATCGTCCTGAACCCGACGGACATGGCGGACAACATGAAGAAATACGGCGGCTTCGTCCCGGGCATCCGGCCGGGGCGGAAGACTTCCGAATACATCGACCGCATCCTGTCGCGCATCACGCTGCCGGGCGCCATCTTCCTGGCCCTGATCGCGGTCCTGCCGGACCTCCTGATCCGCTCGTTCAACGTGCCGTTCTACTTCGGCGGCACGAGCGTGCTGATCGTGGTCGGCGTGGCCCTCGACACCCTGCAGCAGATCGAATCCCATCTGATCATGCGGCACTACGAAGGATTCGTGACGCACGGGAGAATGCGGGGGCGTCGATGAGGGTGGTGCTCCTCGGTCCTCCGGGGAGCGGCAAGGGAACGCACGGCCAGCGGCTCGCGAAGCAGCTGGGGACCCCGGTGATCTCGACGGGGGACATCCTCCGCGAGGCCATCGCGCAGCAGACGCGGCTCGGCCAGGCGGCGCAGGCCGACGTGAAGTCGGGGCGGCTGGTCGCGGACGAGACGGTGCTCGGACTGATCGAGACCCGGCTCGGCCTCACGGACGCGAAAAACGGCTTCATCCTGGACGGATTCCCGCGCACGGTCGCGCAGGCCGACGGGCTGAAGCGGATCCTCGGCGGCCAGAAGATCGACCGGGTGGTGAACCTGGTGGTGCCGGCGGACATGCTGGTGCAGCGGCTCGAGGCGCGCTGGACCTGCCCGAGCTGTGGCGCCATCTACAATATGAAGACTTCCCCGAAGCCTGCGAAGGCCGGGGTGTGCGACCGCTGCGGCGGCGAATTGAAGCAGCGCGAGGACGACCGCCCCGAGGCGGTCCGGACGCGGCTCAAGGTGTACGAGGAGCAGACGGCCCCGCTGGTCGCGTACTACGACCGCGAGGGCGCGCTTCGTAACGTGGACGCGTCGGGCTTGCCCGAGGAGGTCTACGCGGCGATCGAGCGCGCGATCGGACAGGTCGCGGCGTGAGGGCCGGAGGAGTCAAGGCCGTAGGGATCCTGATCCACACGCCTGAGGAGATCGCGAAGATCCGGGAGAGCGCCCAGATCGTCGGGCGGTGCCTCCGGATGATCGCGTCGGAGATTCACCCCGGCGTCTCGACGATGCATCTGGACCGGCTGGCCGAGCGGTTCATCCGGGACTCGGGGGGCGAGCCGGCGTTCAAGGGATACCGGGGATTCCCGGCGAGCATCTGCGCCTCGATCAACGAGGAGGTGGTGCACGGGATCCCGAGCGAGAAGCGGATCCTCCGCGAGGGGGACGTGATCTCGGTCGACATCGGCGTCCGGCGAAACGGCTGGTACGGCGATGCGGCGCGGACCTTCGCGGTGGGGGAGATCGACCCCGAGACCGCGAAGCTCCTCGCGGCGACCGAGCGGTCGCTCGAAGAAGGAATGGCGAAAGCGCGGAACGGGGGCCGGCTCTCGGACATCTCGTTCGCGATCGAGCAGGAAGTAAAGAAGGACGGCTTCAGTGTGGTGCGGGCGCTCGTGGGACATGGCATCGGGCGCGAGCTCCACGAGGAGCCGCAGGTTCCAAACTACGGCCGTGCGGGTGAAGGTCCCCGTCTCCAGACGGGGATGACGCTCGCGATCGAGCCGATGGTGAACGCCGGAGGGGCGGACGTCATGACCCTCTCCGACCAGTGGACGGTCGTGACGGCGGACAGCAAGCGGTCGGCGCATTTCGAGCACACCGTCGCGGTCGGTCCGGACGGCCCTGAGATTTTGTCCCGGATCGAGGGCGATTGATGGCGAAAGAAGAAGGCGTTCAGGTCGAGGGGACGGTGGTCGAGCCTCTCCCGAACGCGATGTTCCGAGTGGAATTGGAAAACGGACACCGCGTCCTGGCGCACATCTCCGGCAAGATGCGGATGAACTTCATCAAGATCCTGCCCGGAGACAAGGTCACGGTGGAATTGAGCCCGTACGATCTCAATCGCGGGCGCATCGTCTACCGGTACAAGTAGAAGAAACGGAGCGGTCATGAAGGTCAAGGCTTCGGTCACCAAGATCTGCGACAACTGCAAGGTCGTCCGGCGCAAGGGTGTGGTCCGGATCATCTGCAAGAACCCGCGCCACAAGCAGCGGCAGGGATAGGACAGGAGGCAAGGTTTGGCTCGTATCGCCGGCGTCGATCTACCCAACGACAAGCGCGTCGTCATTGGGCTGACGTATCTCTTCGGTATCGGCAACTCGACGGCCCGGAAGATCATCCAGATGACGGGGGTGAGTCCGGACACGCGCATCAAGAACCTCACCGAAGAGGAGACCGCACGGCTCCGCCAGGTGATCGAGAACCAGTTCAAGGTGGAAGGCGCGCGCCGGAGCGAGGTCGCGATGTCCATCAAGCGGCTCATGGACATCGGCGCCTATCGTGGCCTGCGCCATCGCAAGAACCTGCCCGCCCGCGGGCAGCGCACGCGCACCAACGCGCGCACCCGCAAGGGACCCAAGAAGACCGCCGGCGCCATGCGAAAAGTGGTGGCCGCGAAGAAGCCCGCGCCGAAGCCGGCCGGTTGACGATGAGCGCGGCGCGCACGGCGCGCCGTCCCTGAAGAGAAGGAGCGAACGTGGCGGAACAGGCGGCATCGGCACCAAAACCCAAGAAGAAGCGCGAACGGAAGGTGGGCATCAACGGCATCGCCCACGTCCAGTCGACGTTCAACAACACGATCGTGACGATCGCCGACATGGACGGCCACACGGTGGCCTGGGCCAGCGCCGGCAAGGTCGGATTCAAGGGCTCGCGCAAGAGCACGCCGTTCGCCGCGCAGATCGCGGCCGAGGCGGCGACCAAGGAAGCGCTCTCGCTCGGGCTGAAGAAGGTGGAGGTGTGGGTGAAGGGGCCGGGCGCGGGCCGCGAGGCGGCGATCCGGTCGCTGCAGGCGGCCGGGCTCGAGATCTCGGCCATCAAAGACGTCACCCCGATCCCGCACAATGGCTGCCGGCCGCCCAAGCGGCGCCGCGTCTAGCCGAAGGAGGTACGAAGCACCGATATGGCGACCTTTCACGAAGGAAAATGCCGGCAGTGCCGCCGGGAGGGAGAGAAGCTCTTCCTCAAGGGTACCCGCTGCTTCACGGAGAAGTGCGCTTTCGAGCGCCGCGGTTACGCGCCCGGGGAGCACGGCAAGGATCGGCGTCCCAAGGAGACCAACTACGGCACGCAGCTCCGCATGAAGCAGAAGGCCCGGCGCATCTACGGCGTTCTGGAGCGGCAGTTCCGGAACTACTTCGAGAAGGCGGAGCACCAGAAGGGGGTCACGGGCCAGAACCTGCTCCTCATGCTGGAGCGCCGGCTCGACAACCTCACCTACCGGCTCGGCTTCGCCCCCTCGCGCTCTTCGGCGCGACGGCTGGTGCGCCACCGGCACATGATGGTGAACGGCAAGCTGGTCGACATCCCGTCGTTTCAGGTGCGGGTGGGCGACGAGATCAGCGTGAAGCCGGCGAGCAAGGATCTCGTCGCGATCCAGGCGTCCGTGGAGCACACCAAGGGACGCGACATGATGAGCTGGCTCAGCCTCGACCCCGAGAAGCTCTCGGGGCGGCTGCTCGAATATCCGACGCGCGGGAACATTCCGACCAAGGTTTCCGAGCAGCTCATCGTGGAGCTGTACTCGAAGTAAACGGTCGAGGAGGGGGAATCCAAGAATGAAGTGGAAGAATCTTCAGATGCCCAAGAACGTCGAGCTGGAAGAGAAGTCCTCGACGAACCGATACGGAAAGTTCTCCATCGAGCCTCTCGAGCGGGGCTTCGGAGTGACGCTGGGGAACGCGCTCCGGCGCGTGCTCCTCTCGTCCTTGCCGGGCGCCGCGGTCACGGCCGTCAAGATCGACGGCGTGCAGCACGAGTTCTCCACCCTCACGGGGGTGAAGGAGGACGTGCCCGAGGTGCTCCTCAATCTCAAGCAGATGCGCTTCAAGATCCACTCGGACGGCCCGAAGATGGCCACGTTCGACGCGCGCGGCACGAACGCGGTGACGGCGGCCGATCTCAAGGCGGATCCGGACATCGAGATCCTGAATCCGGAGCTCCACATCGCCACCCTGAACAAGGACGGCGAGTTCCGCGCCGAAGTCGAAGTGGGCGCGGGCCGGGGCTACGTCTCGGCGGAGAACCAGGCCGTCCAGGATCGCCCGATCGGCGTGCTCCCGGTTGATTCCATGTTCTCGCCGGTGACGAAGGTCAACTTCGAGGTGGAGAACACCCGGATCGGCCAGCGCATCGACTACGACAAGCTGACGCTCGAGGTCTGGACGGACGGCTCCATCCTTCCGTCGGATGCCCTCGCGTACGGCGCCAAGATCCTGAAGGACCACTTCGCTCTGTTCGTCCACTTCGAGGAGGAGATCGTCGAGGAGGTCGAGGAGGAGGTGGACGAGGAGTTCCTGCGCGTGAAGCAGCTGCTCGAGCGGAGCGTGGAAGAGCTCGAGCTCAGCGTGCGGTCCTCGAATTGCCTCAAGGCCGCGAACATCAAGACCATCGGCGACCTGGTCACGAAGTCCGAGGGCGAGATGCTCAAGTACCGGAACTTCGGCCGCAAGTCGCTCAAGGAGATCGCCGACATCCTCGCGAACATGCAGCTCCACTTCGGCATGGACGTGGGCAAGTTCAAGCTCGGCGAGAAGATCGAAGCGGCTTGAGGGGCGAAAGGCCCCGGGAGCGCTTCGTAGCGGTCCCGCCGAACCCTGAGAGGACAGGTTCCTAGACCATGCGACACCGTAAAGATCATCGGAAGCTCAGCCGGACGCACTCCCATCGGAAGGCGCTGCTCCGGAACCTGGTGACGTCGCTCTTCATCCACGAGCGGATCGAGACGACGGTTGCCAAGGCGAAGGAAGCTCGCCGGCTGGGCGAGCGCATGATCACCTTCGCGAAGCGGGGCGATCTGCCCGCCCGTCGTCACGTCGCGCGGTTCGTGCACGGGGACGACGTCGTGAGGAAGCTCTTCGACACCGTGGCTCCGTGGTACGCCGAGCGGAACGGCGGCTACACGCGGATCGTCCGGATCGGTCGCCGGCTCGGCGACGCGGGCGAGACCGCGCTCCTCGAGCTGGTGAAGTCGCCCGAGCTGAAGGAAAAGCTCCGCCACGAGGCCGAGGAGGCTGCCAAGGCGGCGAAGGCGGCCGAGAAGAAGGGCGGCGCGAAGACGGCGAAGGGCAAGGCCGGCGAGGCTGCCGCGGCCAAGGGCGGTGAGGGCGAGGCTGCGGCTGAAGGCGGTTCGCCGAAGGAGAAGCGGAGCGCCAAGCCGGCCCGCGGGGACAAGTTCGGCAAGAAGGGTGTTCCTACCCAGCACAAGCCGACCACGCGCGCCCGGCAGCGAGGGAAGAGCGGCGACTAGAGCCGCGATGAATTGAACGTTTCCACGCCGGCGCGGCATCCTGCGCCGGCGTTTCTCTTTGGGGTCCGGGCATGGCTCGAGTGGCGGTGGTGTTGATGATGGCCTTGATTGGGTGGCTCGGTTCCGTGGCGGGCCCTGCGCCCGCGTGCGCCGCGCCCCCCGCAGGCCAGGAAACCCGCGCGCTCTGGGTGGTGCGCCACGCCATCAGCACCCCCGGCCGCGTGGACGCGGTCGTCGATCTCGCCGAGCAGATGAACATCAATACGCTCCTGGTCCAGGTGCGCGGCCGCGGCGACGCCTTCTACAAGTCCGACCTCGTGCCTCCCGCCGAGACCCTGGAAGACGCCCCCGCCGGATTCGATCCTCTGGAGCGCATCATCGAGCGCGCACACGCGCGCGGCCTCGAAGTGCAGGCTTGGATCAACGTGTACCTGGTCTGGTCCGCCGGCGCCTTGCCCCACTCGCCGCTCCACATCGTGAATGCGCATCCCGACTGGATCTCCATTCGCGCCGATGGCCGCCGCCTCGTGGAGATGGTGCCCGAGGA
>DASTKC010000033.1:0-5397 GCA_035716085.1 Candidatus Eiseniibacteriota bacterium | reverse complement strand
GATCTCGGCGAGCCGCTCCGGCTTGATGAAGTTCCGGACCGGAATGCCCGAGACCGTGGCGTAGTCGAGAATCGGAACCATCGTGTCGCCGTGGCCGCCCAGCACCATCGCCTGCACGTCCTCCACCGACACACCGATCTCCTCGGCCAGGAACGTCCGGAAGCGGGACGAGTCGAGCACCCCCGCCATGCCCATGACGCGCTCGCGCGGGAAGCCGGTGATCCGATACGTGAGGTACGCCATGACGTCGAGCGGATTGGTGACCAGGATCACGAACGCCTTCGGCGCGTGCTGCTTGATCGCCTCGGCCACGCCGCGCACGATGTCGGCGTTCGCCTTGAGGAGATCCTGCCGCGACATGCCGGGCTTCCGGGGAAGCCCCGCCGTCACGATGACGAGGTCGCTGCCCTGCATCGCACGCAGGTCGCCGCTCCCCTCGACGTACGCGTCGTAGCCGCGCACCGGTCCCGCTTCGAGGAGGTCGAGCGCCTTGCCCTTGGCCACGCCCTCGAGGATGTCGATGAGGACGACGTCCCCCAGCTCGGCCTCGGCCGCGTAGATCGCGCAGGACGCGCCGACGTTGCCCGCGCCGACGACGGTGATCTTAGGCATGGGCCGCCTCGCTCGCGCTCGGCGCGGGGTCGACGGACACCGACATCTTGCTCTTGCCGCGGCGGCGGAACACCACGACGCCGTCCTTGAGCGCGAACAGCGTGTCGTCCTTGCCCCGGCCCACGTTGAGGCCCGGCGCCACCGCCGTGCCGCGCTGCCGGACGATGATGCTCCCGGCCGTGACCCGCTCGCCGCCGAAGCGCTTCACGCCCAGCCGCTGCGACGCGGAGTCGCGTCCGTTCTTCGAGCTCGATACACCTTTTTTGTGCGCCATGTCGTTCGCTCCTTCCGCTAGACGACGATGTCCAGGATCCGGACCCGCGTCAGCGTATCCCGGTATCCGATCTTGCGCCGATACTTCTTGCGCCGCTTGTACACCCCGACGGTGATCTTCGGACCGCGCTCCGTGCCGAGGACCTTCGCCTTCACGGACGCCCCCTCGACCAGCGGGCGGCCCAGCGTGATTCCGCCCTCGCCTCCGATCAGGAGCACCCGATCGAACGTGAGCTCGCGCCCTTCCTCGGCTCCGAGGTGGGGCAGGATGTGCTCCTCGTCCGGGGAGACCCGGAACTGGAGACCCTGGGCTTCGATGACGGCATAGCGAGCACTCATAGACAGCGATCCTTTCGTTCGTGCTTCGTGGCCGGCGTTGTCCGCCGGGTTCAGTGTTCGTACTGCTTGGTGATCTCCTCGAACGTCTTGCCGCGGAAGAGACGGATCTCATCCCGCCGAAGCGACGGATCGTCCCGGATCTCCACACGGAACCGGTACTGCTTCTCGAGCCGCTCCAGGCGGTCCGCGTTCTGCTCCACCAGGTGGATCGCGACGTCCGGATGCACCCGGAGGAGGAGCTGCCGCTCCTTCGAGCGCTGTCCCACGCGGCGCAGCATCCGCTCGATCTTGAGCGTCGCGGATGAGAGCGAGAGCACCCGGCCGGTCCCCTCGCACGCGGCGCAATTCTCCGTGAAATAGTTGGCGAGGCTGGGCCGCTGCCGCTGCCTCGTCATCTCGATCAGCCCGAGCTCGCTCACCGCGAACGCCTTCGTCCGCGACCGGTCCCGCTTGAGCCGGTTCCGGAGGGTGTCGAGCACCGCCTTCTTGTTCGCCTCCTCCTCCATGTCGATGAAGTCGAGGACGATGATGCCGCCCAGGTCCCGGAGCCGTAGCTGCCGCGCGATCTCCTCAGCCGCCTCGAGATTCGTCTTCAGGATCGTCTCTTCCTGGCTCCGCTTCCCCGTGAACCGTCCGGTGTTCACGTCGACCGCGACGAGCGCTTCGGTCTGGTCGATGGTGATGTAGCCGCCCTTCTTGAGCCAGACCTTCCGCTCCATCGCCTTCTCGATCTCGCCCTCGATCCCGAAGTGATCGAAGATCGGCGCCTCGCCGCGGTAGATCTTCACGCGAGTCTTGAGCTCGGGCGCGTAGGTCGAGAGATATCTCAGGATCTGCTTGTGCTCCTCCTTCGAATCGATGACGAGCTGAGCGACGTCCTCCGTGAAGATGTCCCGGATCAGGCCGGTGGTGAACTCCATCTCCTGATGGAGGAGAGCCGGCGCGCGGGAGCGCTCTCCCTGCTTCTCGATCTTCTCCCACATCTGCTCGAGATACTTGACGTCGCCCTGGAACTCCTTTCGCCCCTGCTCCGCCCCCACGGTGCGGACGATGACGCCCGCCCCTTTGGGCCTGAGCTCGCGGAGCAGCTGCTTCAGCCTCGTTCGCTCGGTGCGGTCCTCGATCTTCCGCGACACGCCCACGTGCTCGTGGTCGGGCATGAACACGAGGAACCGCCCCGCCAGCGACACCTGGGTCGTGACCCGGGGGCCCTTCGTGCCGATCGGCTCCTTCGTGATCTGGACCAGGATCTCCTGGCCCTTCTTGAGCGCTTCCTCGATTCGAGGGGGCGTTTCGTCGCGCCGGCCACGTCCCCCGCCGCGCTTCTTATCTTCCCCGTCCTCGTCCTCTTCGAACATGTCGTCGAGGTCCGAGTCGGGCATCAGATCCGAAGCGTGGAGGAACGCGCTCTTCTCGAGACCGAGGTCCACGAACGCGGCCTGCATGCCCGGCAGCACCGCATTCACACGCCCCTTGTAGATGTCGCCGACCCGACGAACCGCCTCGGGCCGCTCGACCAGGATCTCCACCAGCTCTTTGTCTTCGAGGAGCGCGATCCGGGTTTCGCTCGCGCTCGCATTGATGATGATCTCTCTACGCATCAACCTCCCAAGCGGGGTCCGCCGGGGCCGGGTCCACCGAATCGACGGGGACCGCCCGCCAAAATGCCGAATCCTCGAGTGCCTCGAGGGGAGAACGAAGGACACCACCGCGCTCCACCCACATCGCTTCGCGATGCACGAGCAGGAGGCGGGGGTCGAAATCGAACGAGGGCAGGAAGCTCCGCACGAGGAGATCCGGACGGAGATACCCGGTCGCCTGGAGCCGCGAGGCGACGCGGACCCCCACGGGGCCGGCCTCCGGGTCCAGCGCGACGTCCACAACCGCGAGACGCGCGTTGACCGTCTTGCCCTTCTGACCATGACTCTGCTTGGCGACCGGCCAGTCTCCGGACGCCGTGAACGATGCGATCGACTGCACGAGCTCCGCCCGCACGCGGTGCACGTCCTCGCCGCGCGTGAGCTCCTCCATCAGGTACGGCGTGAGCCGGACCCAGTAGTCGGCCCGGCCGATGGCGGCCATGAGTGAGTCGGACGCCTTCGTGAACGGCCGCCCTTCGAGGATGCGGATGCCCTCGGGCAGGATCTCGTTCATCGCTTCGATCGTGGACCACGGACAAGCCTGCGCCAGATCCAGGTCGAAGTACTCGGCCGCGCTCGTCGCTCCGAGCGAGAGCGGCGGGCCGTACGCGATCTTCGCGTGGCGGTTGAAGCCCTGCGTGTAGGCGATCGGGATCTTCGCGACGCGGATCGCGCGGTCGAAGATCCGCACCAGATCGAGATGAGAGGTGAACCGGCCGTCCCCCAGCTTCTCGTAGGCCACGCGGTAGCGCGACGCCTGAGGGCCGCGGCCGACCGTCGGCCACACCCGGCGCCGGCGACCGTAGGCGCGCTCGCCTTCGGTCTTGCCGTTGGCGCCGTTCGTGCCGTTGGCGCCGTTGGTGCCGTTCGCCTTGCCGTTCGCGCCATGGGTGGCGTGCCCGTTGGCGCCGTGTTCCTTGCCGTTCGTCGCGGCCTCGGCGGCAGCCGTCGGCGCACGGAGCGTATCGATCGGCTTCTTCGTGAGCTCCTGGATGCGCTCCTGGATCTGGGCCGTCGTGACCTCGGGCGGCACGCTGAAATCGAGCGACGCGGGCACCGCTCCCTGCCCCGGTGCGAGCTGGAGCGAGAGATTCCGACCGTCCCGCGCCTTCGGCGTGAAGCAGGGCGCGCCGCAGCGGTAGCACGCGTGGTCCCGGCAGTCGGGGGTGAGCGCCGCGGCGTACGCCTTCTGCCGCTCCGCCGCGAGGAACTTCTTCACCACCGGCGTCCGGATGTGGTCCCACGGAAGCCGCTCCTCCAGATCCCGCGGCCGGAGATAGATCGACGGATCCATGCCGATCGCCTCGAACGCGCGCATCCAGAGATCGAAGTCGAAGCACTCCGACCAGCCGTCGAAGCGCGCGCCAAGCTTCCACGCCGCTTCGAGCGCGTCGGCCGTGCGCACGTCGCCGCGCGCGAACACGCCCTCGAGGAACGCGGTCTTCGGATCGCGCCACTTGAGCCGCACGTTGTTCATGCCGCGGAAGCCGAGCTTGAGCCGGTCGATCTTCCGCCAGAGCGTTTCCATGTCGTCCTGCACTTCCCACTGGAACGGCGTGTGCGGCTTCGGAACGTGCGGCGAGATGCCCACGTTGAAGTGCATGCGCTTGTTCCCGCCCTTCGCCCACTCCTGCGACTTCCGGAGCGTCTCGGCGATGCCGTCCACGTCGGCGTCGGTCTCGGTGGGCAGGCCGATCATGAAGTAGAACTTGATGCCGCCCCATCCCTGGTCGCGGGCGAGCTTCACCGAGTACTCGAGCTCCGCCTCGTCGATTCCCTTGTTGATCACGTCCCGCATCCGCTGCGTTCCCGCTTCGGGCGCGAACGTGATGCTCCCCTTCCGGCCCTGTCCGATCTTGTCCGCCACGGACGGCGCGAGCGTCCCGACGCGGGTCGACGGCAGCGACAGGGACACCCCGAGCTCGTTGGTGAAGCGATCGAGCTCGTGGAGCACCACCGGCAGCTGCTTGTAGTCGGTGGTCGAGAGCGAGAGGAGCGAGACCTCGTCCCATCCCGCGTGCACGATGCCGCACTGCACTTCCTTCACCACCTCGTCGGCCCGCTTCTCGCGAAGCGGGCGGTTCATGTAGCCGGCGAGGCAGAAGCGGCAGCCGCGCGTGCAGCCGCGCATCACCTCGACCCCGAGGCGGTCGTGCGTGATCTCCGTCGGCGAGATGAGCGGCCGCTCCGGGTAGTACTCGGGCAGGAGCGACGCGACGTAGCGGAACCGCGGCTTGGACGCCGGGGCATCCGCCCGCGGCTCGCGCGCCACGAAGCCGAATCCGTTCTCGACCTCGTCGTAGAGCGCGGGCACGTACACCCCTTCGATGGCTCCCATGCGACGGAGTACTTCGGCGCGCGGCATCCCCGTCTCCCGGCGCTCGACCATGAGGTCGCACAGCTCCTGGATGACTTCCTCGCCGTCTCCGATCACGAAGCCGTCGATGAAGGGCGCCAAGGGCTCCGGGTTGATCGTGCAGAGTCCGCCCGCGATCAGGATCGGGTCGTCCTCCAGCCGGTCCTTCGTGCGGAG
>DASTKC010000032.1:0-10819 GCA_035716085.1 Candidatus Eiseniibacteriota bacterium | reverse complement strand
GTAACCGTCGACGACGAAGAGATCGGGCGAGGCGTCCTGGTCCGCGCTCCCGACTGCGATACCGCTCCAGGTACCAGGTTTGACGTACGCGGTCGCGGGGAGAAACGTTCCGCTCCCGGAATTCAGGAGGACGGAAATCGTATTTCCTTCGCATGCGAGAGCGAGATCGATAGCTCCGTCCGCATTGAAGTCACCGGTCCCGATCGAGACCGGTCGGTGTCCCGTCGCAAAGGTCGTGCTCGGTCCGAATCCGCCCGAGCCATCTCCTGGGTAGACCTCCACGTTGTCCGCGAGGTAATTCGCGGCCACGATGTCGGGGTCGCCGTCTCCGTTCACGTCGACGACGGCCACGGCACGCCGCCACCCGCTCCCCGCGACGGACGTCGCAGGGGCGAACGAGCCGTCCCCAAGGTTCCGCAAGAAGAAGAGATCGCCGGGAACGTCACAGCCGACGACCAGATCGGGGCGCCCGTCGTGGTTGACGTCACCAGCGGCCACCGCAATAGCGATTCCTCCCACCGTGTAGATGGCGCCCGTCGCGATGGCCCCGTTCCCCGGGTTGTAGGAGATGGCGAGGTTCGTGAATGCGGTGCCCCTGACGCTCGCGACGTCGCGATCGCCATCGCCATCGAGATCGGCCACAGCGATATCGACCGCCGGAGCTCCGCTCTGTCCTACGAAGGAGAAGGCGCCGGAGCCGTTTCCCCGGGCGACGCGCACGTTGGCATTTCCCGCGAGGATGAGATCGAGATGGCTGTCCCCGGTCATCTCGGCCAGCGCCACTCTCTTGAAATCCGCGTTCACGCCGTCGGGAGCGACCGCTCGATTCACGCCGAACGTTCCGTCGCCATTCCCTCGGAGCAGCGAGACATTGTTCGGCGATGAGGCGAGGGCCAGGTCGGCCTTTCCGTCTCCGTCCAGATCCCCCGCCGACATCCCGATCGAGAGGTTTCCTCCCGTGGCGAAATCGTGGCGCGGACCGAACGCGCCGACTCCGGTCCCGAGGTGCACGGTGCCCGAGCCGCTCGCGTTCTCGGATCCCGCGATCGCCAGGTCGACCTTTCCGTCGTTGTTGAAATCGGCCGCTACGACTTCGTAGCCGGAGAGGCTCGGGATGGTTCCCACGACCTGGAGGGCGATGTTTCCATAGGCGTCCACGAGCGTGATGCTCGAGGCATTGAGATTCGCAAGTGCCATGTCCTGGACGCCGTCCGCGTCCAGGTCGACGAGCGCCACATCGGTAGGATTGCTGCCGGCCGATAGGCTGTAGCCGAACGTGAGTGTTCCCGTGGACGACCCGAGCCAGAGCGTCACGGTGCTGCTCGAGAAGTCCGCGGTGACGACGTCGGGGTAGGCATCGGCGTTCACGCGTCCCACGGCCATGCCCCACGGGTTCTGGCCGGTTGCGTAGTCAGCGTGAGGGAGGAAGGTACCGCCGCCGCTGTTGCGCAGGACCGAGATGTTGTTCGAGTTGAAGTTCGACGTCACGATGTCGTTGTCTCCGTCTTGATCGATGTCAGCCACGGCGACGTCGACCGGCCCCGAGCCGGTGGGCAGATCCGCGAAGGTGCTGTAGCTCACGTCGCCGGGCACGAGGTAGTAGACCCGCACGGAATTCGCGTCGTACAGGGCCAGCACCATGTCCGCCGTCCCATCGCCATTGATGTCTCCAGCCGCGACTTTGTACGGATTGTCAGGGCCGGAGAAATCAATGCGCCCACCGAAGGCGCCTTGACCAACGCCCTTCAGTGTGGAGACGCGGTCGTCCGCATTGCAGGTAACGGTGACGTCCAGCAGCCCGTCCCCGTTCCAATCCCGCATGAGGACGCTCGTGTTCGTCTGATACATGGGTAGGGTCGAGAACGGAGCCCCGTATCTCGTGTCGAGGTCGGCCGCGCGTGCGGCTGCGGGCAAGGCGAGCGGAACGGACACGAGCAGAACGGCAAGCGATGCGGGCGCGAGCAGACGTGTCATGAGAGTGCCCCCCTAGAGCACGGTCGGTCAGAACCGAGCGACCTCATGAAGCTAGACCTGAAGGCTGGATCGGGATGTCGAGGAGCGCGGGATAGCGGGGAGAGGCTCGGACGGGCGCCCCACGCGGCGCCCGGGTCCGCTAAGCCATTGGGTGAATGTGTATTATGGCGAAACGGATGTCAGGGCATGGGTAGGGCGGCCGCAGGCTCGACCGTGCTCTCCAGTCGCGACCGACGACGCTTCTGCCTGACAAGGCGCAGAAACCGGCGAAATCGGCTCATGTGCGGCGTGTGCCGGGGGAGGGCTCTCGGCGCTACTCCCGCACCAGCTTCTTGTACTTGAGGCGGTGCGGCTGGTCGGCCGCCGCGCCGAGGCGCATGTGGCGGTTGGCTTCGTAGTCCTGGAAGTTGCCCTCGAACCAGACGACGCTCCCGTCCTCCTCGAACGCCAGCATGTGCGTCGCGATGCGGTCGAGGAACCAGCGATCGTGGGTGATCACGCAGACGCAGCCCGCAAAGCTCAGGATCGCCTCTTCGAGCGCGCGCAGCGTGTCGACGTCGAGATCGTTCGTCGGCTCGTCGAGGAGCAGCAAGTTCCCGCCTGACTTCAAGACCTTGGCCAGGTGCACGCGGTTTCGCTCGCCGCCGGAGAGGTTCTTGACGGGCTTCTGCTGATCGGCGCCCTTGAAGTTGAAGGCGGCCACGTAGGAGCGCGACGGGACGCTCCGCGTGCCGAGCTCGATCAAGTCTTCGCCCCCCGAGATCTCCGCCCACACCGTCTTCTTGCCGTCGAGGGCATCGCGGGACTGGTCCACGTACGAGAGCTTCACCGTGTCGCCGAGGCGGAGGGTGCCGCCATCCGGCTTCTCCTGGCCCGCGATCATGCGGAAGAGCGTCGTCTTGCCGGCGCCGTTGGGACCGATGATGCCGACGATCCCTCCGGGAGGGAGACGGAACGAGAGGTCCTCGATCAACGCTCGGTCGCCATAACCCTTCGCGAGGTCCGTGGCTTCGACCACGAGATTCCCGAGGCGCGGGCCGGCTGGGATCGTGATCTCGGTGACCTCGCTCCGCTTCTCCTGGTCCTGCTGCAGCAATTCCTCGTACGCGGTGACGCGCGCCTTGCTCTTGGCCTGCCGGGCGCGCGGCGACATGCGGATCCATTCGAGCTCGCGGGCGAGTGTGCGCTGGCGTGAGGACTCGGCCTTCTCCTCGAGCGCGAGCCGGTTCTTCTTCTGATCGAGCCAGGACGAGTAGTTCCCCTCCCAGGGGATGCCCTGTCCGCGATCCAGCTCGAGAATCCAGCCGGCGACGTTGTCGAGGAAGTAGCGATCGTGCGTCACGGCGACGACCGTGCCGGGGTAGTCGTGGAGGAAGCGCTCGAGCCAAGCCACCGACTCGGCGTCGAGGTGGTTCGTGGGCTCGTCCAGCAACAACAAATCAGGGCGCGTCAAAAGAAGCCGGCAGAGCGCGACGCGGCGCCGCTCGCCTCCCGACAGCGTCTCCACCTTCGCGTCGCCAGGAGGCACGCGGAGCGCGTCCATCGCGATCTCGAGCGTGCGGTCGAGCTCCCACGCGTTGACCGCCTCGATCTCGGCCATCACGCGCCCGTGCTCTTCCATCACCTTTTCCATCTCGGCGTCGGAGAGCGACTCGCCCAGCTTCATGTTCAGCTCGTTGAACCGATTCAGAAGCGCCTTGGTCTCGGCCACTCCCTCCTCGATGTTGCCGAGCACGTCTTTCGAGGGGTCGAGCACGGGCTCCTGGGGCAGGAAGCCGACCTTGATCCCCTTGGCCGGCCTGGCCTCGCCCGACGTCGGCTCCTCCACTCCGGCCATGATGCGGAGGAGCGTGCTCTTGCCCGCGCCGTTCTGGCCGAGGACGCCAATCTTGGCGCCCGGATAGAAGGAGAGATAGATCCCCTTCAGGACCTCCTTGTTGGGCGGATGGACCTTACCGAGGTTGACCATCGTGAAAATGTACTGGGGCGCCATGGGGCGGCTGACCTCTCTGGGTTTGGGGGATGACGCGAGACGGTTCCCCGGGAGTATATACTTGGAGCAGACGACGAGGGGGACCGCCGCGGGCGCGGCGTGGGCCCGATCCGACGGACCTGGGAGGAGCGCGATGCCCGCCAAGATCATCATCCGTAACAACGGCCCCATCCGCATCGAGGGGGAGTTCACGATCGTGGATCAGGACGGCCGCGAGTTCGACCTGGCCGGCCGCACCGCGATCACCCTCTGCCGCTGCGGTCACTCGACGAAGAAGCCGTTCTGCGACTCGACCCACAAGACCTGTGGCTTCGACTCCACGGTTGTCGCGATCGCGCTTCCGCCTCCGGCCCCCAAGCCGGTCTGAGCCATGGCCTCCCGCGCGCAGAAGATCGAGGTCCAGACGTTCCGGAGCGAGGACTTGAAGCCGCTTCTCCAGTCGGCCGGTGCTCCTTGCGTTTCGATCTACCTACCGACCTCGCGTCGTTTTCCGGAGAAGCGGCAGGATCCGCTTCGCTACCGGAAGCTCGTCGACAAGGCGGCGGCGCTCCTCAAGCCGAACGATGCCGAAGCGATGATCGCTCCGCTCCGCGCGCTCGAGCAGGAATCGCACTGGGAGCGCTCGCTCGACGGATTTGCGGCGTTCCTCTCGCCTTCGTTCGCGGCGGCGTACCGCGTGTCCGCTCCCGTGCCCGAGATCGCGGTGGTGGCCGACTCGTTCCACGTGAAGCCGCTCCTCCGTCTCAAGCACGAGGCGACCCGCTACCTCGTCCTCGCCGTGAGCCAGAAATCGGCGCGACTCTACGAGGGTGGGCCGCTCGGCGCGTCGGCCGTGGACGTGCCTGGGCTCCCGCAGAGCGTCAACGACGCGCTCGGCGCGGTGGTGAACGAGCGCCGCTCGAAGACGGTGCACGCGGGGGGCATCGCGCATCACGGCTACGGGGTGGGGAAGGAAGAGACGAAGGAGGATCTCCTCTCCTACTTCCGCGTCATCGACAAGGCGCTCCGCGAATTCCTGCACGGAGAGCGCGCCCCGCTCCTTCTCGCCGCGGTGAAGTACTACCAGCCGATCTATCGCGAGGCGAACACGTACCCCCATCTGATCGACGCCATGCTCGAGGGGAGCTACGAGCACGCGAACGGCGACAAGATCCATGCGGATGCGTGGCCCATCGTGAGCGCGGCCGCCTCACATGTCTTCGAGCCTTGGGTGGAGCGCTACAAGACGTCGGCCCCGAGCGGCCTCGCGACCGATCGCATCGAGTCGGTGGCGGAAGCGGTGATCCAGGGACGGGTGTCGTGCGTGCTCGCGGCCGAGGGCGAGACGGTCTGGGGCATCCTCGACCGGGCCACGGGCTCGGTGGAGCGGCGCGAGCGTCAGCTCGACGCCGCGGACGACGATCTCCTCGACGACCTTTGCGAGGAAGCGCTCAAGCGGGGCGGCGAGGCCTTCGTGGTTCCACGCGCCTCGATGCCCACCGCGAGCCCGATCGCGGCCGTCTTTCGCTTCTAGCCCGATTCCCGGAGCCGCGTTCCGCGGTTCCGTCGGCGGCGTGGGTCGTCTATGATGATCCATTCCGTCAGTCCCGCGCCCACGCCGGGGTGGCTGCGGGCCTCTCCCCACCGGAGGTGTGCCGTGCACGTCGCCGAGCCCCGATCCGAAACACGACCGTCATCCGTCCTTCACCAGGAGCGGAACCGCGGCCAGCGCCCCATGACGGCCGAGGATCTCTGGCGCATGAGCCGCGTCGGCGCCCCCGCGCCCGCGCCGGACGGCTCCTTCCTGATCGTTCCCGTCACGACGTACGACATCGAAGAGAATCGCGGCCGCGCCCGTCTCTGGCGGGTGCCTCGTCAGGGTGAGGCGCGCCCGTTGACCAGCGCGGACGCCTCGTCCACCGAGCCCGCGCTCTCCCCCGACGGCACGCGGCTCCTCTACACGCGCTGCCAGGGAGACGAGAAGCCGCAGATCCACATCCTCTCACTCCAGGGGGGCGAGCCCGAGCGCCTCACCGAGATGCCGCTCGGAGCCATGGATCCGCGCTGGTTCCCGGATGGGAAGCGGATCGCGTTCGTCGCGTTCCTGCTCGCGGACGCGCCCACGTCCGCCGCGACGAAGGAGCTCCTCGAGAAGCGCGCCAAGGATCCGGTGAAGGCGCACGTGACCTCGGATCGGATCTACCGCTTCTGGGACAAGTGGCTCACGGGGGGTGAGCGCCCGCATCTGTTCGTGCTCGATCTCGCGACGCGCGCGCTCACCGATCTCACCCCCGACGGAGCGGGCTGGCTCGACTTCATGGATTCGACGGGGCATTACGACATTGCTCCGGACGGATCGGAGATCGCGTTCTCCGCCAACTCGAGCCAGCCGCCTCATTACCTTCTGCGCTGGGCCATCTACACGGTTCCGACGTCCGGCCAGGGGCCGGTGCGCTGCCTGACGCCGGAGGGCTCGCCCGAGAACGTGTCCGATGCGCTCCGTCCGCGCTACTCACCCGACGGGCGGTCGATCGTGTACGGCGCGCAGCGCGATCCCTTCTTCTACGCCGACAAGGTGCGGCTCGTGCGCTACGACCGCGCGAAGAACACGCATCAGACGCTCACCGAGGCGTGGGACCGTTCCGCGGGAGCGTGGGAGTTCCTCGCGGACGGCTCGCTCGCGATCGACGCGGAGGATCGAGGCAAGGGTGCTCTCTTCCACCTTCCGGCCCAGGAGTCGACGCCGCGCCCCCTCGGGATCGCGGGGACCGTGGGCGGGCTCAGGGTAGGCCGGGACGGCCGGCTCTATTTCACGATCCAGTCGCTGAGCGCGCCCGCCGAGGCGGCGAGCGTCAAGCCGGACGGGAGCGACCTCCAGGTGCACACGAGCTTCAACGCTCCCATCCTCGCCGAGATCGCGATGGGCGAGGTGCGCGAGATGATCTTCCAGGGAGCGGACAACGATCCGGTCCAGATGTACGTGACGCTGCCTCCGAACTTCGATCCGTCGAAGAGGTGGCCGCTCGTCCACGTCATCCACGGCGGGCCGCATGCGATCTCGGGGGACAACTTCCACTTCCGGTGGAATCCGCACCTCTTCGCGGCCCGCGGCTACGTGGTCGCCACCGTGAACTTCCACGGATCGACCTCGTGGGGGCAGGAGTTCGCGGCCTGCATCCAGGGCGGGCATGGAGACAAGCCGTTCACCGACATCATGCGCGCGACCGACGTCCTGATCGAAACAGGCTTCGTGGATCCCGCGCGCATGGCCGCGACGGGCGGCTCGTACGGCGGGTACCTCGTCTGCTGGATCGCGGGGCACACGGACCGCTTCCGCTGTCTCGTGAACCATGCGGGCGTGTTCGATCTTCTTGCGGAGTACGGAAGCGACGTCACGCAGGGGAGGCATCAAGCCTACGGCGGGGAGCCGTGGGACCGGCTCGAGGCGATCGACCGGTGGAATCCCGCGCGGTTCGCGCGCGGATTCACGACGCCGATGCTGATTCTTCACGGAGAGCGCGACTACCGCGTGCCGCACACGCAGGCGCTCGCCGCGTACAATATTTACCAAGCCAAGCGGGTCGACTCCCGCCTGGTCTTTTTCCCGGACGAGAACCACTGGGTCCTGAAGCCCAAGAACTCGCTCGTCTGGAACCGTGAGGTTCGGGAATGGCTGGATCGCTATCTCGGCCAGGCCTGAACGAAGGAGGTTGACGATGCTCGACAAACGCATGATGCGAATTCTGAGCGGAATGGGTGCCGCCCTGGTCCTGGCTTTCGTGCTCGCCGGCTGCGGCGATCAGCAGAAGGCGGTCGCGGACAAGGAGCAGCCGAAGGAACAGGGAGCGACGACCACCGAGGACAAGCTCGCGCCGGCCGGTGAGGAGCAGACGGCGGAGCAGACGCCGCAGAAGTCGGGGCCCACGTCGCACACATATACCCTGGCGACCGGCACGTCCTTCTCGGGCACGCTCCAGCAAACGCTCAGCTCCGGCAAGAATCATGTCGGCGACCCCTTCAGCATCCGCACCACCCTCGCCAAGACCGTGGACGGCGCCACCGCCGTGCCGGCCGGCTCGACCATCCGCGGCCACCTCTCCTACGTGGACGGAGCAGGACGCGTCGCGGGCGGGGCCAAGCTGACGCTCCGTTACGACAGCATCAAGCTGCCGGACGGGACGACCTATGACATCTCCGCCGTGCCGCTCCGCCTGGAGGGCAAGGGGGACGCCAAGGAGAGCGCGCTCGAGATCGGCGGAGGCGCTGTCGCGGGCGGCATCATCGGCGGCGTGCTGGGGCATGGGTCCGGTGACGTGGCCAAGGGCGCCGCGGTGGGCGCGGCCGTGGGCACCGGCGTCGCGGTCGCGACGAAAGGGGATCAGATCGTTCTCGGAACGGGGCAGAAGATCAAGGTCGTGCTCGACGCTCCGCTCAAGGTGACCCGCACCGGTTCCTGACGCACTAGATGCGCTGGTCCTGGAAGGTCGCGACGCTCGCGGGCATCCCGCTCCGCGTGCACGCGACCTTCTTCCTTATCTTCCCCTATGCCTGGTTCGCCGAAGCGCAGGGCGATCCCAAGCGGGGCGTCGAGGCGATCGCCCTCATCATCGCCCTCTTCACCTGCCTCGTGCTCCACGAGCTGGGGCACGCGCTCACGGCGCGGCGCTTCGGGGTGAGGACGCGCGACATCACGCTCCTTCCCATCGGCGGCGTCGCCCGTCTGGAGCGGATCCCGGACAAGCCGGTCCAGGAGATCGCGGTGGCCCTGGCGGGGCCCGCGGTGAACGTGGTGATCGCCTCCATCCTCCTCGCGATCATCGCGGCCACGGGAAATCTCGCCACCTTCGCGACAGCAGACGCCCTCGAGCACAACTTCGTGACGAAGCTCCTCAGCATGAACGTCCTCCTCGTGATCTTCAACATGATCCCGGCCTTTCCGATGGACGGCGGGCGCGTGCTCCGCGCGCTCCTCGCGATCCGGCTCGACTACGTGAAGGCCACGCGGATCGCGGCCTCGATCGGACAGGGGATCGCGATCCTCTTCGGCCTCCTCGGCCTCATCTGGAACCCGATGCTCCTCTTCATCGCGATGTTCGTCTTCCTGGGGGCGGGGCAGGAATCGGCGGCGGTGCAGATGCGATCGGCGTTCGACGGCGTTCCGGTCTGGAAGGCGATGATCCGGGACTTTCGCGCGCTTCAGGGAGACGAGCCCGTGTCGCGCGCGGTCGAGCTCCTCCTGAATGGACACCAGCAGGACTTTCCGGTCATCGGTTTGCCGGGGGACCCGCCCGTCGGCATCCTGCTTCGCGCGGATCTCTTTCGGGCGCTGAGCGAGGGGAAGACGAACGTGCGCGTCGACGAGATCGCCCGGCGCACGTGCGGATCGGCGCATCCGCGCGAGATGCTGGAGGGGGCCGTCCTGCGCATGCAGGAGAGGGGCTGCCCGGCGCTTCCGGTCCTCGAGGAAGACGGTGCGCTGGTGGGGATGCTCACGCTCGAGAACGTGGGGGAGCTGGCGACGGTGCAGGCGGCGCTCGGATCGGCGGCACGCTCGCGGCGCGCCGTGTCCTGACGCGAAGCTAGGACTTCGCGAAGTCCTCCATGAATGGAGCCGAGCCGAGGAGGCTCGAGAGATCTTCACCGCGCGGCAGGCGCACCCAGATCACGGCACCGCCATCGGGCGCCGGGCCCGCGCCCACGCGGCCGCCGTGGAGCTCGACGAAGCGGCGCGCGAGATGGAGTCCGAAGCCCTGGCGCTCCTTGCACCGCTTGCCGAACTGATCGCCCACGGACTCTAGATTGAACATCGCCTCCGACGCTTCCGCGGGAATGGTCGGACCCGAATCCTTCACCTCGATCAGCACCCCCTCGCCGTCCACGATGGAGCGGAGCCGGACCCTGGAGCGCTGCGGCGAGAAGCGGATCGCGTGGCGCAGGATGTGGACCAGCGACTGGCGGATCTTGGCGGGGTCGAAGTGCTGGTCGGGGACGGATCCCTCGAGATCGAGATCGATCGCCACCGAGCGGCTCTCCGCGAAGGGGGCCACGAGATCGCGCGCCGCGCGGACGGCCTGATTCACGCTTCCGAGGCGCACGTCGAGGAGATAGCGCCCCAGCTCGAGACGGACAAGGTCGAGCACGTCGTCGACGAGGCCGAGCATGCGCTGTGCTTCCTCGTAGAGCCGCGCCGTGAACTCGCGCCGCGTGGCCGGCGTCATCGCCGGATCGTTCTGGTCGAAGACTTCGGTGTACGCGACGAGACTCGTGAGCGGCGACTTGAGCTCGTTCGCGGCCGAGGTCAGGAAGACATCGCGGAAGGCGCCCGAAGCGATCTCCTCCGCCGGAGGGGTCACCGTGCCGGCCACGGCCGCCGCTTCGCGGAACCGGAGCTGCGCCTGCGCGCGGTCGATCACCGGCGCGACGTTGTCGGCGAAGAGCTGCCCCACGTCACGGTGCTCGATCCGGAAGGGATCGGCGCAGGAGGCGCGACAGACCTGGAGCACGGCGATGCACCGCTTCTCCACGCAAACCGGCAGGATCAGGACCGAGCCCGCGTCCGGGTGCTTGGTGAAGAAGTCGGCGAAGCGCGCTTCGTGGTCGGCGGCGCGCATCAGGATGGGCTCGCGCGCCCGGGCGGCCCAGCCCAGCGCCCCCTCGCCCACGGCGGCCTCGGGCTCGGGTCCGCGCGCGGTGAGGCCGAAGGTCGCGCGCGGCACGAGGCGCCGTCCGGCCGCGTCGATCAGGAAGAGCGTCGCATCGTACGAGTGGAGCGAGCTCGCGACGCGTCGCACGGTGATCTCGGCGACGGTCTCGAGCGGGAGGTTCATCTGGAGCGTTCCTCCGAGCTGGAAGAGGGACGTGAGCTCCGCGAGA
>DASTKC010000031.1:0-10718 GCA_035716085.1 Candidatus Eiseniibacteriota bacterium | reverse complement strand
AGGGCGCCGCGACCGGGATCGGCGGGATCGTGCGCGACGTGAACTGCATGGGGGCGGAGGTGATCGGCGTTCTCGACGCGCTCCGCTTCGGCGATCCCGAAGGTCCGCGCGCGAGCGGCGTGCGCGAGATCGTGCGGGGCGTCGTGGACGGCATCTGGCAGTACGGAAATCCGCTCGGAGTTCCGAACCTTGGGGGCGATGTCTTCTTCTCGGATCGCTACGACGAGAACTGCCTCGTGAACGTGGTCGCGCTCGGTCTGGTCCGGGAGGATCGCGTGGTGCGGAGCCGCGTCCCCGAGGCCGCCTCCCGCGAGCCCTATGTGCTCGTGCTCGTCGGCAAGCCGACGGACGAGACCGGATTCGGCGGCGCCTCGTTCGCGTCGGCCATCCTCGAGCAGGACGCGCCGGAGCAGCGGGGGCACGTGCAGGTGCCGGATCCGTTCCTCAAGCGCGTGCTCTTCGAGGCGAATCGCGCCGCGCTCGATTGGCTCTTCCGAGAAGGGGCGCCGTTCGGCTTCAAGGACCTGGGCGCGGGCGGGATCGCGTGCGCGTCCTCGGAGCTCGCGGCGGCCGGTGGATTCGGCATGGACGTGGATCTCGACCTCGTGCCCACGCCGCGCGGGGAGTATCCGCCCGAGGTGATCGCCTGCTCGGAGACGCAGGAGCGCTTCGCGCTCGTCGTGCCCGAGCGCCTCGCACCGAAGCTCCTCGCGATCTACAACGAGGACTACGCGCTCCCGGGCGTGTACGACGGCGCGCGCGCCGCGGTGATCGGCCGGGTTCGCAAGGATCCGTCCTATCGCATCCTTCGCCACGGTCAGGCCGTGTGCGAGGCGCCGGTCGAGGTGATCACGGCCGGGATCGAGCACCGCCGCGCGGAGCGTCCGCGCGCCACGGCGCCTTCCACGGCTCCGGAGCTCCACGTCCCGGACCACGGCGCGTTCCTACGCCGGATGATCGCGTCCCCCAATCTGGGCTCGCGCGATCCGATCCTTCGCTACTACGACACCGAGGTGCAAGCGCGGATGGCCGTGCGCGCGGGGGAGGCGGACGCGTCGGTGCTCGTCCCCGTGCCGGGCGCGCCTCTCGGTGCGGCGATCACGGTCGACGGCAATCCCTGGTACGTCGCCGCGGACCCGTACTGGGGCGCGGCCCATGTCGTGTACGAGGCCCTCCGCAATCTCGTCGCCGTTGGAGCGAGGCCGATCGCGCTGACCGACTGCTTGAACTTCGGCAATCCCGAGGACCCTGAAGTCTTCGACGAGTTCGTCCGGAGCGTGCGCGGGCTGGGCGACGCGGCGCGCGCGTTCGGGCCGAACGGGGAAGCGGGACCGCCAGTCCCGATCGTCTCGGGGAACGTCTCCTTCTACAACGAGTCCTCGACCGGCCGCTCCATCGAGCCCTCGCCCATCGTGGCGGCGCTCGGCGTGCTCGACGACTACTCCGTCGCGGTGAGCTCGGGACTCAAGAAAGCCGGCTCAACGCTATTCCTCACCGGGCGCCGCCAGTCGTCCATGGGCGCATCCCAGGCCCAGTATCTTCTTGCGGGAGAGAAGGGTGGGGCGCTTCCCTCGCTCGATTTCGAGATGGAGCGTCGCCGCCTTCATGTAGTACTTGAAGCCGTGCGCCGCGGTCTCGTGCTCGCGTGCCACGACGTCTCGGACGGCGGGGTCGCGATGGCCGCGTTCGAAATGGCGCTCGGCGGTTGGAGCGCGATGGGGCTGGGCCTCGAGCTTCGAGTCCCCGACGCGGACGGAATCGCGATCGAGGCGCGCCTGTATGGCGAGACGCCCGGCTTCCTCCTCGAAATCGCGTCCGGGCGCGAGGTCGAGGTGGGCGCGCTCTTCCAAAAGGCCGGCGTCGATCTGACCGCGGTGGGCAGTACGATGGCCGAGCCTCGCCTTCGAGTCGTGAGTCAGGGCTCGACGCTCGTCGATGCGGACCTGGCGGAGCTCGCGCGGATCCATTCCGACGCGATCCGCCCCTACGTGGAGTGACGATGGCGCACGTGGCTGTCCTTCAAATTCCGGGCGTCAATTGCGAGTACGAGACCGTGCGCGTGCTGGAAGCCGTGGGGCTCGAGGCGGCGATCGTGCGGTTCAACGAGCCGTCGTCATCGCTCGCGGCGTTCGACGCATTCGTGCTTCCGGGCGGATTCGCGTATCAGGATCGGATCCGGGCCGGGGCGGTCGCGGCCAAGCTGTCCGCGGTCGAGCGGATCGCACAGGAATCCGAAAGCGGGAAACCGGTCCTCGGTGTTTGTAATGGAGCGCAGGTGCTGGTCGAGGCTGGGCTCGTTCCCGGCCTCCACAAGGGAGCCGTCGAGCTCGCGCTCGCGCCCAACCGGGCGCCGCGCCGCCAGGGCTACCTCTGCCGCTGGGTGCGCGTGCGCGCGGGGGAGGGCCCAGGCGCCGCACTCTGGACCTCGGCGCTCCAAGGCGATCGCATGGCGCCTCTTCCGATGGCGCACGGCGAGGGGCGCTTCGACACCGCGGACCCCGCCGTGCGCGATCGCATCGAAAGAGATGGGTTGGCTCTATTCCGTTATGTGGACGCGGAGGGGCAGCCCGCCAGCCGATATCCCGACGATCCCAACGGCGCCATGCTCCAGGCCGCTGGAATCACGAACGTGCGAGGCAACGTGCTCGCGATCATGCCGCACCCGGAGCGCGCGTCCTGGCTCTTCCAGGTGCCGCTCGACTGGCGCGGCGCGTGGGGCGACCGGCGCCGTGCCGCGGTGGGATCGCGAAGCGCGCTGGACGGCGCGGGCCCCGGGCGCTTCCTGTTCGAGTCGCTCGCGCGGCATCTCGGCGTGGCGAAGCGGGAGGCGGCATGAGCGCGGTCCTCCGGACGCGGCTCAAGATTTCGGATCTGACGGCGTGGACGGCGCTCGACGCGGCGCGGAAGCTTCTCCCGGAAGGGCACACGCTCCAGAAGCTGGTTCGCGAGGAGATCTTCGTCTTCGAGCCGGCGGAGGGATCGCGCGCGCCTGAGTTCGAAAGCGAGCTCGCGCACGCGATCGAGAGCAGCAACTTCTTCGTGAATCCGAACAAGGAGCAGTACCGGTTCACCCGCGCCGCGGAGCGCGGAGCTTCGCTCGCGCCGCCCGAAGGGGCTTGGGGTATCCTGGCGCGGCCCCGCGGCGACACGCAGGACGAGGGACTTCTCGAGCGTCTGCTTCGAGAGCATCCGATGAAGGGAATCGGCGCGATTCGCAGGGCGAGACTCTGGTGGCTCTGGACGGTCGGATCGGGCGGGGGCGCGGACGATCGCGACGCGTGCTATCGCGCGGTCGGGCCGGTGATGGGATCGCGACGGGGACTGTTGGTGAATCCGCATTCGGAAACGGATCTCAGGATCGACGGGCCGACGGCGTGGGACGCTGTGGAAGCGTTCCTCCGCGCGCCGGCCGCCTCGCGGCGGGAGGCCGCATGAAGGAGCGTTCGAGCGTGGCGTCAGACACGGTGCAGGGGACCTCGATCGAGGTGGCGGCCCGGAATCAGGACCGCCTGCGGGAGGAGTGCGGGGTGTTCGGGATCTGGGGGGCGGAGAACGCGGCGCGGCTCGCCTACGCCGGGCTCTACGCGCTTCAGCACCGCGGTCAGGAGAGCGCGGGCATCGTCGCGACCGACGGCGTCGAGTATCGCGAGCACAAGGGGCTCGGCCTCGTCTCCGACGTCTTCGCGGGCCGTGCGCTCGACACGATGCGCGGATCGATCGCCATCGGCCACAACCGGTATTCCACGACCGGCGGGAGCCAGCTCGCCAACGCGCAGCCTCTCGTCGTGAACTATCGCGAAGGCAAGATCGCGATCGGCCACAACGGAAACCTCGTGAACGCGCTGTCGCTCCGGGACGAGATGGAAGGGAAGGGCTCCATCTTCCAGACCACGAGCGACACCGAAGTGATCCTGCATCTCATCGCCCGCTCCTCGGCGACCGAGATCGAGCGGATGATCCCGGAGGCGCTCGGGCGCTGCCAGGGCGCCTACTCGCTCGTGATCCTCGCCGGGGACAAGCTGATCGGCGTGCGCGATCCGCGCGGCTTCCGTCCGCTCTGCCTGGGCCGTCGCGGCGAGGCGCACGTGCTCGCGAGCGAGACCTGCGCGCTCGACATCGTGGGCGCGGACTTCGTCCGCGAGATCGAGCCGGGCGAGATGGTCGTGATCGACGGGTCGGGGGTGAAGTCGTACCGGCTCTTCCGCCCCGAACCCCAGCGCGCCTGCGTGTTCGAGCTGATCTACTTCTCGCGTCCGGACAGCGTGGTCTTCGGCGCGAGCGTCGACTCGATCCGGCGCCGGCTCGGGCGGCGCCTGTCCGAGGAGCATCCGGCCGAGGCGGACATCGTGATCTCGGTCCCCGATTCGAGCAACTCGGCCGCGCTCGGATTCTCCGAGCAGTCGGGCATTCCGTTCGAGCTGGGGCTCATCCGGAACCACTACGTCGGGCGCACCTTCATCGCGCCGCACCAGATCACGCGCGACTTCGGCGTGAACCTCAAGTTCAACGCCGTCCGCCGCATCCTCGACGGAAAGCGCGTCGTGGTGGTGGACGACTCGATCGTGCGCGGCACGACGAGCCGGAGCCTCGTCGCCATGCTCCGCGCCGCCGGCGCGCGCGAGATCCACTTCCGAGTCTCGAGCCCGCCGATCGGCTGGTCCTGCTACTACGGCATCGACACGCCGAACCGGCGCGAGCTGATCGCGTCGTCCCACACGGTGGAGCAGATCCGCAAGTACCTGCACGTCGACACGCTGGGGTACCTCTCGATGGAAGGGCTCCGCGCCTGCGTCGACCGCCCGGACGACCACTGCTACGCGTGCTTCGACGGCGACTATTCGGTGCGGTTCGGCGAGGAGATGGACAAGCTCGCTTTGGAGCGGCCTCGCGCCAAGACTGCTGAAGCCCCCTGAGCCGTTGCTGAGGTTCTGAGGCCGGGGTCGGGGACGAGCCATGCCGCACGACCTGTTGCACCGGCCGAAGGCATCATCGGCCGCGTACCCGACCGTGCAGAGTGCATCGTCTCCGCGAAATCGCACGCCTGACCCGCACGACCGTGCGCTCCCGACGCCCCTAACCGCTTGATCCTCGCGCTCGGCACGGGCGCTCCGGTCCTTTCCCCCTCGTGGCACGGGCTTTGCCCATCACGGAACGGCTTCATCCGCTCCGCCGCTTGCACGGATGCACGGGGGCCGCTCGTGACCGACGAAGAAAGCGCGAAAGAAAACAAGAATCGGAAGAAGCTGGGGGAGTATCTCCTCGAGGCTGGGCTTCTCACGGAGCCGCAGCTCAAGGAGGCGCTCCGGCGCCAGAAGCAGAGCAAGGAGCCGCTCGGGCGGATCCTCGCTCGCACGGGAGTCGTGAGCGAGACGGACGTCTGCCGCATCCTCCACCAGCAGCTCGGGCTTCCCCTTGTCGATCTCTCCACGGTGGCGATCGACGACGCCGTGATCGGGCTCGTGCGGGAGGACCTGGCAAAGAAGTACACGGCCATCCCGCTCGATCTCGAGGCCCGGAACACGCTGCGCATCGCCATGGCCGATCCTCTGAACGCCGCCGCGCTCGAGGACCTTCGCTTCCAGAGCGGCCACTTCATCCGTCCCGTGCTCGCGCCGCCGTCGGCGATCGTGGACGCGATCTCGAAGTACTACCACATCGACGCGAACCTCACGGGCATCCTCGAGACCATCATCCAGAACGAACCGACCTCCGAGCTGAAGGAGATCGTCGACAGCGACGCCGACGTGTCGGTGGACGAGCTGATGAAGATCAGCTCCGGCCCGCCGATCGTGCGGCTCGCCAACTGGCTCCTCACGCGCGCCGTCGAGATGCGGGCGAGCGACATTCACGTCGAGCCGCAGGACAAGATGGTCGGCGTGCGCGTGCGCGTGGACGGCCTGCTCCAAGACCTGGAGCGGCTCCCTAAGTGGACCCAGGGAGCGCTCACGTCGCGCCTCAAGATCCTGGCCACGCTCGACATCGCGGAGAAGCGGCTCCCGCAGGACGGTCGCTTCCGGGTCGAGGTGGACGGCCGCCGTATCGATCTTCGCGTCTCGACCCTGCCGACCCACCACGGCGAGAAGGTCGTGATCCGAATCGCGGACCAGGAGCGGTCCGCGTTCCGGATCGATTCCCTAGGTCTGAGCGAGCGGGATATCGAGCGGATGCGTGCGTACGGCACGCGACCGCAGGGAATCCTCATCGTCACGGGACCCACCGGCAGCGGCAAGACGACGATGCTCTACTCGCTCCTCCAGCAGATCCACTCGGTGACGAAGAACATCGTGACCGTCGAGGATCCGATCGAGTTCCAGGTCCCGGGCGTGAACCAGGTCCAGGTCGACGAGAAGAGCAAGAAGACGTTCGCGGCGATCTTGCGCGCCATGCTGCGGCAGGACCCGGACGTCATGATGATCGGTGAGATCCGCGACTTGGAGACGGCGCAGATCGCCTTCCGCGCTTCGATCACGGGGCACCTCGTGCTCTCGACGGTGCACACGAACGACGCCCCGTCGGCCATCACCCGGCTCATCGATCTCGGGCTACAGCCCTTCATGGTGGCGTCGAGCTTGATCGGTGTCGTCTCCATGCGCCTGGTCCGGACGCTCTGCCCGAAGTGCAAGGACACCTACGGTCCGACAGGGGACGAGCTCCGTTTGCTCGGCCTCTCTCCGCGCGACGCGGGCGACTTGGCACTCCACCGTCCGGTCGGATGCGAGTTCTGCGGCGAGTCGGGCTACCGCGGCCGGACCGGCGTGTTCGAGGTGCTCGACATGACCGATCCGATCCGCCGCCTGATCGCGAGCGGCGCGTCGGAGTCGATGATCCGGCAGGCTGCGATCGAGGCGGGGATGGTTCCGATCGGCCAGGACGGTCTCGCGAAGGTGATTGCGGGGGAGTCGAGCCTGGAAGAGCTTCGGCGCGTCCTCTACTACGAGGAGGAGATGGCGCGCCTCTGCCAGTCCTGCCACCGCTCGGTCTCCGCCGAGTTCCTCTACTGTCCGCACTGCGGCGGACCGTCGTCGACCGTTTGCGTGGGCTGCCACCGCCGCATCGATCCGCAGTGGCTCTTCTGTCCGTCGTGCGGCCACGAATGCACCGCGGCGCAGAGGCCCGTCGTCGAGCCGCTGGTGCCGGCGGACCCGCAGGTGCCCACCGACCCCGACGACGCCTCCCTCTGGGAGGAGCTCGCCGAGGGACGCCGTGCCAAGGACGGTCGCCGCGACGCTTGACCGGGGCCGCGGCCTCTACGTACCATCGCCTCCGCTCTCCTTCGATCCGCCGCGCGCGCCGCGCGTCAACCGGTGCGCGTTTCCGTTGATTCCCGGGGAACCGTGTCCGTCCAAGAAACCCGCCGCGAGAAGCTCGAAGCGCTGACGGCCCGAGGCATTCAGCCGTACGCGTACGCGTTCCCGGTCACCCATCGCTCCGCGCTCATCCGGAGCGAGGCCGCCCGCCTCATCGAATCGGCCGAGACCGTGCGGATCGCGGGGCGCCTCATGACCCGGCGCGGCCACGGCAAGGCGTGCTTCGCGCACCTCAAGGACGCGGACGGAACGATCCAGATCTACCTTCGCGAGGACGTCCTCGGTCCCGAGGCGTACGAGAACGCGCTCGCGCTGGATCTGGGGGACTGGGTCGGCGTGACGGGGGTGGTCTTCACGACGAAGACCGGCGAGACCACCGTGCGCGCGGACCGGATCGAGCTCCTCTCGAAGTCGCTCACGCCCCTCCCCGAGAAGTGGCACGGCCTCACGGACGTCGAGACGCGCTATCGCCAGCGGTACGCGGACCTCGCCGTGAACGACGACGTCCGCGCGGTCTTCCGCGCGCGCGCCGCGATCGTGCGGGCGCTCCGCGAGTTCCTTGATGCGCGCGGCTTCCTCGAGGTGGAGACGCCCGTGCTCCAGCCGCTCTACGGCGGCGCCACGGCACGGCCGTTCGTCACCCATCACAACGCGCTCGACCGGAAGCTCTACCTCCGCATCGCGGTGGAGCTCTACCTGAAGCGGCTCATCGTGGGCGGGCTCGACCGCGTCTACGAGATCGCGAAGACGTTCCGAAACGAGGGCATCGACCGGTTCCACAATCCGGAATTCACGATGCTCGAGTTCTACCAGGCCTACGCGGACTACGAGGAGATGATGCAGGTCACCGAGGATCTCCTCCTGCATACGGTGCGCTCGGTCCACGGCGGGCTCCAGCTGGAATTCGACGGCAAGACGATCGATTTCGCGCCGCCCTGGCCGCGGATCTCCTTCGCCGAAGCGGCGCGCCGCGGCCTCGGCGTGGATCGACTCCCGGAGGATGAAGCCGGCCTTCGCGCGCTTGCGGAGCGGGCCAAGATCCCGGTCGATCCGCGCGTCACGTACGGGAAGATCCTGGACGAGATCGTCTCGGCCACGTACCAGCCCGGGATCACCTCGCCCACGTTCCTCATCGATCATCCGCGCGACATCTCGCCCCTCGCCAAGGTGAAGCGCGGCGATCCCAGCGTGGTCGAGCGGTTCGAGCTGATCGTCGCCGGGATGGAGGTCGCGAACGCGTTCTCCGAGCAGAACGACCCGGCCGAGCAGCGCCGCGCCTTCGAGGTGCAGCTCGAGCAGCGGAAGCGCGGAGACGACGAAGCCCAGCTCCTCGACGCCGACTACCTCCGCGCGCTCGAGCTGGGGATGCCGCCGACCGCCGGATGTGGGATCGGCGTGGACCGCCTCGTGATGTTCCTCACCGACTCGCGCTCCATCCGTGACGTGGTGCTCTTCCCGCAGATGCGGCCCGAGGAAGGCGAGGAAGGCTGATCCCGCGCCGCGCGGGTCGGGAACGCTGATGAGCTACGTCTGGATCATCGCCTCGCGCTACCTCCGGTCCAAGCGCCGCCTCAACTTCATCACGCTCGTGAGCCTTCTCGCCGTGGGGGGCGTTCTGGTCGGCGTCGCGGCCCTCACCATCGTCCTCTCGGTGATGAACGGCTTCGAGGATCAGGTGCAGCAGCGGATCGCGGGGACGAACGCGCACGTCGCGGTCCTGTCGGGGGACGACGCGCCGATCCCGCAAGATCCGGCGCTCGAGCGCGCGATCCTAGGCGCGGTGCCCGACGCGCACGTCGCTCCCTTCGTGTACGGGAAGGTCATGGTGGCGTCGCGCCACGGCATCGACGGCATGGTGCTGAAGGGCGTGGATCCCGACCAGGAGCGCGGCGTCACCGACATCCTGGCGCGGCTCACACCGCCGGTCGGTTCCTTCGACGGCGGCGACCTTCCCGGGATCGCGCTCGGACAGGAGCTCGCCTCGCGTCTGCGTGTCATCAAGGGAGACGTCATCCTGATCAGCGTCCCGAGCGACGAGGGCGGACTCCTGGGCGGCACGCCGCGATCCATGAGGCTCCGGGTCAGCTCGATCTTCCGCTCAGGCCTCTACGAGTACGACTCGTCGTTCGGCGTCGTTCCGATGAGCACCGCGCAGGGATTCTTCGGACTCGACACGGACGTGACCGGCTACCAGCTCCGCATTCCCGACATGTTCCGGGCGCAGGAGATCTCGCGCCGGCTGGACGCGGCGCTCGGCCCCGGGTACCGCACGACCAACTGGATCGACCTGAACCGGAATCTCTTCGCCTGGATGAAAATCGAGAAGGCGGTCATGTTCACGATCCTCATCCTGATCGTGATCGTGGCGGCGGTGAACATCGTCTCGAGCCTGGTCATGCTGGTGCTGGAGAAGCGGCGGGACATCGGGGTACTCCGCACCATGGGGGTCACCCCTCGCGGAATCATGCGAATCTTCCTCCTGCAAGGGACGCTCATCGGCCTGTCGGGAACGACGCTGGGGCTCCTCCTGGGGTCCGCGGTCTCCTTCGCCCTGGGCCGCTACAAGCTCCTCCACCTGCCGGGGGAGATCTACTTCATCGATACCTTGCCGGTCAAAATGGAGTGGCCCGATTTCGTGTTCGTCGCCGTGGCCGCCACCCTCACGTGCTTCCTGGCCAGTCTTTATCCAGCGTGGCAGGCCGCCAGGCTTGCTCCGGTCCAGACGATCCGCTATGAATGACCCCTCCGCGGCCCCGCTCGCCCTCGAGGCGACCGGACTCGCGAAGACGTACCAGGAAGGCCTGACCCCCGTCGAGGTGCTGCGGGGCGTGGACCTCGTGGTCGAGCCGGGGGAGATGGTGGCGGTGGTGGGTGCGTCGGGCTCCGGCAAGTCGACTCTCCTTCACCTGCTCGGCGGACTGGACGCGCCGTCAGCCGGCCAGGTTCGGGTCGGCGGCGAGCCGATGACTGCGCTCAACGAAGAAGGGCGCTCCCGCCTCCGCTCCCGCGCGGTAGGCTTTGTGTTCCAGTTCTCGCAGCTCCTCCCGGAGTTCACCGCGCTCGAAAACGCGATGATGCCGGGCTGGATCGCGGGCGGGCGGGCTGAGGCGGAGGCCCGCGGTCGCGCCGAGGAGCTCCTCCGAGATCTCGGAGTCATGGAGCGGGCGGAGCACAAGCCGTCGGAGCTTTCGGGTGGGGAGCAGCAGAGGGTGGCCATGGCCCGCGCTTTGCATCGAAGACCGGCGGTCCTCCTGGCCGACGAACCGACCGGGAATCTGGACCGAAACGCGGCCCAGGGGCTGGTCGAGGTGCTCCAACGGTATCGGAGGGATCACGGGCAAGCGACTGTAATCGTGACACATAACCCGGATTTGGCCCGTTCCGCCGATCGCGTCGTCCTGCTTGAGGAGG
>DASTKC010000030.1:0-19161 GCA_035716085.1 Candidatus Eiseniibacteriota bacterium | reverse complement strand
CCCGATTCGCCGATCTCGGCCACGGCCCGGTATCCGCCGACCACGAGACGACGGACGAGACCCTCGGGATCGGCCTCGTATCCACTCGTGAGCGTGATCGAGCGGGCGCGCACGCGGTCCGGCTTGGGCACGAGGCGGTGGAGCGCGGCCGCCGGGAGCACCGCGACCGGGGGATCGGGATCGCCCAGGCGCACGATGGCCTGGAGCCGGTCGTCCCGTACGGGGGCGGTCGCGAGCTGATGGCTCCAGGCGACGACATCGAGCGGCGGGAGATAGACCACGCGCTCCTCGCCGAGCAGGAATTCGAGATCGTCGCGCCACGCCTCGGCGCGATCGATGTCGGGCGCGATCACCGCCATGGGACGCGTGCTT
This sequence comes from Candidatus Eiseniibacteriota bacterium, assembly GCA_035716085.1. Classification (GTDB taxonomy): domain Bacteria; phylum Eisenbacteria; class RBG-16-71-46; order SZUA-252; family SZUA-252; genus WS-9. Next base: position 18,789 of record DASTKC010000030.1, on the reverse strand, counting down.
CCCTCGAGGAGCGCGGCCAAGGTGAGCGCCCCCGAGCTCCCCGAGGCGCCGCGGATGCGCACGTGCGCGGGACGCCCGGACGGAGCACCGACGCGGGACGCGAGCGCGGCGAGCGCGGGATGGCGGGCGGCGACCTCGACGAGGCGCCGCGGGAGCGGGCCGGGCGCGCTCATGCGCGGAGCGCGCGGGCGCTTCCGAGGAGGAGCTCACCCGCGAGGGCGGCCGCGGCGAGGAGGAGGAAGGTCATCCAGAGCTCCTTCCCGCGGCGCGTGTCCCTCAAGTGGGTCGCGAGCGCGTTCGCGCTCCTGAAGGTCGACGAGCCGCTGCCGCTGGCCGCGCGGAGCGAATCGGCGTCGATGACGGCGAGATCGCTCTCGACCGGAGACACGTTGACGGCCACGGTCGCGATCGATCGGCCGCCCGCTTCGAAGTCGTAGAACCCTGGCTTGACCGCGGGAGCATCGGCTTCGGCGCGGTAGGCGGTGCCTTCCGCGCGCACCGATGCCTGTGAGCTGTAGCTCTCGGGACCGCGCACGATGACCGCCGCGCCGGGAGGCGACGTGAGCCGCGCCGCGGGAGCTTCCCCGACACGCGTGGACCCGGGGCCCTGCGCGTCGGCCTGCGCCGCGTAGGAGACGAGGCCGCGGACGAGAGGGACGAACGCTCCCGAATACGGGAGATCGCCCCAATCGTCCGAGAGCGAGCTCAGGAACACGGCGACGCCGGGGGACGTGGCGACGAGCGGCAACCCGCCCGTCGTCTGCACCACGACCTCGGGGCGCGTGGTGAGCGTGCGGGCTTTCATGAGGCCGGTGAGGCGAGATTCCGTGAGCGGTGCGCCGACCCCGACGTTGAGTCCGTTCAGCACGTCATGTCCCGGGAGCCTCGCCCTGAGCTCGTACGAGCCTCCCGCCGCCGCTTGCTCCGGTCCGTCCAATCCGAGATCGATGACGCCGGGAAAGAGGCGCGAGCCGTAGTAGCCGGGATCGCTGTGCGGTCCGAGCGCGACCACGAGCCCGCCGCCGTCACGGAGGAACGCGCGCACGCGCGCCTCGCCTTCGGTGGAAAGCGACGCGACGTCCTCGATCAGCACCACGTCGTAGCGCGACTTCGTGAGACCGAGGAGCCCGGCCGGCGACACCTCGTCGACGACGAACCCGCTCCGCCCGTCCTTCCCGGGATCGAGCGCGAGCGACGCGAAGCGCGGCGGCGCCGCGCCCTCGCGCGGCTCGGTCACGCGAAGCACGCGCAGGCGTCCGGGCGCGCCGAGCACCGCGAACCATCGATCGTCCGGCGCGAGCGCGTCCTGGTCCGCTTCGATCAGGACTGCGCCGCTGGATTGGGACGAGTCGAACCCCGCACCTCTCCAGTCGAGCGGCATCGCCGCCCAGCGGATCTCGTCCGCCTTGAGCGTCACGTCGCCCCCGCCCACGAGCGCGTCCCCGTGGCGCACGCGGATCGCGATCCGGTCGCTCGGCGCGTCCGCGTAGTTCGCGATGCGCGAGCGCAGCTCGAGACCCCGCCCCATCGGGCCGGGACGCAGCACCGGGTCGAGATCGACGAGCGCGTGGTTGGGCACGCGCGACTGGACGACGGGCACGAGGTAGACGCGGATCTTGGCGGCCGCGATGGGACCGAGCTCCGCGCGCGCCTTGGCGTCGAAGTTCGAGCGCTGGAGGTCGCTGATGATGTAGAGCTCGCGATCCCGAAGCCGGCTTCGCTCGAGCGTGCGCCGCGCCATGAGGAGCGCGCCCGCCATGTCGGCCGGGAGCATCGTGACCTGTGTGTTCGCGAGAGAACGGCCGAGCCGGACGCGATCCGAGGTGTGCTCGGTCGCGGCGCCGATCGGGCGCGTCGCCGAGATCAGGGTCATCTCGTCGCCGGGGCGCGCGGCGAGGACCAGCGCGCGCGCCCGCTCGATCGCCCCATCCATGCGCGGCTTCGCCTGCTCGTCGAGCCCCGCCATGCTCTCCGAGTCGTCGATGATCACCGCCATCGCGGCCGCGGCGGTCGTCACCGCGTTCCGCGGCGTGATGGACGGCCGCGCGAAGGCGAGGACGAGGAGAATGATCGCGAGCGTGCGGAGGATGAGGAGCAGGATTTCGCGCAGCCGAAGGCGGCGGATCTCGCGCGGCTCGAGCTGGCGCAGGAACTGCGTCGTCGGGAACGGGACCTCGGGAAGCCGCCGCCGGCTCAGGAGGTGAATGATCACCGGGATCGAGGCGAGCGGAAGCGCCGCGAGGAAACCTGAGTTCAGGAACGAGAAGACGGGCATCCGGGCCTGGCGCTAGAGGAGCCGCGCGCGCTTGGAGAGGTACTCGAGGAGCGCCCGGTCGAACGGCTGGTCGGTGGTCAGAGGCACGTACTCGGCGCGCTTCTCGATGCAGAACTGGCGGATCTGGTCGCGCCAGGCGCTCACGCGCGCCCGGTAGTCGGGGCGGAGCTCCTGGGGCCGCGTCGTGACCCGCTCGCCCGTCTCGAGGTCGACGTACACGGCCTCGCGCTCGAAGTCGAACGCCACTTCCTGCGGGTCGAGCACGTGGAACACGAGGACCTCGTGCTTCTTGTGCCTGAAATGGTGGATGGCCTGGGCGATCCGCTCTGGATCGTCGAGGAGATCCGAGATCAGAACCACGAGTCCCCGGCGGTTCATCCGCTCGGCGAGCGAGTGGAGCGACGAAGCGAAGTCGGTCGCGCCCCCCGGCGTGAGCCGCTCGAGCAGGAGGAGGAGCGGCCGCGCGTGCCCTAGCGTGGATCGCGGCGGGATCAGCTCCGCGCGCCCGGTCGCGAACGCGAACATGCCGACGGCGTCGTTCTGGCGCAGCATGAGGTAGGCGAGGGCCGCCGCGAGCTGGCGCGCGTAGTCGAGCTTGGTCACGCCGTGCGAGCCGTAGCCCATGCTCGCGCTCGTGTCGACGAGGAGCATCGCGCGGAGGTTCGTCTCTTCTTCGTACTGCTTGATGAACTTGCGGTCCGACTTGGCCAGCACGCGCCAGTCGAGATGCCGCAGTGGATCGCCCGGCATGTACTGGCGATGCTCCGCGAACTCCACGCTGAAGCCGTGGTACGGGCTCCGGTGGAGGCCGGTGAGGAATCCTTCGACCACGAGCCGCGCGGTGAGATCGAGCCGCGTCAGCTTCGAGACGAAGTGCGGATCCAGCAGTCGGGGACGTCGCTCGCTCATGGAACGCCCCCGCTACGCGTGCTTGCCGTCGACGCTCGGCGTGGTCTCGAGGAGCTTGGCGATGATGTCGAGGCTCGAGATGCCGTCCGCCTCGGCGTTGAAGTTCGGGATGATGCGGTGGCGTAACACCGCCGGCGCCACCGAGCGCACGTCCTCGGCGCCCGGCGTGGGGCGCCCCTGGATCGCTGCGCGCGCCTTGGCGCCGAGCACGAGGTATTGCGCGGCGCGCGGCCCCGCGCCCCAGCTCACCCAGTCGCGAACGAAGGACGCGCTCTCCGGCCCGGGGCGCGACGCGCGCGCGAGGCGCACGGCGTACCGCACCACGTGCTCGGAGACAGGAATGCGCCGGACCAGGTGCTGGAGGTCGAGGATGCGCTGCACCCCCATCACCTTCTTCGGCGACGCTTCGTACGCGCTCGTCGTGGTCGCGACGATCTTCTCCTCCTCCGCGTCGGTCGGATAGCCCACGGAGATGTGGTACATGAACCGGTCGAGCTGCGCTTCGGGGAGCGGGTACGTCCCCTCGAACTCGATCGGATTCTGTGTCGCGAGCACGAAGAACGGCAGGTCGAGCGGATACGTCGTGCCGCCGGCCGTCACGCGGTACTCCTGCATGGATTGGAGAAGCGCGGCCTGCGTCTTCGGCGGCGTGCGGTTGATCTCGTCCGCGAGCACCATGTTCGCGAAGATCGGCCCTCGGATGAACTTGAACGTCCGCTTTCCGGACACCGGGTCGTCCTCGAGGATCTCGGTGCCGGTGATGTCCGACGGCATGAGATCGGGCGTGAACTGGATGCGGCTGAACTTGAGATCGAGGATCGTCGCGAGCGTGGAGACGAGCAGCGTCTTGGCGAGACCGGGGACGCCCACCAGGAGGCAGTGGCCGTTGGCGAAGAGCACCGTGAGGAGCTGCTCCACGACGGCGTCCTGGCCGACGATGACCTTCCGGAGCTCGCCCAGGATCTCCCCGCGGGCGTTCTTCAGTTCTTCAAGGAGCTGCACATCGCTCGTGGCGACGGGTTGTGCCATGGGTCCAGGTCCTTTGGGTTGGGATGACCGCGGGTTTTTCCGCGTCCGTATGCGATAAGTCAGCGGCTGTGCATAACCGACCGCTTGTCCATCGTACTTAGCTGCGCAATCCTCATCCGGGAATCAGTTTATCCGGTTTTCCACCGCTCAATGCCACTTATCCACATCTATTCAACGGGGCGTGGCGGCGAGGTCCCGGAAGAGCCCGATCAGCCGCTCCAGCTCCTCCTCCGAATGGTAGTCGATGAGGATCGATCCCATGCCGCCCCGGCGGCGGGTGATCCTGACCTTCGCCCCCATCACCCTCATCAACTCATCTTCGACGGCCATGAGTTCCCCGGAGAATGCGCGCTTGGGGGCGCGCCGCGGGCGAGGGGCCCGGGCGGGCCCGGAACGCTTCACTCGATCTTCGAGCTCGCGCACCGACCACCCGTGCGACGCGGCGGAGTTGGCGAGGTCGACCTGGCTCTTGGCGTCCGAGAGGCCGAGCAGGGCGCGCGCGTGGCCACCCGAGATGCTGCCGGATTCGAGGAGGGATTGGACCGTATCTGGCAAGTTGTTGAAACGAATGAGATTGGAAACCGTCGAGCGATCCTTGCCGACGCGAGCCCCGATCTCGTCGTGCTGGAGCCCGTATTCCGTTGCGAGGCGATAATAAGCACGCGCTTCGTCGATGGGATTGAGGTTCTCCCGCTGGATGTTCTCGATGAGGGCGATGAGCAGGGATTCGCGATCGGTGAGCGGGCGGACGATCGACGGAATCGTGGTGAAGCCGGCCTCGCGTGCCGCGAGGAATCGGCGTTCGCCCGCGACGATCTGATAGCCCTCCCCGGCCGGACGAAGAAGGACCGGCTGGAGCACGCCCCGTTCGCGGATCGAGTCCGCGAGCTCCTTGATGGTCGCCGGATCGAACTGGGTCCGAGGCTGGACCGGATTCCGGACGATCTTCGTGAGGGACACGTGCTGAATGTCGCCCTCCCGAGGCTCCGAGGTTAGGGCGCCCGGGACCATCGATGGCGGAGCAATCGGAACCTCTCGATCGACCCCCGTCGGAATCAGAGCCTCGAGCCCACGACCCAACGCCTTCCTAGCCACGCTCGACCACCTCCCTCGCCAAATTGATGTAGCTCGTCGACCCAACGCATCCCGGATCGTAGATGACCACGGGCTTCCCGAAGCTCGGAGCCTCGCTCAGCCGCACGTTGCGCGGGATGACGGTTCGATAGACCCGCTCCGCAAAGAAGCGCCTCGTCTCCTCGAGCACCTGCTGCGAGAGGTTGAGGCGATTGTCGTACATCGTCAGAAGGACGCCCTCGATCTGGAGCGTTGGATTGAGACTCTGCTGCACGAGCCGGATGGCGCCGAGGAGGTGCGTCAGGCCCTCCAGCGCGTAGTACTCGCACTGCACCGGGACGAGCACCGACTTCGCGCCCGTGAGCGCATTCACCGTGAGAAAGCCGAGCGACGGGGGCGCGTCGATGATGATGAAGTCGAATCGGTCCTCGATCTTCGACAGCGAATCTTTGAGTCGGAACTCTCTCCGCTCCACGTCGACCAGCTCGACTTCAGCGGCAGCGAGACGCTGGCCCGACGGGACAAGGCTGAGCCCGGGCACTTCCGTTTCGAGAAGCACGTCCTGGATGGGGAGGTCGGTCGTCAGGACCTCGTAGATCCCGCGGCCCACCTTGACGGCCGGATGGCCGAGGCCGCTCCCGGCATTTCCCTGGGGATCGAGATCGACGAGTAGGACCTTCTTCTGGGCGAGCGCCAGCGCCGCCGCCAGATTGACCGCGGTCGTGGTCTTCCCCACCCCACCCTTCTGATTCGCTATCGCGACCGTCCTGGTCATGTTGGTTTCCCTGACCCAATCGAGCCTGAGGCTGGCTCAGTTCTGTCGGGGCGTCGGCAGTCTACGCGATGAGGTGGCGAACCTCCAACCGAAAGATGTTTCACGTGAAACGTGGCGGGAAGTGGCTGAAAATACGTGCGTTGTCCAGCGGGGTGCAGGTTTGAGGCGTTCGCGGGCGGGATTGGCGTCGCGGGGGCGCGCCGGAGCATGACGCGCGGGGCATCGCGGTCGCGGTCGTTGAGGTGTCGCCGCACAGGTCGGCGCCATGGCCCTGGCCGTGAGTCAGGATGCGAGCTGGGACTTGGGCCTACTCAAGAGGGCGGAACGGCGGGGATCTCGAAGAGGGCTCAAGTCTGCAGGCGCCTGGGTAGCTGCCGTGTTTTCAGTGGCTTGTGGCCACGTTTCACGTGAAACATGCTTTGCAGCGCGCTTCCTACGAGTCCGAACGGCGAAAGGAACCTCGGAGAATCCTCCCGCCAAAGGCGCCCGTCTCGACGCGTGCCTCCGGAGCAAGGGTCCTCGCATCGTCCTCTGCAAGCCCGCCCCCAACGAAGTACGCCCACCATGCGTCCGCCGTGGCCAGGGGCGCAGCGAGGGTCAGGAGCCGCGGCAAGTCGCCGACCGCCCGCACGGTCACAGCGCCGACCGGATCGATCGACCGGTCCTGACTCACGCGCTCCAGGCGATCGCAGACCACTCGGACGTGACGCAGGCCGAGGTGCCGCACCGCCAGCTCGAGAAAGCCCGCTTTCCGATCGCGTGACTCGAGCAGGGTGACCCGGGTCTCGGGCCAGAGGATGGCCAGCGGGATCCCAGGAAAGCCGGCGCCGCTTCCCACGTCGAGGAGGGATGCCGGGGGCGCCTCCGTGATGGTGGCAAGGTTGAGCGAGTCGAGGATGTGGCGGGTGAAGAGAACGGGGCGATCGCCTTGGGCGATCAGGGAGAGACTGGCCGCGCGCTCGTGGACGAGGAGGCCGAACTTCTTGAGGCTTTCGACAAGCTCGCCATCCGCGGATGCACCGCGCACCGATGTGAGCCAGGGCTGGACCGCGCGGCGGAACGCTGCGAAGTCCGACTCGAGATCAGGCGGGACGGAGCCCCGCGCGCCGCCGCTCGCGCTCGGCATAGATCAGGAGCACCGACATGTCGGCCGGAGACATGCCCGGGATGCGCGACGCTTGCGCGAGGGTCGACGGTCGCACACGGCGCAGCTTCTCACGGCCCTCCCGCGACATCTGGTTGAGCGGCTCGTCGAACACGCAGTCCGGCAATGCCAGTTGCTCACCGCGCCGCGCGCGCTCCACCTCGCGCTTCTGGCGCGCGATGTAGCCTTCGTATCGGATCTCGATCGCGGCGGACTCTACGGCTTCGGTCCCCAGATCGGCAAGCTCGGGACGAGCACAGGACTCCTCGACGCTCATGCGGCCGTCGCGCAGCGCGGTCGCGATCGAAACCAGCTCCTCGGGCGAGACCGCTCGCGCGCTCGCCGTCGGGGCCGCGCTCGCCGCCGCGGCCAGACTCGCCGCCGCACCCACACTCGCCACCGCGGCCGCCGTCGCGGCATGCGCGACGCACGCCACCTTCATCGTTCGCATCCGCTCCGCCGCCGCGACGCGACGCCTCACCGAATCCTCCAATTGCTCGACCTCCTCATCCCGCAGCGCACCAAGCTCCCGTGCCCGACCCAGCAATCGCTCCGACGCATTGTCCTGCCGAAGCAACAGTCGGAACTCGGCGCTCGACGTGAACATGCGGTAAGGCTCCTCGGTCCCCTTGGTCACGAGATCGTCAAGGAGCACGCCGATGTAGGCCTCGTCGCGTCGCAACACCATCGGCTCGCGCTCCATCAACGACAGCGAGGCATTGATGCCCGCCATCAGTCCTTGCGCGGCCGCCTCCTCGTAGCCCGACGTGCCGTTGATCTGTCCCGCGAGGTAGAGCCCGCGGACGAGGCGCGTTTCGAGCGTCGGATGGAGCTGCGTGGGCGGGATGAAGTCGTACTCGACCGCGTAGCCCGGCCGGATCATGCGCGCATGCTCGAGGCCGGGGATGGTCGCGAGGATCTGGAGCTGGATCTCTTCGGGCAGGCTCGTGGAAAGGCCGTTGATGTAGAAGTCGTCGACGTCGCGCCCCTCGGGCTCGATGAAGATCTGATGCGTGGGCTTGTCCGCGAAGCGCACGACCTTGTCCTCGATCGACGGGCAGTACCGGGGCCCGATGCCTCGAATGCGGCCGCTGTAGAGCGGAGAGTGCTGCAGATTCTCACGCACGGCGCGGTGCGTGGCGTCGGTCGTTCCCGTCAGGTGGCACTCGATCTGGTCCACGACCAGCTCGTCGGTGAAGTGCGAGAACGGACGGGGAGGATCGTCGCCGCGCTGCGGCAGCATGCGATCGAAGTCGATCGAGTCGCGATGAATCCTCGGCGGCGTGCCGGTCTTGAGCCGCACGAGGCGGAATCCCAGATCGGTCAAGCAGTCCGAGATTCCGCGCGCCGCGCGCTCGCCCACTCGGCCCCCGGCGATCGTGCGCTCGCCGACGTGCATGAGCCCATTCAAGAACGTGCCCGGAGTCACGATCACGCGCTCGGCCCCGATCACGGCGCCGTTCGCCAGACGCACCCCGCGCACGCGCCCACCCGCGACCTCGAGCGCGACCACCTGCTCCTGCACGACCTCGATCTCCGGCGTCGATTCCAGATGTGCGCGCACGAGCGCTCGATAGCGAGCCTTGTCCTCCTGAGCTCTCGGCGACCAGACCGCGGGGCCTCGGCCGCGATTCAGGAGCTTGAACTGGATCCCGGCCTGGTCCGCCATGCGTCCCATCAATCCGCCCAGTGCATCGATCTCGCGCACCAGGTGCCCCTTGGCGAGGCCGCCGATCGCGGGATTGCAGGGCATGTGGGCGATCGCGTCGAGCGACATCGTGACGAGGCCGACCCGAATCCCGAGGCGGGCCGCGATGGACGCGGCCTCGCAGCCGGCATGACCTGCACCGATCACCAAGAGTGGGAAGGACTTCGCCACTTCGCTCGGGCCGCCCTGCATCACTTGCCGATGCAGAACCGGGAGAAGATCGCAGCGACGACCTGGTCGTCCACGCCGCGCCCACGAACCTCGGCGAGAGCACGGCGCGCGTCCTCGAGATCCACGGCGACGAGATCGTAGGAGCGCTCCTCGCGCAAGCCTGAGGAGGCGCGCTCGAGCGCCCCGCGCGCCTCGGCGAGCAAGCCTTCCTGGCGCGCGCTCGTCGTCGCGATCTCCTCGCCCGCGTGCGCGCCGAGCATGAATGGAATGGCGGAGCGAAGCGCATCGCGAAGCGGCTCCGCGCCGCCCGCGTGGATCGCTACGGTCTCGACTTCGGCCATCGCATCGAGCACCGCACCCCGCGCCTCCGACCCGCGCTTCAGATCGGCCTTGTTCCACGCGACGATCACCGGCCGTCCGCTTGCGAGGGTCATCAGCTCCGATGCGTGCGACGCGCTCTCCGTCTCGGGAAGCGAGCGGTCGAGGACGACCACCGCGAGATCGCACGCGCGCACCGCGCCTTCCGCGCGCTCGACGCCGAGCCGCTCGACCGGATCGTCCACCGCGCGCACGCCGGCCGTGTCGGTCAATCGAAGCTCGACGCCGTCGAGCCAGATCGAGTCTTCGAGCGTGTCGCGGGTCGTTCCGGGATGCTCGGTCACGATCGCGCGGTCGTATCCGAGAAGCGAGTTCAGGAGGCTCGACTTTCCGACGTTGGGGCGGCCGACCATGGAGACTCGGATCCCCTCCTGCACTCGGCGCGAGCCGGGGAGGCGCGCCAGGAGCTCGTCGATCTCGCGGATCGTCGTCTCGCACGACTCGGCCAGAGCCTCACCATCGACGTCCTCGAAAACTTCCGCGGGGAAATCGATCCGCGACACCACTTCGGCCAGCACGGCGATGAGCGCCCCATCCCACGCTTCCACCCTGCGCGACAGTGCGCCGCCCAGAGCGAGCGACGCCGCGCGAGCGGAGCGCTCCGAGCGCGCACGGACGAGGGCCGCGACCGATTCCGCCTGTGCTAAGTCGAGCTTCCCATTCCGGTAGGCGCGCTCCGTGAACTCGCCCGGCCGCGCCGGACGCGCACCGTCCGCAACCAGGGCGTCGAATATGGCACGCGGAATCGCTGCGCCGCCATGAGACGAGATCTCCGCCACGTCCTCGCCGGTGTAAGTGTGTGGGGCGCGGAACACGGAGAGCAGGACGGTATCGACGGGGGCGCCGTCGTCCCCGAGGAAGGATCCGAAGAGAATGCGGTGGGAGGGGCTAGAAAGCGGCGAGCGGCGTCCGCGGAACCTCGCGGCGACCAGCTCGAGAGCACGCGGTCCGCTGACGCGCGTGACCGCCACGGCCGAATCTCCGGGGGCCGTGATCCCCGCTACGATCGTATCGTTTGCCACCTGCGCCCCGCGCGTTCACTTGGGTTCGCCGGTCGCGCGCCGCACCACGACGCGCTTGTAGTAGCCGTCGCCGATGGTGACGGTCTCCATCTCCTTGTCCTCGGCCACCTCGAGATGGACGATGCGCCGCTCCGACGCGGGCAGCGGCTCGGTGGTGACCTCGGCCCCCGTGTCCTTCGCTTCCTGCATCAGCTCGCGCGCGAGCTCGCGCAGCTTCTCGATCTGGCGGTCGCGATATCCGGCGACGTCCACCTCGATCCTGGGCGGCGCCTCGTCCGGCATCTTGGCCCGGACCATGCGGCCGAGGAGGTGCTGGAACGCGGAGAGCGTGTCGCCATCCTTGCCGATGAGGAATTGATCGTTCTCGCCGGCGTCGATGCCGATGCGGATGCCGTGCGAGGTCTTCTCCGCGGTGACCGTACCTTCGAACTCCATGCTGTCGCGCATCCCGTCGGCGAGTCCCCGGACCATCTCCAATATTTCGGGCGTGATCTTCGACGGATCCATCGGCACGGGCGGAGGGCCGTAATTGACCGGCTCGGGACGTCGATACGTCGCCTCGCGCGGGCCGCGTCCCCCTCGATCGTAGCCCCCGCGCTCGAAGGGGCGGCGCTCGCCGGGAGGCTTGGGGCGCGCGCCGTCCGGCGCCGAGTGCGCGGCGCGCCGGCGGGCGCGGATCTTCACCGGCCGGAAGCCGGTGCTCGACCCTTCGCCGGCCCCTGGATCGAGGATCTCGATCGCCAGGTCGGCTGTGCTGACGCCGAGGCGAACGGCGGCGTCGTTCACGGCTTCGCCGAAGGTCGGGGCTTCCGCCTCGACCGCGGTCTCGATGGGCTGATCGTGTCCGTGGGATCTCATCGCTACGCGCTCGCGGCCATTTTTCGGTCTTCCGCCAGGTTCACCAGGTATTGCTGAACTCCGGAGAGAACGTTGGTCACGGTCCAGTACAGGACCACGCCGGATGGGAAATTATACATGAAGACCAGCATCATGACCGGCATGAGCATCATGGTCGGCTTCTGCTGGGGTGAGACCGGGGTCTGGGACTGCATGTAGTAGCTGCTCCCCGTCATGAGGATCGGGAAGAGGTGGATGGGGAACCCGGCCACCCGCATCAACACGTCCGGCACCGAGAGGTCCGCGATGTAGCCCAGGAACCCGGCGCCGCGGAGCTCGATCGAGTTCAGGAGCACGTTGTAGAGCGCGAAGAAAACGGGGATCTGGACGATCATCGGAAGGCAGCCGCTCAGCGGATTGACCTTGTACCGCTTGTAGAGGTCCATCACTTCCTTGTTCATCCGCGCGGGATCGCTCTGGTAGCGCTCCTGGAGCGCCTTCATCTCGGGCTGCAGGTGGTGCATCACCTTCATCGAGCGAAGGGAGGCCTGCGTGAGCGGGTAGAAGACGAGCTTCGTCGCCGCCGAGAGGAGAATGATCGCGATCCCATAGTTCGGAATCAGCTTGTAGAGCGCGTTCAGGCACCAGAGAAGGAGCGCGCTCACGCCCGTGATCCAGCGCCACCCGAGGTTCGCGAGCCGGTCCAGCTCGGAGCCCTGGGCCACGAGGGTGTCGTAGTGGATGGGTCCCGCGTAGAGCCGCATGTGGCGGCGGAGATCGGTGCCGGGCGGAGCCGCGTCCACGAGCCACACGGTGGCTTCTTTCTGCTCGCTCTGTGTGAACTCGACGGCGCCGACGGTGGCGGAGTCGGGAATGAGCGCGGCGACGAAGTACTTGCTCCGCACCGCCGCCCACCGGACGTTGCCCTGGAGCGCCTTGTTCCCGTCCTTCTGGATGTGGGCGGCATCCATGCGCTCCATCTTGTCGCCGATCAGGGCGACCGCCGCGACGGTGCGCGGCGTCATCATGTGCTCCGTGTGCGGCAGGGATTCGCCCCAGCCCCACTTCATCTGGATCGGCCCATAGGGAGCGGGCACGGCCGCGCGGACTTCGATGTCCATCGCGCGGGGATCGCTCGCGACGCGATAGCTCTTGGTCACGCGCACGCCCGACGAGTCGTCCGCGACGAACGTGACCGCGGTGTCGGAGGCGGACTCGACGCGGAACGGGGCGTCGGTGAAGTCGTAGTCGAAGTACGGCGTCTTCACGACCAGCCGCATCGCGCGGGACGGCTCGGCGAGGTCGACGTCCTTCTGCGGCGCGGAGAGGTCCTTGTAACCCGGGACCATCCAGTGCGCGATCACGCCCCCCTTCGACGAGAAGGTCGCGACGTAATAGGGGGTCCGGATGACGTGGGTGGTCTCGGGCGCGGGCACGGTGCGCGGGTGCGAGGCGAGAGCGCCGCCCGGCGCGGGCGCGCTTCCGCCGGCCGCGGTCGAGCCGCCACCCGTCGCGGGTGTCGGAGGAGGCGCGATGAGGCCCGGGCGCGTCGTGTCCGCGCGCGTCGCGACTTGCGTCGTGTCCACGCCGGCGGGCGCCTTCCGCTTCTTCGCCGATTGCGACAGCCAGATCTGGTCCCCGATCAGGACGGCCATGATCAGGAAGATCGCGAGCAGAGTTCTCCGTTCCATGGAGTCGGTGCCGGCCTAGTGCTGGACCGGGTCGTATCCTCCGGGGTTGAACGGATGGCACTTGAGGACGCGGCGAGCGCTCCGGTAGAGCGCCTGATGGAGCGGAAGCGTCCGGAACGCCTCCTCGGCGTACTCGGAGCAGCTCGGATGGAAGCGGCAGGCCCGCGGCAAGAGCGGCGAGAGGAGGAGCCTGTAGCCGCGGATCAGGGCGAGGAAGAGTTGCTTCACTTGGCTTCCCGGAGCAGGAGCCGCCGCATCTCGTCCGATACCTGGGCGAGCACGGACTCCGCGCACGTGGCGCGCGCGATCCAGACCCGCCAGCGCAGGGCTTCCCGCTGGACGTCGGGCGTGGCGCGGAACGCCTCCCGGAGAAGACGCTTGGCGCGATTTCGCTTCACGGCGGATCCCACCTTCCGGCTCGCGACGAACGCGACGCGGCCGTGGTCGTCCTGACGCTCCAGACTGACGAGGGTCATCAGCGAGCCGTGGAACGGCTTCCCCGAGCGATACACCTCGCGGAACCGCCACCCCGCCTGAAGGCGACGCTCGCGCGGTGGAACCGCGCCGGCCATCGACGATACGTCCGGAGGGATCGGATCAGACCGTGAGACGCTTGCGGCCGCGGTCCCGGCGGCGCTTCAATACGGCGCGGCCTCCGCGGGTGCTCATACGCTCGCGGAATCCGTGGACCTTCTTCCGGCGGCGGTTGTGCGGCTGAAACGTGCGCTTCACTGTGAATGGCCTCGTTCTTGGGAAACGGCTTGTTCGATATCGAGCGTGGGAGTCTACCCGATGCGCCAAGCCCGGTCAACGGGGAGCGAGGGGCCCATCGAAGCCCGCCTCGGACCGTGTTTCAGGCTCGCTGGCAATCGAAGTGTCGCGTGTCTCTGATTTTTTCGTTGCGACCTTGTAACCGCGGACGTAAATTCCCGGCCGGTCGTGGGCCGTGGGGGTGGTGAGCGCCCCCTGGGCCCGCAACCAGGTCCGAGCTTCTCCCTCACGCGCGCTGCGCGCGCGGCCTTTCATCCGGGTCCAACATGCGGTGAAGAACACAACGCCACATTCGTATGCCTTTGGGCGCAACGGGTCGACACGCAATCCGTTGCGCCCTTGTTTCTTTGGGGATAACTATGTGGATCATGCGTGGAGAGGGTGTGTGTCGATGGGGATGCCCCGATGATGGAAACGATGGTAGCCGGCGATCTGTGGGAACAAGCGCTTCAACGGATCCAATCCAATCTCCCAAGCCAAACGTACGAAACCTGGTTCCGATCACTAGGCCCGCTTGAGTTCGACGGGTCGACCCTCGTCCTGGAGGCCCCTAGCCAGTTCTACGTGGACTGGCTCGATCAGCACTACCGGCCGCTGATCGAATCCTCGGTGGCGGCCGCGGCGGACCGCTCGGTGGGGATCTCGTTCCACGTGCGGCCTGGCCGTCCGGTCGTGGAGGAGGAGCGCCCCCGCGGGCCGATTCCGACGCGCGATGAGAGCAACCTCAGCCCGAACAACACGTTCGAAACCTTCATCGTGGGGAGCGGCAACCAGTTCGCCCACGCGGTCTGCCAGGCTGTGGCCCAGAGCCCGGGCGAGCGGTACAACCCGCTCTTCATCTACGGGGGCGTGGGGCTCGGAAAGACGCACCTGATGCACGCGATCGGGCACTACGTCCGGGAGCAGCGGCGCGGGGCGCGGGTCTTTTTCGTGACGGCCGAGAAATTCATGAACGAGATGATCTACTCGATCCAGCACGCCACCACGCTCGAGTTCAAGAGCCGCTACCGGACCGCCGACGTGCTCCTGATCGACGACATCCAGTTCCTCGCCGGCAAGGAGAGCACGCAGGAAGAGTTCTTCCACACCTTCAACACGCTCCACGGCGCCCACAAGCAGATCGTCCTCACGAGCGACGGCCCGCCCAACTCGATCACCGCGCTCGAGGAGCGGCTGATCTCCCGGTTCACCTGGGGGGTGATCGCGGACCTCCAACCGCCAGACCTCGAGACCCGGGTCGCCATCGTGAAGAAGAAGGCCGAGCTCCAGCGCCGGAGCCTCCCGAACGAGATCGCGCTCCTTCTCGCGAGCAATATCAAGACGAACATCCGGGACCTCGAGGGATCCCTCGCGCGGCTCCTCGCCTTTGCGGAGCTGACCGGGCAGCCCTTGACGGTCGAGTTTGCGCAGGAGGTGCTGCGGGACCAGATCAAGCCCGACCTGGCCCGGATCGACGCCCTCGACATCCAGCGGGCGGTGGCGCGGCACTTCGGCGTGAGCGAGGAATCCCTGCGCGGCAAGCGCCGGACCGACACGATCGCCTTCCCACGGCAGATCGGGATGTACGTCACCCGGTCGATCACGGACATGTCCCTGGCCGAGATCGGCGGCAAGTTCGGCGGGCGGGATCACACGACCGTGCTCCACGCCTGCCAGAAGATCGAGAAGCTCATGCAGACCGACCGCGACTTGAGAACTGTGGTCGAGGATCTGATGGCGAGCCTGAGCCGCTAGACGCCCCTCGAGACTGCTATCCTGGGACGGGCCGCTCCTGATGGGGCGGCCCGTTTCGCGTTTCTGGAGGGCGCATGGTGGCGATGGACGGCGCGCACGCGGAGGAGCTTCTCGCCGATCTCGACTTGGCGGTGGCGGAGCTCGAGCGGGCGGCGGATCGAGGCTGGGATCGGGGCCTTCCGGGGAAGTGGACGGCGGGCGAGCACGTCGCACACATCGCGGCGACCATGGCGGAGACGGCGGACAGCTTCGAAAAGGGAGCGGCGCTGCTCCGGGCGGGATTCTTGCCCCAACACCCCCGGCGCGGGCCCATGCAGTGGCTCTGGGTGCACCTCGTGATCGCGCCTGGCCGGCTCCCGCGCGGCGGAAAGACCGCGGCGCGATTCGTTCCAGCCAATCAGCCCAATCGCTCGACCACCCTCCGCGAGCTCCAACAGGCCGCGGCGCGGCACCGGACCCTCACGCAAAGCCTCTCCACCCGTGAGCGGGACCGCCTCTGGATCGCGAATCCCTTCCTTCCGCGCTGGCACTACACGCTGCCGGAGATCCTCCGAGCTCACGCCGTCCACGCGCGCCATCACGCGAGGCTCATCGCAGAGATTCCTTGAGCGTCGTCCGTCACGGAGCGGTGTGGATAGTGCGTGGACCACGCCGCGCATTCGCTCCCACGCGCGGAACGCGGGGATAACCATCACCTTGTCCCCACTGAACGCAAGCGATCGGCGCGCGGACCAAGGACCTGCATTTACCACCCCTACAACAACTTACTCTCACCCTCCCGCGACCCATCCCCACGCTCAACAGCCCCTACTTCTAGTACCACCATTCAAGGAATCTAATGTTCTGTAGGCAGGCCCCATATTGTGGAGAAATGAAGGCTTTCCCTGTTGTGATTCGACCCCCCAAAACCTATACTGAAATCCAGCGACCGACCCCATCCTCGACATGACCGCAACCCTAAACCGTCCAAAGGATTAAGCGACATGATCACTGCCCAGGATGTGGCTATGAAATTCACCGTCGCGCAGTCCGAAATCCAGTCCGCGTTGCAGCTCGTTTCGAGCGCCGTTCCAAGTCGGACGACCCTTCCCGTTCTGTCGAACATCTTGATCGAAGCTCTGGACGGATCGATCCAGATGACGGCCACCGATCTCGACCTCGCGATCGCGACGAAAGCGACGGCCGACGTGAAGGGCGAAGGCTCGCTCACCGTTCCGGCGAAGCGTCTCTTCGAGCTCGTTCGAAAGCTTCCACGAGAAGAGCTCAAGTTCGAAGCCAAGGACCTGACGCTGAATCTCGGGAGCAAGACCGGACGCTTCAAGTTCAACTGCATCCGCCCGGAAGAATTTCCGGCGCGGATCACGGTGAATCCGGAGCTCACGTTCCGGATCGAGCCCAAGCTCCTCGAGCACATGGTTCGGCGGTCGATCTACGCGGTCTCCACCGACGAGACCCGGCCGGCGCTGAACGGAGCACTCTTACAGATTGTCGAAGGCGAGGTTCGACTCGTGGCGACCGACGGACATCGGCTCGCCCGCGCGACCGTGAAGCAGGCAGGGATCGGCAAGAGCCCGCTCAAGGGCGATGTGATCGTGCCGCTGAAGGCGCTCAATCATCTGCTCCGGCTCCTCACCGATGCGCCGGATACGGTGACCGTGGAGCTCTCGAAGAACCATGCCCGGTTCGCGGTGGGGCCGACGACGCTCACGACGAAATTGATCGAGGGCCCGTTCCCCAACTACGAGCAGGTGCTTCCGAAGCAGAACACCAAGATCCTGCGCGCGGGGCGCGAGGAGCTGACCCAAGCGCTGGATCGCGTGTCCCTCTTCTCGGACAACCTGACGCGACAGGTCAAGTTCTCGATCACCAACAACAAGCTCCGCCTCGTGGTCCAGACGCCGGATCAGGGAGAAGCCAACGAGGAGATCGACGTCCGCTACACGGCCGACGATCTCGACATCGGATACAACGCGAGCTACATCCTCGACATCCTGCGCACGATCGACTCGGAGGAGATCGTGATGCAGCTGAACACGCCGGTCACCGCGGGTCTCGTGATGCCCGCGGCCAAGGACGACGCCAAGGGTGCGCCCTCGCAAGAGGACCTGCTCTGCCTCGTCATGCCGCTCCGACTGGCCGGGTGATTCCCACCGCGTGAGGCTCCTGTCACTCGAGCTTCGTGACTTCAGGAATCATCACGCGGCCTGGGCGCCGATCGACGGCGCCTCGACCCTTCTCCTCGGCGAGAACGGCTCGGGAAAGACCAACTGGATCGAAGCCGCGGTCCTGCTCTCGATCGGGCGCTCGTTCCGTGGTGCGCGGGATCGCGACATCGCGCGGCGGGGCGCCTCGCGGTTCGAGGTGCGTGGCACGGTGGCGAACCGGGCGGGAGTCCGGTGCGACATCGCGGCGCGATCCATGGGCGCCGGGCCGCGCGAGGTCCGCGTGGACGGCCAGCCCCTGCCGAGGCTGGGCGAGCTCCTGGGACGCTTTCCCACGGTGCACTTCTCCGTGGAGGACGTCGGGGCCTGGAACGGCGCGCCGGCGGGACGGCGGCGGTTCCTGGACGTGGCGCTCTGCCAGCTCGACCCGGCCTACGTGGCGCATCTAAGGGAGTACACGGGCGCGCTCCGCCAGCGGAACCGCCTGCTCGCCGAGCGGGGTCCCGAGGATCCCGATCAGCTCGGCGCGTGGGAGGAGATCCTCGCCCGCTCCGGCGCGGAGCTGGATCGCAGGCGCGGCGCGGTGGTCGCGGAGCTGAACGGGACGCTGCGCGGGCTGGCCGGGCAGGTGGATCCGGGGCTCGAGCCGTCGATCGAGTACCCGGCCGAAGCGCCGGGGGACGGAGACGCCGTGGCGGAGCGCGCGCGGAAGCTCGCGGCGCATCGCTCGCGCGACCGTCGACTCGGCTGGACGGCCGACGGACCGCACCGCGCGCCGGTGAGCTGCCGGCTCGCGGGTCGCGAGCTGGTCGAAGGAGCGTCGCGCGGGATGACGCGGCTCTACTCGATCCTCCTTCGGCTCGCGCTCGCGCGGGTGATCGAGGCGAGGCTCGAGGAGCCGCCGGTCGTCTTCCTCGACGATCCCGAGTCGGAGTTGGATGAACGATGGATCGGCCCGGTGCTCGAGCTGGTGCCGGAGCGGAGCCAGGTCATCGTCACGGCCTGCCGGCCGCTCACGGCGTATCCGGAGCGATTCCGGGAAATGACGATCGCCAGTCTCGTCCGAGAGACGGCGGTGGAAGAGGTGGGCTCGTGACCCGGCCGCGGGA
>DASTKC010000029.1:0-2818 GCA_035716085.1 Candidatus Eiseniibacteriota bacterium | reverse complement strand
GACCCGATGTTGTCCCATCCCCACCGGAAGGAGTAGTTCCGGTTCAGGTCGACGCCGAACGTTCCGTCGCCGTTGGGCCGGCGGTTCTTGCGCCACCAGCCGTCCGACTGGCCGCTCGTGTGGCTCTGGAGGTAGAAGTATCCGTCCGGATTCACGATGGGAACGATCCAGATGTCGCGCGTGTCCACGAGCGCCGTCAGCACGGGATCCACGCCGTAGCCGTCGAGGAGCCGGCGCATGACGTAGAGCGGGAGCTCGACGCTCATGAGCTCCCGGGCGTGGTGACAGCCAAGGATCAGAGCCTCCGGCTCGCCCTGGTTCACTCCCGCCTGGTCGGAGATCCGGATGGCGACGAGCGGGCGCCCCTCCAGCGAGAACCCGATCGTGTCGAGGACCGCGATCGAGGGGTGGGCTGCGGCGTACGCCGCCATCTCCGCCATGGTCTCGGCGAGATTGTGATACGCGCCGAAGTTGGGACTGAGCGCGGCCGCGAGGTTGGAGGGCCCCGTCGCGAGTGGAACGGGACCGTATCCAAGCGCGCGCACCTGGTCGCGCTCGGCAGGCGTGAGAATGAAGTCGATCGTGTTCCCGGGACCGTGACCCGCGGGGTCGAGCCCCAGGCGGAAGAGGGCCCGGGAATCCCTCACGCCGGCCAGCGAGACACGGTAGATGGCGCGATCTGGGGCGGCGCGGGACGGCGCGGCTCCGAGCAGGAACGGGACCGCGAGCACGAGGATGCGGAGAAGGAAAAGAGCGGAACGAGATGTCATGGGCGCGGTCGGCGCCCATCATTATATCACGCTGAGGGGGCTTCTGTCAGGGCCGGAGCCGGTTGAGGAGGCGCGGAAACGGGATCGCCTCCCTCAGGTGCTCGATACCGCAGATCCAGGTCAGGCAACGCTCGATTCCCATGCCGAATCCGCTGTGCGGCACCGACCCGTAGCGCCTGAGATCGAGGTACCAGGAGAAGGCCTCCATCGGGAGCTGGTGCTCCTGGATGCGCGAGACCAGGGTGTCGTAGTCGTCCTCGCGCTGCCCACCCCCCACGATCTCTCCGTATCCCTCCGGAGCGAGGAGATCGCAGGAGAGCGACAGCCGGTCGTCGGACGGATCGCGCTTCATGTAGAACGCCTTGATCGCAGCCGGGAAGCGGTGCACGAAGAAGGGCCGGTCGTACCCTTCGGTCAGCACGGTCTCGTCGGTCCCGCCGAAATCGCCTCCCCACTCGAACGGGAGGCCCTTGTCCTTCAGCCGCGTGGCCGCCTCGTCGTACGAGAGCCGCGGGAAGGGCGCCTTCACCCGCTCGAGCGCCGTCACGTCGCGCTCCAAGATCTTGAGCTCGGGGCGGCGCTCCGCGAGCACGCGCGCGACGATGGCCTCGACGAAGCGCTCGATGAAGACCATGACGTCGTCGAGCGTCGCGTAGGCGATCTCGGGCTCCACCATCCAGAACTCGATCAGGTGGCGCCGCGTCTTCGATTTCTCCGCGCGGAACGTGGGTCCGAAGCAATACGACTTGCCGAACGCGGCGGCCGTGGCCTCGTTGTAGAGCTGTCCGCTCTGGGTGAGGTACGCCTTCTCGTCGAAGTACTGAGTCTCGAAGAGGGTGGTCGTTCCCTCGCAGGCGTTCGGCGTGAAGATGGGAGCGTCCGCGTTGATGAACCCCTCGTCGTTCAGGAACCGGCGGCAGGCATCGATGAGCGTATGGCGGATGCGCAAGATCGCGTGCTGTCGCTGCGACCGGATCCAGAGGTGGCGGTGATCGAGGAGGAACGGGGTACCGTGTTCCTTGGGGGTGATGGGGTAGTCCTGGCTGCCCGAGACGGCCTCGAGATCTTTCAAGGTCAGCTCCACCCCGCTCGGAGCGCGCTTGTCTTCCCGCACGGAGCCCCCCACCCGGATGGCCGCCTCCTGCGCGATCGTGCCGCAGCGCGCAAACACGTCTTCGGGCAGATCGGCCTTGGATGCGACGCACTGAACGACCCCGCTCCCGTCCCTTACCTGTAAGAACTCGAGCTTGCCGGAGGAGCGGCGGTTGTAGAGCCACCCCTCGATCGTCACGTCCTGGCCGACATGCTGGTTCAGGGACTCGATGCGGACGGTTTCGGACGGCATGCGCGGGCTCTCCGGTCTTGGGTTGGGGTCGACGATGAGCGGGAAAGGATACTCTGGGGACAATTTCCTTGACACTCCTTTCCTGGCGCGCCTAACGTGCGCGCGTGACGCGCCGAACGCATGGAGTGCGCTTCCGGACCGCGTGCGCGGGTCGTCGAGCCGATCCGCTCGGCCCTGCCGCGCTCCTTCGCGTTCTTTTCCTCCTCTTCGCGCTCGTCCTAGCTCACCCCGCCTCCGCCGCTACAGACGCCTCCGCGCTCGCCACCGCCCTTGCGGACAAGCACGACGCCGGCGTCACGCGCGCGCTGGCTCCGGCGCAGGCTTGCTACCGGGACGCGCTCGCGCAGGAGGCGGCCGGCAACACGACCGAGGCGCTCCGGCTCCTCGACGCCGCATCGAGCTTCGATCCCGATTTTCCCGATGCCCACTTCACCACCGCCCGCATCCTGGCCTTTCGCGCCCCCGACCGCGCGGTCAACGAGCTGAGCGAGGCGTTCCGGATCCTGGCGCGTAGCTACCCGTGGCAGCGCCATCTCCTCGCGAACGCGGCGACCGGCCTCGTCTTCGTCTGGATCGTGGGACTCCTGCTCGCCGTCGTCGGGATCACCCTTCGCCACCTGCCCCACCTGTTCCACGTGACGCAGGAGGTCCTCGCGCGGCGCTCCACGGCCGCGGTGCGGGGTGCGGCCGCGGCCGTGACGCT
>DASTKC010000028.1:0-6064 GCA_035716085.1 Candidatus Eiseniibacteriota bacterium | reverse complement strand
GAACAGGACGGGCACTGCAACGTGATGCTCGCCGACCTGAAGGCCAAGGCGGGCCCGATCCAGCTCACGGACGATCCCTGGTACGCGTTCAATCCCGCGTTTTCGCCCGATGGCGCGCGGATCGCGTGGCAGGAGTGGGATCAACTCGACATGCCGTGGGATCAGTCCCGGATCGTGATCGCGAAGCTCGCGAAGCCGATCCCCGCGTGTTCGACCCTCTTCGAGGCGGCTCCGGCCACGGTCCTCTCGACCATCGCAAAGGAGAACGCGAGCTTCGCCGCCCCTCAGTGGAGCCCCGACGGGAGGCGCTTCACCTACCAGAGCGACGTCTCGGGCTGGCGATCGCTATGGATCGGCGACGCGGACGGCGCGAACGCGATGCCTGTGGACGCGGGCGAAGGGGAGATCGGCCTCGCGGACTGGCTGCCGGCGCGCTCCGGCTATCGGTGGAGCGACGACGGCACAGCGATCTATGCGGTGCGGAGCCGTCAGAGCCGGGACACGCTGCTCCGGATCGATCCATCGTCGCGGGCGGTCGAGGATATCCCGTCGGCGTACACCGACATCCAGGGACTCCAGATTCGCGGGCACTCGCTCGTGTACACCGCGACGAACCCATCGACGCCCCAGCGTCTCGTGACCCGGATCGCCCAGGGCGCCCGGCCCGGCGACGAGGCCGCGCGCGCTTCGAGCGCGGTCGGCCTCATCGATCCCGAGTCGGTCTCGAAGCCCGAAGTGATCTCCTGGAAGACGGCGGGGGGGGCGGTGTCCTGGGGCATCTACTATCCACCCGTGGGTCCCGACGCCGCGCTCGGTCCGCGTCCTTTGATCGTATTGATGCACGGCGGTCCCACGTCGCAAGTCCCCTTCTCGTGGCAGGCGCAGGCGCAGTACTACGCCACGCGGGGCTGGCACTACCTCATCGTGAACCACCGGGGCGGCACGGGCTACGGACGCGCGTACCAGGACCAGCTCCGGGATTCCTGGGGCGTGGTGGATCGCGAGGATGCGCGGAGCGGCGCGGAGCACGTGCTGAAGACGCGCGGCGCCGATCGGAGCCGCGTCGTGATCACCGGCGGAAGCGCGGGCGGGTACGCCACGCTCTGGGCGCTCACGCAGGAGCCCGATTTCTGGACGGCGGGCATCGCGCTCTTCCCGCTCGCGCACATCTACGACGCCGTGGTCGGCGCGCACCGCTTCGAGCGGCACTACGAGGAGTCTCTCTTCGGACGACTCCCCAAAGCCGGTGCCGTCTGGATGGAGCGCTCCCCCATCACCCACGTGGACCGCGTGAAAGCGCCCTTGCTCCTCTTTCACGGCACGGCCGACAAGGCGGTCCCCTACCAGCAGTCGGTCGATTTCGCGGACGCGCTCAGGCGCCGCGGCGGCTCGGTGGAGCTGGTCAGCTACGAGGGAGAGGGACACGGATTCGCCCAGGAGGCGAACCGGCGCGACATGATGGAGCGGATGGATCGCTTCCTCGAGAAATACGTCGCCTGCCTGCAGCGCTGAGCTAGAGAAGCTCCCGCCGCTCCACCGTCCCAGCCGCGAAGCGTCCCGGATCGAGCGCCGCCGTGTCCATCGAGGACGCGCGCCCGTCCGACAGGATCTCCGCCGCGAGGAGGCCGAGCGCCGGCGCGTGCATGACGCCGTGCCCCGAGGAGCCGTTCGCGAGGAACAGGTTGGCGCATCCCGGCGCCGCGCCGAGCAGCGCGTGCCCGTCGGGCGACATCTCGTAGAGTCCCGCCCACGCCGTGCCGTGTTCGAAATCAGCGTCGCGGAGGACGGGGATGCGCTCCCGGGCGATGCGAGTCACGCTCGCAACCCATGCGGGATCGACGCGCGTGCTCGTCGGGTCCTCGGGATCGCCGGGCGTCGGCATGAGCGCGAGCACACGTCCATCGCGGACGCGCGCGTGGAAGCCGTCGTCGACCCAGATGGTCATCGGCATGGTCTCGGGAAGACCTGCGAATGGCGCGCTCGCCAGGGCCTGCCGTCGTAGCGGCGCAATCGGAACGGTGATGTCCGCGAGCGCGGCCAGCGGTGCGGCCCACGCGCCGGCCGCGTTCACGACCGCTTCCACCAGAATCCAATCGGCGCCGACCCGCACCGCCTCGATTCCACCATGGCCCCGCCGCAGGCCCGTGACCTCAGCGTTCCATCGGACGGTGACTCCGAGCCGTTCCGCCGCGCGCAGGTAGCCTTCGAGGATCGCGAGAGGGCGCAGGAATCCATCGCTCCCCGCGAACGTTCCACCGAGAACTCCATCCGGATCGATGGCCGGGTTCAGCTCCACGGCTTCGCGCGCGCCGATCTCGCGCGCGTCCAGGAATCCACTTCGTCTCTGGATGGCGAGCGCCGTCCGGAGCGCCTCGAGATCCTCCGCGCGCCGGGCGAGCCAGAGATAGCCGGCCGCGACGAGGCCGGGATCGACCCCGGTTTCCTGTTGGAATGAGGAGAGCCGCTCCCGCGCGAGGAGCGAGAGGCGCACGTTCGCGTCGGAGGCGAACTGCGCGCGAAAGCCGCCGGTCGCCGCGCCCGTGCTCCCCAGACCCAGACGTTCCGCGCGATCCACGAGGAGCACCTCGCGCCATCCGCGGCGCGCCAGGTGGTACGCCACGCTCGCGCCGACCACGCCGGCGCCGATCACGGCGACCGACGCGCGCGTCATGACGTGAAGACGTGCTCCGGGTGTCGGAACGCCTTGAACTCGAGCGCGTTTCCGCTTGGGTCGAGAAGGAACATCGTGGCCTGCTCGCCGGGCTGCCCCGCATAGCGGATCCGGGGCTCCACGACAAACGAGAATCCCGCTGCACGGATCCGCTCCGCGAGGGCATGGAACTCGTCCCAGCCGAGAATGGCCCCGAAGTGAGGCATCGGCACGTGGATGTTCTCGACCTTCCCCGTTGGCGCCGTGGCCGCGACGGGGCCGGTCGTGTGGCAGGAGATCTGATTGCCGAAGAAATCGAAGTCCACCCACGTCTCGGTGCTCCGCCCTTCCCGGCAGCCGAGCACGTCGCCATAGAAGCGGCGCGTCGACGCGAGATCGAGCACGTGGAATGCGAAGTGGAACGGCCGGAGCGCCGTCGTCGCGGCTGGGCTCACTGCGGCTGCGTTCTCGGCGCGTCCCACGCGCCAGGCGCTGGGAGCTCGATCACCGGTCCGTGCGCCATCCCGTTGGGCGGCAGGTTGGCCGGAACCTTGTGCACGACCGGCGGCAGGCTCTTCAGGTACGCGATGAGTGAGCCCATGTCGTCCGGCGTGAGCCGCGCGGTGTTGGGCCACGGCATGGGCGGGAGGATCGGGGTTCCGTCCTTCTTCACTCCGGAGCGCAGCGCGCGCTCGATCTCCACGTTGGTCCAGGTGCCGAGCCCCGTCTCGAGGTCGGGCGTCAGATTGCCCGCGTACGACACGCCCCATGGCCCGCGCCAGCCGAGATCGCTCCCCGCGAGCTGCCGCTTGAAGTCGGGCGCGCCATAGAACGTGCCCGGCGTATGGCAGTCGTTGCACCCCCCGACCGTGGCGAGGTACTCCCCGCGCTGGAGCGGGGTCATCGCGGCCGGCTTCGCCTCCTCGGTCTGCTTCGGGGCCGGGGTGTTGCAGGAGACGGCCGTGACGAGCATGAGCGCGAGGCCGCCGAGCAGGAGCGGACGACAGGTCATCGATGTCCTCCTGGAATGGAGTGCGTGCCCGAGCCGGGCGCGATGCGAACCGGAACGTCCAGCGCGACCCACAGGACCAGAGCGAGCACGACCGCCACGGCCACGCCCCGGATCAGCGCGTCGCCGCGGCGAATGGCGAGGTGCGCGCCACAATATCCCCCGAGGAGCTGGGCCGCCGCCATCGGAATCGCAAGGCCCCAGAGGATCATGCCGCCCCGCGCGAAGAAGAGGAGCGCGGCCACGTTCGAGGCGAAGTTGAGCACCTTGGCGTTCGCCGTCGCGCGCGTGAGCGGGAGATGGAGGAGCGCCGCGTAGCCTGCGATGATGAACGTTCCCGCGCCCGGCCCGAAGAAGCCGTCGTAGAGACCGATCGCGAGCGCGAACGAGGCCACGAGGAACCCGAGCTTCGGCGCGGGACCGATTCGCTCCTTGGGGCGAAGCCGTCCGCTCGCGAAGACGAACCCCACCACCACGAGGAGCGCGAGCACGATCGGGCGGAGCACGCCTGGCTTGAGATGGAGCGCGAGGATGGCTCCGAGCGCGGAGCCGAGGAACCCGAGCGGAAACGCGACCGCGGCGAGCCTCCAGTCGACGAGACGCTCGCGGGCGTAGCGGAAGATCGCCGCGAACGAGCCGAACGACGACTGCCCCTTGTTCGTTCCGAGCGCCTGGTGCGGGGAGAGTCCGGCCGCGAGGAGCGCGGGCACGGTGATGAGCCCGCCGCCGCCGGCGATGGCGTCGACGGTGCCGCCGCAGAAGGCCGCGAGGCAGAGGAGCGCGAGGTGCACGGGGTGAAGGCCATGGATCATGTCGCGGCGCGGCGTGCCATGCGCGCGATTATGCACGCCGGCGGGCTCGAGGCAAGCGCGTGGTATGCTCCCGCCGTGAGCCTCCGTGCCGCCATCGTCGACGCCTTCACACGCACTCCGGGCATGGGCAACCGCGCGGGCATCGTCCCCGACGCGGCCCGCCTTGACGAGCCCGCGATGCAGCGGATCGCCGCGGCCGTCGCGGCGTCCGAGACGGCGTTCATCCTCGAGCCGCCGCCCGGAGCGACTCACCACATGCGCTACTTCACGCCTGCCGCGGAGATCGCGTTCTGCGGCCACGCGACCGTGGCGACGTTCCACTGGCTCGTCGAGACCGGCGCCGTGAAGCCTGGCCAGCACGTGCTCCACTGCCCCGCCGGCCGCGTGCCGATCGAGGTCGAGGCCATGGACGGAAGCGGCGTTCGCGTTTGGATGGGCACGCCGCTCTACCCGTGGGAGCCGTCCCCGATCGCCGGCGCAACGCTCATGGGGCTCCTCGGAGGAAGCCAGGCGATGCGGGACTCGGCGCTCCCGCTCGAGCGTGCAGGGAAAAACGTCTACGTCGCCTTATCGAAGCGCGCTGACCTTTCCTCGCTTCAGCCGCGCTGGGACGATCTGGTCGCCGAGGGAGGACGCCACGGGATCGGCGGCTTCTATGTCTTCACGCGCGACGCGGCCGAGCCGGGGAGCGTGACCCAGGGGCGCTATTTCGCGCCCGCGTTCGGCATTCGTGAGGATCCGGTGACCGGCTCCGCGAGCGGTCCGCTCGCCGAGTACCTCGCGCGCCACGGCGTCATCGCGCTCGGGAGCGGTCCGGTGCGCGTTCGCGCCGAGCAGGGGGACGCGATGGGCAAGCCGGGACGGGTCGATCTCGAGGTCGCCGGCGCGGCGGGGAAGGTGGAATCGGTCCGCGTCGGGGGCGCCGCGGTTACCGTGATCGAGGGCTCGCTCAAGATCTGACGCCCGCAGGCGCGGGATGTGCGCCGCTCAGCCGAGCGGCGTTCCCACGAATCGAAGACCCGCCGCAGCGATGTCCCGCTCCCTGGTCAAGCGCCGCTCGATTCGGAGCACTGCCTCCGCCGCGCCTCGTGCCCCCTCGGCGTTCGTCAGCTCGTCCCAGATGTAGCGGTAGAGGTAGGGAGCCTCTTCGACCAGCGTCAGGTCGAGCCGCGCACGCGCGACGGCGAGGATCGAATGTCCCGTCGGGAGCGGCGGGTCCGCGACGTGCTCCCGGCGCCAACGACCGAGCGGATTGCCGTCCTCCTCAGTCCCCACGCTTTGCTGCAGCAACCCCGCCGCCGCAAGCACCGTCTTGAGATCGTAGAACCAGCGCGCCGTTGGGAGATTGACGCGGTCGTACGCGAACTCCTCGGCGATCACGCGCCCCTGCGGCGCCAGCGCCTGGATCGCGCGGTCGAGCGCGTCGTCGAGGGGCGCCATGTGGTGGAGCGAGCGCGTGAAGAGAACGACGTCGAACGCGCCTTCCCCGTCGAAGTGGAGAAGGTCCCGCTCGACCCAGCGAACCTGGTCGGCTCCGGCGCCCGCGTCGAAGCTCTCGTCGAGCGCGGTCACCTCGTAGCCCTTCGCGGCGAG
>DASTKC010000027.1:0-10381 GCA_035716085.1 Candidatus Eiseniibacteriota bacterium | reverse complement strand
GCTGCCAGTTCGCTCCATCCCATGTAAGGAGATTGGAATCGAGGTGCCCCTGAAACTGATGAAAGCTGCCGCTGGCGACCAGAAGCCCGTTCCATGTGGTCAGGTCTCCCACATCAGCGAATTCGGCTGACGGTCCAATGTCCTGCCACGATCCGGATGATGGTTTGGGGGCGGTTGGATTGTCATCAGAGCAACCTGGGAGAACCGTCTGAAGCAGGATGAGGACAAATCCTAGAACGAGCCAGGGCCTGAGTCGGTCGCGATGTCGTAGTTGGGAGCCCATGGCATGACCTCGCTTGTAGCCCGACGGCGATGACGCCGTTGAATTGTAACCATCCCGGGCTACTTCGAACAACGGCGCCCCCCTTGATTCCATCCGATTCACCCCGTAAGCTGTTGCATCGTAACAGGCAGGCACGGCCGATTGCCGGAGTACCACAGGCGGCCGCAGGCGGCGCTTCGTGCGCGGCCTGAGGAAAGTCCGAGCTCCATAGGGCAGGGTGCTGGGTAACGCCCAGCGGGAGCGATCCCAGGGAAAGTGCAACAGAGAGCAGACCGCCTTGGGCGCAAGCCTGAGGTAAGGGTGAAACGGTGCGGTAAGAGCGCACCAGCGGAGGCGGCGACGCCTCCGGCTAGGTAAACCCCACCCGGAGAAAGACCGAATAGGGGACGATGAGGTGGCCCGCCTCGCTTGAGTCCCGGGTAGGTCGCTTGAGGCGCGCGGAGACGCGCGTCCCAGAGAAATGGTCGCCACGGAGCGATCCGACAGAACTCGGCTTATGAGGTACTCCGGTACATCGTCCCATGGAAGCATCCACCATTCCGTCGCTCACCATCGGTCCGTACAAAGTCCACTTCGTCGCGGGCGGACGCTTCCGCCTGGATGGCGGCGCGATGTTCGGCGTGGTGCCGAAGGTCCTCTGGAACCGCGCCATGCCCGCCGACGAGCGGAACCGAATCCAGATGCGGATGACGTGTCTGCTCCTCGAGGGGAACGGCCAGAAGATCCTCGTCGACGCAGGATCGGGCACGAAGGATGACCCGAAGTTCCGGGACATCTACGCCATCGAGGGGCCCGAGTGGCTCACGCAGGAGCTGGCCGCGCTCGGCGTGAAGCCCGAGGACGTCAACGCGGTCGCGATGACGCACCTCCACTTCGATCACTGCGGCGGGGGAACCACGCGCGGCGCGGACGGCAAGGCCAAGCCGACCTTCCCGAACGCGCACTACTTCGTGCGACGGCAGGAGTGGGAGGACGCGCATCACGCGAACGAGCGGAATCGCGCGTCCTACATCTCGGACAACTACGATCCGCTCCACGACGCGGGGCAGCTCATCCTGCACGACAACGATCTCGAGATCCTGCCCGGCGTGTGGATGAAGAACCTGCCGGGGCACACGCTCGGCCACCAGGGCTGCTTCTTCGACATCCCCGGCGCGCGCGCCCTCTATACGGTGGATCTCATCCCGACCGTCTCCCATCTGCCGCTCGCCTACATCATGGGCTACGACCTCTATCCCATGATGACGCTCGAGACGAAGCGGGCCATCCTGCGACAGGCGACCGCCGAGGGCTGGCTCTTCCTCTTCGAGCACGACCCCGAGCTCTGCGCCATCCGCGTCGGGGGAAGCGAGCAGAAGGTCACCTTCGAGAAAGTGGCTTGACGGAGACGGGCCAAGTCTCTATTCTGCCGCGCTTAGCACCTTTTTTCACGATGTCGCGCGGGCCTTCGTTGGAGCCCTCGGCAAGGCCCCGTCCAGGGGTGCCCTGACAGGGAGTCTCGTGAGTCCGGTCGACCCGAACAGCACGGCCGCATTCATCCCCATCCTCATGATGGTCGTCGTCGCTACGGGCTTCGCCGTGGTGACGATCGCCGCCTCCTATTATCTGGGCCGGCGGGTCAACACGGCCGCCAAGCTCATGCCGTACGAGTGCGGCATCACCCCCGTCGGCAATGCCCGCGATCGGTTCCACACCCGCTTCTACCTCGTGGCGATGCTCTTCATCGTGTTCGACATCGAGACCGTGTTCCTCTACCCGTGGGCGGTCGTCTACAGGCAGCTCGCCCTGTTCGGCCTGATCGAGATGGCGGTGTTCATCGCGATCCTCCTGGCCGGGCTCGTCTACGTTTGGGGGAAAGGGGCGCTCGAGTGGGATTGACCCCAAGTCCGGAGCACCTCGATCCGCTCAGCACCGACCAGCAGAAGGTGGTGGAGCGCTTCCGCTCCACGCTCGGCGACGCCGTGCTCCGCGAGCGCTCCTTCCGGGGTCAGCTCTCCATCTGGATCAAGGTGGAGTCGATCCTCGAGGCCTTGAAGCTCGCGAAGACCGACCCCGCGCTCGATTGCGCGCTCCTCACGGATCTCACCGCCCTGGACATGCTGTGGCGGCAGGAGCCGGGTGAGCCGCGGTTCGAGGTCGTCTACAACCTCTACTCGTTCCGCCACAACCGGCGCTTTCTCTTGAAGACCGGCGTGGAGGAAGGGCAGACCGTCCCGACGGCGACCACCCTCTGGCCCGGCGCCAACTACATGGAGCGTGAGGTCTGGGATCTCTTCGGGATCCGGTTCGAGGGACATCCGAATCTCGAGCGCATCCTCACCCCCGACGGCTGGCTGGGGCATCCGCTGCGCAAGGACTTCCCGACGATGTCCGACCAGTTCCCGAACGTGGAGAACTGATGGCGCTCTCGGACAAATCGAAGAAGCAGATCCGCGAGCTTCTCAAGACGTACGAGACGAACCAGTCCGCGCTCATTCCCGCGCTCCACGTGGCCCAGGGGGACCAGGGCTGGCTGAGCGAGGAGACGCAGCGCGAGGTTGCGGAGCTCCTCGAGATTTCGTCGCAGGAGGTGCGCGGCGTGGTTTCCTTCTACACGATGTTCCTGCAGAAGCCGGCGGGGAAGTACCTCCTTCAAGTTTGCCGCAATCTCTCGTGCAGCCTTCGGGGCGGGCACAAGCTCACGAAGCAGCTCGAGGACAAGCTCCAGATCAAGCAGGGGGAGACGACGACGGACGGCAAGTTCACCCTCATCGAGGTGGAGTGCCTCGGCTCCTGCGGCACCGCTCCCGTGATGATGGTGAACGACAAGTACGTGGAGGATCTCACCCCGCAGGCCCTCGACAAGATGATCGCGGAGCTCACGTAGCGCGTGGATACCGCGTTCCTCATCGAGTCGGTGATCAAGGTCCACATCGTCCTGGGCTTCGTGCTCCTCGTCGTTCCGTTCATCGTGTGGATGGAGCGGAAGGTGCTCGGGCACATGCAGGACCGGATCGGCCCCGAGCGGGTCGGCCCCTTTGGCCTCCTCCAGACGATCGCGGATGGCATCAAGCTCTTCATGAAGGAAGATCTCGTGCCGGCGCAGGCGGACAAGGCCGTGTTCATCCTGGCGCCGGGGATCACGGTCGTGACCGCGCTCATCGCGACGACGGTGATCCCGTGGGGCGACACGGTGACGCTCTTCGGCCGCACGATCCCGCTCCACATCGCCGACGTGAACGTGGCGCTTCTCTTCGTGCTCGCGACCACCTCGATGGGCGTGTACGGCGTGGTGCTCGGCGGCTGGGCGTCCAACAGCAAGTACCCGCTCCTCGGGGGGCTCAGGTCCTCGGCGCAGATGATCTCCTACGAGCTGGCCCAGGGGATCTCGCTGGTCTCGGTCGTGCTCCTCGCGGGGACGCTGAGTCTCGCGCAGATCGCGCGCCAGCAGGCCCACATGTGGTACGTCGTTCCCCAGTTCTTTGGATTCGCGATCTACGTGATCTCGGGCATCGCGGAGACCAACCGCGCTCCCTTCGATCTCCCGGAAGCCGAGACCGAGCTTGTGGCCGGGTTCCACACCGAGTACTCGAGCATGAAGTGGGCGTTCTACTTCCTCGGCGAGTACGCGAACATGATGGTGGTCTCGGGGGTCGCGATCACGGTGTTCCTCGGAGGGTGGAACGGACCGGTGCTCCCAGGGCCCGTTTGGTTCCTGATCAAGCTCACGGCGTTCCTCTTCTTCTTCATCTGGCTCCGGGCCACGTTCCCGCGGCTCCGATACGACCAGCTCATGGCCTTCGGCTGGAAGGTGCTCCTGCCCGCGTCGATCCTCAATCTCGTGGTGACCGCGATCGTGGTGGCCCTATGAGCGCGCGATGCTGATCTCCGCCTTTCTCTTCGCCATGTTCGCGGGGATCGCGATCGGCTGCTCCCTCGGGGTGATCTTCCACCGGAACCCGGTGCACTGCGCCCTCATGCTCGTGGGCGTGCTCCTCTCGGTCTCGGGGCTCTTCATCCTCTTGAACGCGTCCTTCCTGGCGGCGCTCCAGGTGCTCGTCTACGCGGGCGCGATCATGGTGCTCTTCCTCTTCGTGCTCATGCTCCTGAATCTGAAGGGTGAGAATCCGCTCCTCACGAGGGGCGCGGCGAAGGGATTCGGCATCCTGTTCGCGATCGTGGTTTTCGTGGAGCTGCTCTGGACGGTGCTCTCGCCGCAGGTGGAGGCGGGCAGCATGGGCGCCGTGCCGACGGTGCCGCGGGGCTTTGGCTCTCCGGCCGCGATCGGGCGCGTGCTCTACACGGTCTGGCTCTATCCCTTCGAGATCACGTCGATCCTGCTGCTCATCGCGGTGATCGGAGCCGTGGTCCTGGCCAAGAGGAAATTCGGATGACCCCGGCTCCCATCATTCCGCTCGTCTACTACCAGGTCCTGGCCGCGATCATCTTCACGATCGGCGTGGTCGGTGTGCTCGTGCGGCGGAGCGCGCTCATCATCTTCATGTCGATTGAGCTGATGCTGAACGCGGTGAACCTGAGCTTCGTGGCCTTCTCACGCCAGCACGGCTCGATGGACGGCCACATCTTCGTCTTCTTCGTGATGGCGGTGGCCGCGGCCGAGGTGGCCGTGGGACTCGCCATCCTCGTCGCGATCTTCCGGAACCGGGATACGGCGAACGTCGACGACGTCCGCCTCCTGCGAGGATAACGGTGCTCGACTACCTGGGCTGGATTCCGGCGCTCCCGCTGATCGGCGCCATCGTGAACGGGCTCGGCGCCGGGCGCCTCCCGCGCAAGGCGGTGAGCGCGATCGGCACGGGTACGGTCGGGCTCGCGTTCGTGATCGCCCTCGGCTGCTTCCAGGCGCTCCTCCAGTTCCCGCCGGACCAGCGCTACCACCTGGAGCAGGCGTTCTCGTGGGTCGACTCGGGCGATCTCTCGGTCCCGGTGCGCCTGCTCCTGGATCCTCTGTCGATGGTGATGGTCCTGATCGTCACCGGCGTGGGCTTCCTCATCCACGTCTACTCGACGGGCTACATGGGACACGAGAAGGCGTACGGCCGCTACTTCGCGTACCTGAATCTGTTCACCTTCTCGATGCTCGTGCTCGTGATGGCCGACAACTTCCTCCTCATGTTCTTCGGGTGGGAAGGGGTCGGGCTCTGCTCGTACCTCCTGATCGGCTACTGGTACCAGCGCCCCTCGGCGGCATCGGCGGGGAAGAAGGCCTTCGTCGTGAACCGGATTGGCGACTGGGGCTTCATGATCGGGATGTTCCTGATCTTCGTCTCGTTCACGACGCTCGACTTCGGCCGGGTCTTCGCCGAGGCGCCGAGCCGGCTCATGCCGGGAAGCACCATGGCGACCGCGATCGCACTCTTCCTCTTCATCGGCGCGACCGGCAAGTCGGCCCAGATCCCGCTCTACGTCTGGCTTCCGGACGCCATGGAAGGTCCGACGCCGGTGAGCGCCCTGATCCATGCCGCGACGATGGTGACGGCCGGCGTCTACATGATCGCCCGCTGCCACATCCTCTACACCCTTGCGCCGGCCGCGCTCATGGTCGTCGCGGTGGTGGGCGCAGCGACGGCGCTCTTCGCGGCGACAATCGGGCTCCTTCAGAAGGACATCAAGCGGGTGCTCGCCTACTCCACCGTGAGCCAGCTCGGCTACATGTTCCTCGCCATGGGCGTCGGCGCGTTCGCGTCGGGCATCTTCCATCTCATGACCCACGCCTTTTTCAAGGCGCTCCTCTTCCTCGGGTCAGGGAGCGTGATCCATGCGCTCTCCGGCGAGCAGGACATGGACCGGATGGGCGGCCTCAAGTCGGCGCTCCCGAAGACGCACGTGACAATGCTGATCGCGACGCTCGCGATCGCCGGAATCTTCCCGTTCGCGGGCTTCTTCTCGAAGGACGAGATCCTGTTCCATGCATGGGAGTCTGGCGGACCCATTCTCTGGGCGGTGGGCGTGATCGGAGCGTTCCTGACGGCGTTCTACATGTTCCGGCTCTACTTCATGACCTTCCACGGCCCGTCGCGCCTGACGGAGGAAGCCAAGCATCACCTCCACGAGTCGCCGAACAGCATGACGATCCCGCTGATGATCCTCGCGGTGCTGAGCGTGGTGGGCGGGTTCATCCAGATCCCGCTGGTGGAAGGTGGGCAGAGGCTTTCGGAGTTCCTCGCTCCTGTCTTTGCGGACGTGACGCATGTGGCCGGCGGGGCCGCGGCGGCGCACGGCGCCGAGCACGGGGGTTCCGGTCTGGAGATCGCGCTCATGGTGATCTCGCTCGCGGTGGCGGCGGCGGGGATCTTCCTCGCGTATCGCTTCTACATGGTCGATCCGGCAGCGCCCAAGCGCCTCGCGGAGCAGATGCGCGGGCTCTACCGGCTCGTCTTCAACAAGTACTGGGTGGACGAGGTCTACAACGACAAGATCGTGGAGCCGATCCGGCGGGGCTCGATCGCGCTCTGGCAGAAGTTCGATGCCGCCGTCATCGACGGCGCGGTGAACGGGGTGGGACGGCAGATCGAGCGCGGAGCCGCACTCCTCCGGCAGGCGCAGACCGGCTCGGTGCAGGTCTACGCCATGGTCATCACGCTGGGGCTGGTGGTCGTGTTCGGCTACCTGGCGCTTCGATGAGCGGGACCTTGACCATCCTCGGCATGCCGATCCTTTCGCTCCTCATCTTCCTGCCGCTCGTGGGGACGGCGCTCGTCCTCATGATCCCGTCCTCGAAGCCGGGCGCGGTGCGCGGGACGGCGTTCCTCGTGTCGGTGCTGACGTTCGTGCTCTCGATCCCTTTGATCACCATGCTCGATGGAGCCCGCTCGGGGATGCAATTCGTGGAGCGTAAGGAGTGGGTGCCGAATCTCGGCATCTCCTACTTCCTCGGCGTGGACGGGATCAGCGCGCTCCTGATCGTGATGACGACGTTCCTGTCGGCGATCGCGATCCTTTCGTCGTTCGGCGCGATCACGAACCGGGTGAAGACCTACTACGCGACGCTCCTCGCCCTCGAAACGGGAATGATCGGCGTCTTCGCCGCGCTGGACCTGGTCCTCTTCTATGTCTTCTGGGAGGCGGTCCTGATCCCGATGTACCTGATCATCGGAGTCTGGGGCGGTCCCCGGCGCGTCTACGCGGCCGTCAAGTTCATCCTCTACACGGTGGCCGGGAGCCTCCTCATGCTGGTGGCGATCCTCTACCTGTACTTCTCGTTCCACGCCGCGACCGGCGAGTTCACGTTCGACCTCTTGCGACTCTACAACACGCCGCTCTCCCATCCGGCGCAGCTCTGGCTGTTCGGCGCCTTCGCGCTCGCCTTTGCGATCAAGGTGCCGATGTTCCCGTTCCACACGTGGCTGCCCGACGCGCACGTGGAGGCGCCGACCGCGGGCTCGGTGATCCTCGCGGGCGTGCTCCTCAAGATGGGGACGTACGGCTTCGTCCGCTTCGCGATGCCGCTCTTCCCGGACGCGGCGCACGAGCTGGCCCCCTTGATGATCCTCCTCGCCGTGATCGGGATCATCTACGGGGCGCTCGTCGCGATGGTGCAGCCGGACATGAAGAAGCTCGTGGCCTACTCCTCGGTCAGCCACCTCGGCTTCGTCATGCTCGGGCTCTTCGCGATGAACACGCAGGGGCTCCAGGGGGGCGTGATCCAGATGATCAACCACGGGCTCTCGACGGGGGCTCTGTTCCTCGCGGTCGGGATCATCTACGAGCGAAGGCACACGCGCGAGATATCGGAGTTCGGCGGCATCGCGGAGATCCTGCCCTGGTTCGCGGCCTTTTTCTTGATCATCTGCCTCTCGAGCCTGGGACTGCCGGGGCTGAACGGGTTCATCGGCGAATTCCTGATCCTGCTCGGCGCGTTCCGCGTGCATCCGAAGGTGGCCGCGATCGCCGCCACCGGGGTGATCCTCGCGGCCGTGTACCTCCTCTGGATGTACCAGCGGGTCATGTTCGGCCCTGTGACGAACGAGAAGAACCGCGGGCTCCGCGACCTCTCGCCGCGCGAGTTCTGGACGCTGGCGCCGGTGCTGTTGATGATCCTCTGGCTCGGCGTCTACCCGAACCCGTTCCTGCGCAAGCTCGACGGATCGGTGGCGGACCTGGTCGCGCGGATGGGGCGCACGATGGCGCAGGTGGACAAGCCGGGGCAGGCGCTCCCGGCGTCTGCCGCGGGTGGAGCTGAACCGGCCGCCGACGCAGCCGTGCCGGCCGTCGACGCTGCCGGGCCTGCCGCCGTGCCTGCCGAGGGAGGCTCCCGATGAAGATGCCCTTCGGTATCGACGCCCCGCTCGGCATGATCGAGCCGCTCATCATCGTCTCGGTCCTCGGGATCCTGCTCCTCCTCGTCGATCTCCTCCTGCCGCACGGGAAGAAGCACCACACCGCGTGGCTCGCGCTCGCGGGGATCGTCTACGCGATGATCCGGACCTACTCGCAGTTAGGCCAGTTCCAGGTCGGCTACTCGGGCATGGTGGTGCTGGACAGTCTTTCGACTGTGCTCAACCTGCTCTTCCTGGCGAGCACGGGGGTCGTGATCCTCCTCTCCATGCCGTTCTTGAAGAAGGAGGACGTGGAGCCGTCGGAGTACTACGCGCTCCTTCTCTTCGCGACCGCCGGGATGATGATCCTCGGCTCGGGCCTCGATCTGATCACGCTGTTCCTGGGGATCGAGGTGCTCTCGATCTCCCTCTACATCCTGGCCGGCTATCGCCGCGATTCCGACGCGTCGAACGAGGCGGCCATGAAGTACTTCCTGCTCGGCGCCTTCGCGTCGTCCGTCCTCCTCTACGGCATCGCGCTCGTCTACGGCGCCACCGGGACGACGAGCCTGGTCCGGATCGCCGAGACGGTGAGCGGCTCGGCCACGATGCCCGAGGGGCTCATGTTCGCGGGAGTCGCGCTGATCCTTGTCGGCCTCGCCTTCAAGGTGGCGGCCGCCCCGTTCCACATGTGGACGCCCGACGTCTACGAAGGAGCGCCGACGCCGATCACGGCGTTCCTGTCCGCCGGTCCCAAGGCAGCGGCGTTCGCGGCGCTCATTCGGACCTTCTTCATCGGCTTCGGCCCGATCCAGGCGGAGTGGAACACGATTCTCGCCGTGATCGCGGCTTTGACCATGACCATCGGGAATATCGCGGCCATCGCGCAGACCCGCGTGAAGCGAATGCTCGCCTACTCGAGCATCGCGCACTCCGGATACGTGCTGATCGGGATCGTGGCTGGGGGAGCAGCCGGAGGGGCCGCGGCGGTGTTCTATCTGTTCGCGTACGTGGCGATGAATCTCGGAGCGTTCGCGGTGATCGTGCTCCTCGAGCACAAAGGGGAGCGCGGGGAAGAGCTCCGCGACTACGCCGGGATCGGGTTCCGGTATCCCGTCATCGGCGCCCTCCTGTCGCTCTTCATGATCTCGCTCTCGGGGATCCCGCCGACGGCGGGCTTCATGGGGAAGCTCTACCTCTTCGGCGCGGCCGTGCAATCGGGGCACGTGCTCCTGGCGGTGATCGGCGTGCTGAACAGCGCGATCTCGGTCTTCTACTACCTGCGGCTCATGGTGCTCATGTACATGAGGGAAGAGCAGGAGACGCTGCCCGCGATCCGGGTTCCGTTGACGCTGGCGATCTGCCTCTTGGTCGCGGCGGTGGCCACACTTTGGCCGGGCCTCTGGCCCTCCGCGTGGATCGGCGCCGCGCGGGAAGGAATGCGGGCGCTCTTCTCGTAGCACCAGCTTGCGACGTCGCAAGTTGAATGGAGCAGGCACCGCAACTTGTCCCGGGGCAAGTGAAAGGGCGACCCAGGACGGGCCGCCCTCTCTTGTTTGTGGCTTGGACCTTGGCTACTTGAGGACCGTGATCCGACCCTTCAACGATCCCTCCGCCGTATCCACCTGGTAGAAGTAGATCCCCGACGCGAGCGTCTGGCCGGAAGTATTCCGTCCGTCGATCCGCACGTCATGCGCTCCCGCGGGCACCATGGCACGATCCTCGAGCACGCGCACCATCCGGCCCTGGAGATCGAACATCCGCACGCGAACGAATCCGTCGCGCGTGGTTGTGAGCCGCAGAATGCCGCCCGGGTTGAGCGGATTGGGGGAGAGCGAAG
>DASTKC010000026.1:0-3484 GCA_035716085.1 Candidatus Eiseniibacteriota bacterium | reverse complement strand
GCGTGGCGGCGCACCGCGGCGCCGTCGAGCAGCCGCAGCGGGCCGATCGGGCCCGGCAGCATGAAGCGATCCTGCGCCTCGATCGCCGACAGCGCCACGTTCAGCTCGATGGTCTCGTCGGGCAGGATGCCGACGCCGCGCCGGTCCTCGGAGACGAACGCGAGACCGCGTTCCAGCGCCTCGCGCGGGCGATTCAACGCGAGCTCGCGTCCCTCGAACACCACGCGCCCGTTCGCCGGATAGAGCCCCATCACGCCGTTCGCGATCCCAATCTTCCCCTGACCGGCCAGACCGCCGATCCCGAGGATTTCGCCACGGCGCACGACCAGAGAGATGTCCTCGACGAGCTCGCCGGGCATGTCGACGCGCAGGTGCTCGATCGTCAACGCGGCTTCGGCGCCGGCAGGGAACACGCGCCGGCCCGCCACCTCCGCCGCCGGCCGCCCGACCATCATCTCCGCGATCCGCACGACCGTGGTGGTCTTGGGGTCCACGACGCCCACCACTTCGCCGTCGCGCAGCACGGTCGCACGGTCGGCGACCGCGCGCACCTCCTCGAGTCGGTGCGTGATGAAGAGGACGGCCACGCCTGCGCGCGCGAACTCCCGCATCGTCGCGAGGAGTCGCTCCGCTTCGGATTCCGTGAGCACGGCCGTCGGCTCGTCGAAGATGAGGACCCGCAACCGATCCTTGTCCACCTCGCGCGCGATCTCGACGAACTGCATGTGGCCCACGGGCAGCCCCGCGACGGGCAGCCACTCGTA
This sequence comes from Candidatus Eiseniibacteriota bacterium, assembly GCA_035716085.1. Lineage (GTDB taxonomy): Bacteria > Eisenbacteria > RBG-16-71-46 > SZUA-252 > SZUA-252 > WS-9. The sequence continues at coordinate 2,720 of DASTKC010000026.1, read as the reverse complement.
GATGGTCAAGCCAACTCGATCCAAGGCACGCCGCGCGTCCTCGCGCATGCGCCCCTCGTCCAGCCGCTCCAATCCGCGCCCGAACACCCGCGACAAGAGCGACCGCCGCGTCGGCTCCCGGTTCAGCTTGATGTTCTCGGCGATCCGGAATCCGGGAAGCAGCATGAATTCCTGATGCACCATCCCGATCCCCGCCTCGATCGCCTCGCCAGGCGATCCGAAACGAATCGGGCGGCCATCGAGCAGGATCTCGCCCGTGTAGCCGCCCGTCTCCCGGATGACCGGCATCCCGAAGAGGATGTTCATCAGCGTGGATTTGCCCGCGCCGTTCTCCCCCAGGAGCGCGTGGATCTCGCCCGCGCGAACCGCGAGCGAGACGCCCTTCACAACGCGAACGCCCTCGTACTCCTTGGTGATGCCTCGGAGCTCGAGGGCGGTCGTGCCCAAAGCGGCGGGGTCGCCCCCGCCGTCGGAGCTAGTAGTAGATGTTGCTGACAAGGAACAGGTAGGAGTTGCCCTTGGCCGGATCGTACTTCGCGATCGTGATCGGGACGCCGGCCTCCTGTTCCATGTACTGCTTCACCGTCGCCGGGTTCTTGTAGTCGGCCTTGCCCTCGTAGGAATCGACCATGAGGTCGGTCATCGCGCGGATGGAGAGCATCACCTCGGGCACGGGCCACGTTGCGAAATGGCCGGTCATGTGGTGGTCGGCGATGACTTTCTTGTTCTCGGCGTTGATGTAGGCCATGTCTCCGGCTTTGTCCGCCGGGATCGCGATGCCGAGCGCGGTGGGATAACCGTGCGTCGGGCTGGGGCAGCACTGCTCGGGGATGTAGCCGCCGTTCTGGACGACCGTCTTGATCATCGGATCCATCATGCCGCAATTGGTGGAGAAGAACGCCGTCTTCGGCCCGTACTGCTTGAGCTCCCGAGGCACGTCCTCGACCACGAACTGCTGCGTCGCGTTGAGCCCGCCCTCGCCCATGGGATCCGGGGCGGTCACGAAGTGGAACTTGATCCCGTTCTTCGCGCACTCCTCCTTCATGATGTCGCGCCGCTTGGCGAGGAGGTACTGCGACATGTGCCGCGGGAAGGAGTAGTGGACGAGATCGGTCACGCCCATCGACTTCGCGACCTCCACGATGGTCCGCCCGCGCGCGAGCTGGTCGGGCTGGATGGAGAGATCGGCGGCCTCGTTCACCATCGACGGATCTTCGTGCGCCTCGATGAAGGCCATCTTGATGTCGGGGCGCTTCTCCTTGATCTTGCGGAGCGCCGCGATGGAGCCCGGGATCGCCTGGCCCACGATGATCACCTTCACGTCCGGATCGTCCGCGAGACCGACGAGCTGCGAGATGACGGTCTCCTGCTCGTTCATGAAGTTGTCGGGATAGGTCACGTGGCGCACGTGATCCGCGCCGTACTTCTTGATGACCATCTGCCCGGCCCGGAACTCGTCCTCACCCTGGGAGACGGTGCCGGTCATGATGCCGATCTTGAAGTTGATCGCGCGCTCGGGCGGCGCCGACGTGGCGACCGCGTTCTTGGCCTCGGTCTTGGCGGAAGGCGCATTGCCGCAGCCGGCGAGCGTGAGGAGCGAAACCGAAAGCGCCGCGACCAGGGCGAAGGCCGAGGACAAGCGCGAGCGAAGCGGGATCGACATGGGTGGATTGCCTCCGCCCGCCGAGGCGGGCCGTAGGGGCCGGCGAGGAACCGGAACGAGGATCGGCCCAGTTTAGCACTTACGAGCGAGGCCGCACCAGCGACGCGGGCCCGGCCCAGCCGCCGTCACTCCACGCCGCCTACCGTGCTAGCCTCGCCCGACCATGCCGCCCCTGATTCTGCTCACCGCGCTCCTGGAGGGGCTTTCGCTCACCCTCATCCAGGGCTATCTGCCGCTCTATCTCCGCAAGGCCCTCGGGGAACCGTCGTACCTCACGGTCGCGCTCGTCGTGGCGCTCCCCGCGCTCGGAGCCATGATCGCGAGCAATGTCTGGGGGGGACTCGCCGACGTCTCGGGGCGACTGAAACCGTTCATTCTCTTGGGTCTGACCGGCTACGTGATCGCCCTCCTGGGTATACCCGCCTTCCACACCGGTTTCTCCGTCCTCCTCTTCGTGGGAATGGCGTCGCTCCTCTACGGGACCACGGCGCCGTCGATCAAGACCTACGCCACCCTGGTCAAACCGGACCGCAAGGAGTTCGCGCTCGCGTCCGTGCTGATGGCGCAATCGACGGGGTGGCTCCTCGGGAGCTATGGCGCGGGAGGCCTGCTCGAGCGCGGGATCGGTTCGGGGTTGAGGCTCGCGCTCTGGTCGTGCGCCGGGCTGATGGCGCTCCATCTCATCGTGTCGACGATTGCGCTTCGGGATGTCCGACGCGAGCCCGTCGCACCGCGCTCCCGCGAGAGCTGGGCCGCGCGCATCGCCGCCGACCTCCGCTCCCTCTACGAGAATCCGAGGCTCTTCCGCCTCTGCACGCTCGCGTTCTTCTTCGTGGCGGCAAACTACATCGTGTGGGGCTTCTTCTCGGTCTTCATGGTGGAGCACCTCCACTCGAGCATCCACACGCTCCGCTATTCGCTCGCCGCGTCGAGCGTGCTCGGGATCATCTCGTTCCTGTACGTCGGTCCCGTGATCCGCCGCTTTCACGGGAGACTCGTGCTCGCCATCGGCATCACGCTCTACATGGGCATGTATCTGGGCATGGCGCTCGCGCGG
>DASTKC010000025.1:0-2760 GCA_035716085.1 Candidatus Eiseniibacteriota bacterium | reverse complement strand
CGCGGAAGCGCCCCCCGTGCAGCCCTCATCGGCGTACCTCACGCCCGCGCTCCTCACCGCCATGGAGCGAACGCTGGTCCGGGGCGAGCAGGGGATCCTCTTTCTCAACCGGCGCGGCCACTCGACCGTGCTCCAGTGCCGAGGCTGCGGCTCCGTCGCGTCGTGCGCGCGGTGCGACGTGTCGCTCACGGTGCACACCGAGGACCAGACGCTCCGCTGTCACTACTGCGGCGCCACGCGCCGGCTCCTCCTGTCGTGCAAGGAGTGCGGCGCGTCCGATCTCTGGCTCGGGGGCGTCGGGATCCAGAAGATCGAGCGCGAAGTGGCGCGCCTGTTCCCGCACGCGCGGCTCGCGCGCCTCGATTTCGACGCCGTGCGAAAGCGGGGCGCGGCGGGCGGGATCCTCAGATCGTTCCGTCAGGGAGACACGGACTTCCTGCTCGGCACGCAGATGGTGACGAAGGGATTCGATTTCCCCGGCGTCACGCTGGTGGGCATCATCGTCGCGGATCTCCAGCTCTTCCTGCCCGACTTCCGCGCGGCGGAGCGGACGTTCCAGCTCCTCACCCAGGTCGCCGGGCGCGCGGGCCGGGGAAAGAGTCCGGGCGAAGTGATCATGCAGTCCTACAACCCGGACCATCCCGCGCTTCGCTGCGCCGCGGATCAGGACTTCGAGGCCTTCTTCGCGCTCGAAGCCGCGGAGCGCCGGGAGCTCGGCTATCCCCCCTACGGGCACCTGGTCGCGGTCGAGATCCGAGGCGCCACCCTCGACCGGGTGGTCGAGGCGGCGCAACGAGTTCGGAAGGCTCTGGCCCGGATCCAGCCGGCGGTCGAGATCCTGGGGCCGGCACCAAAGCCGATTTCCCGCATCCAAGGCAAGGAACGATGGCACCTCCTCCTTAGAAGCCCCTCCCGAAAGTCCTTGCGGGAGCATCTGAAACGGGGAATTCCGGCGATCCGGGGGCTCAAGCTTCCGGGCGTGCACGTGGCCGTGGACGTGGACCCGAGGCAGCTTCTGTAATTGCAACCCCTTGACAGGCCGCTCCCCTGTGCTTGAATCGCACGAGAAAATGGGCCGCTGGAACGCGTCGCCCCCTCACCGGGTACATAGTTTCATGGAGGCATTCATGAAGGGTTTCATCCCCGCTCGCGGGATCGTTTGTGCGCTCGTGGCCATCGGCCTCGTCTCGCTCCTCGTGGCCCAGCCGGCCTCGGCCGGCGTCAACTTCACGAGCGGCAAGGTCTACGTTCAGCAGAAGGTCTACGACAAGGCGGCCCACTACCTCGAGCTTGCGCGCAAGGAGGAGCCGGACAACACGCAGGTCTATTCGCTCCTCGGTTTCTCGAGGTCGCAGCTTCGTCAGTTCGCGTCCGCCGGCGGCGCATTCCAGATCGGCATCAAGGTCTGCACCGACAAGAAGGACAAGAAGCGCGCCGACGAGATCGAGCAGAATCGGAAGGCGCTCTACGCCGACCTCTTCAACCAGGGCATCAAGGCGCTGGGCCGCGCGGGCAAGATCGCGCAGGACGACGCGCGCACGACCGACGAAGGGACGCCGCAGGCCGCGGTCGCGAAGGAGCGCGGGGAGCCCAGGGACTTCAGCCGCTTCACCGAGAACGGGAAGATGCAGGAGTTCTGGTATTACCCGGATCAGTCCACCGTCTACTACTTTCCTCAGGGGGCGGATCCGATCCAGATCCCGTACAAGCCGTTTTCGGTCTCGGCCGATCCGAGCGTCGCGGTCACCGACACGACCGTGTTCCCGGCGTACACGGGAGGCTCGGCGGTCGCGGAGGCCTCCTACGACTTCGGCCTCGCGATGCTGATCGATCCCTCGTCGCCCGATACCTACAAGAATTTGAGCTACACGTACGACCTTCTCGGCCGCCCGGACGACGCGATCAAGGCGGCGCAGCGGGGCCTCGAGCTCAAACCCGGCGACGAGCAGCTCACGCGCAACCTGCGCGTCGCTGCGATGGGGCGCGGGAACCGGCTCTACGGGAGCGGCCGCTTCATGGAAGCCATCCCGGCGTATCGCGCCGCGATGGCGTACGACGCGGCCGGGACGGTGCAGTACCTGTCCCTCATCGCGGAGTGCTACCAGAAGGGCGCCCCGTCCGAGGGACCGACTCGGGCGGCGCTTCTCGACAGCGCGTCGGCCGCCTACATGGAGGTCTACAACAAGGCGCCCAACGATTCGACGGGGGCCTCGCTCAAAGAGAACGCGATCTACAACTCGGCCATCATCCAGTTGAATCTCGAGAACACGAAGAAGGGTCTCGACATCCTCAACCAGGGTGTCGCCGCCTTCCCGAACAACAAGGACCTGCTCACCCTCCAGGGCCAGACCAAGTTCCAGGCCGGCGACATGCCGGGGGCGGTCGAGGCCATGCAGAAGGTGGTGACCATCGATCCCAAGTCGGCGGACGCGCACCAGGTGCTCTTCTCCGCCTACAACAAGCTGAAGCAACAGGACAAGTCGGTGGCGGAGTACACCATCTACAAGGCCCTGAGTGACGGGAAGCAGCGCACTGGATCCCAGCTCAAGGTGTGGGTGGATTCAGCTCCGAACCGGCTCGGGGCGAAGGAGCAGCTCACGAAGACCAAGACCACCGAGGGCTATCCGGAGGAAGTCCGGACCTTTATGGATGGGGACAAGAACCTGGAGAGCTGGTTCTATTGGTCCAAGGGCAAGTCGATTACATTCTTCGAGGGCCAACTCTTCTCCCAGGCCACGTTCCCGCCCGCCCACTAAGTCA
>DASTKC010000024.1:0-11845 GCA_035716085.1 Candidatus Eiseniibacteriota bacterium | reverse complement strand
CTCGCTCCAGGTGGTGGAGGCGGGCATGGACGCGCGGAGGCTCGCCCCACGCACGGCGGCAGAAGCGCCGCAATTTCCCGCTGCGAGGATCCGCCGTCCGGAGCTCCGCTTCCGCCGGCTCACCTTCATGGAGGGGGAAATCGGAGTAGCGCGCTTCACCCCCGACGGCCAGACCGTCGTGTACAGCGCCTCGTGGGACGGAGGGCCCCCACAGCTCTACCTGTCACGGGTGGGGAGCGTGGAAACGAGGCCGCTCGGCGTGCGCGATTGCGAGGTGCTCGCCGTGTCGAAGCGGGACGAAGTCGCCGTGATGAAAAATCCCCGCGACATCGGCGGGTTCGTCGTCGTGGGCACCCTGGCCCGCGTGCCGCTCATCGGCGGCACGCCGCGCGAGATGCTCGACCGGGTTGTGCGCGCGGACTGGAGCCCGGACAGCCGCTCGCTCCTCGTGCTCCGCGCCATCGACGGGAGGTATCGGCTCGAGTATCCAATCGGGACCGTCCTGCACGAGGCGGAGGGCTGGATGAGCGATCCGAGGTTGTCCCCTGATGGAACGATGATCGCCTTCCGCGAGCACCCGGTTCGCGCCGACAACGGAGGCTACCTCAAGGTGATCGATCTCGAGAACCGCGTGATCGCGCAATCCGAGTACTTCTGGACCGCCTGGCGCCACGCCTGGGACCCGTCGGGCCAGGCCATCTGGTTCTCGGCCGCGGGAGACGAGCGCTCGCCCGGGATCTACCGCATGACGCTCGACGGCGCGACCGAGCCCGTGTACCAGGCGCCTACCTACACCACCGTCGAGGACGTTTCGCCGCGGGGCGACCTTCTGAGCCTGTCGGTGATTCCCCGGATGCGCATGCAAGGCGGCTCCAAAGATGGAGGGGAGACGCGAGATCTCGCCTGGCTCGATTGGTCACTCGTCCGCGACATCTCCTCGGACGGAGAGTGGGTCCTCTTCGGGGAATCGGGGGTTACCGGTGGCGGCCCCGGCGTCTACATCCGCCGGCTCGACGGCACCCCCGCCATCCGATTGGGGGACGGCGACTGCTGGCGGCTTTCGCCCGATTTCCAGTGGGTGCTCATCACACAGAGCGGACGGCACGACGACTTCGCGCTCCTTCCGACGGGGGCGGGCCCCCTCGTGCCCCTGCCGACCCTCGGGCTCCGATGCTCCAACGCCACCTGGTTCCCAGACGGAACGGGCTTCATCGCGCTCGCTGCCGAGAAAGGACACGGACAGCGCCTCTACCGGTACGATCTCGAGACGAAGACGGTGCATCTGATCCGCGACGAGGCGTTCCATCAGATCGGGTCCATTTCTCCGGACGGGCGCCAGCTCCTCGCAATGGACCACGAGCGCCGGACGGTGATCGTGGCCACCGACGGAAGCTCCATCCGGAGGATCGGACCGGCGGTGGAGGGCCGCCGCCCGATCTGCTGGAACCGGGAGGGAACCCACTTCTTCACGTATAACAAGGGTACGATCCCCGCTCCGGTCTTTCTCGTCGACGCGGAAACCGGAGAGGAGACCCTCTGGCTCACGATCGAGACGCGCGAGCGGCACGGCGTGCAGAGCGTGAACAACGTGTGCCTGACCCCGGATGGGATGACCTACGTGGCGAGCTATCCCCAAACCCTCTCGAGTCTCTACGTGATGCAGGAGGTTTCGTGAGTCGGGGCACGACGGACCTGACCGCCGGCGCGAGCACCGAGCAAACGGTGCGCGGGCGCGCGCTCATCTTCTGGGATCCAAAGCGCCCCGGCAAGAAGCTCGACGCCATCGACACGGATCAGATCACCCCCGCCGAGGACTGCGTCTCCGAGAGCCTCGAGACCCTCGACGAGCGGTGGAAGGCCGGCGCGTTCCGCCATCTCATGCCCGGCTTCCGCGCGCGCGTGCACGCGGGGGAGACGTTCGTTGTTGCGGGCGACCGATTCGCCATCGGCTCCTCGCGCGAGATGTCACCGGCCGGCTTGAAGGCGATCGCCGACGAGGCAGGGCTCACGATGGTCGTGGTGTGCGGCGCCAACATGGGGGACATCTTCCGGCGGAACGCGCTCAACCTGGGACTCCACGTCGTCCAGTGCATCGAGGCGGTGGAAGACGCTCGCGATGGCGACGTGATGGAGTTCGATGTCGAGTCCCGCTCGATCCGGAACGTGACCCAGGGGAAGAGCTACGAGTCGAAGCCGCTCACGGCGAAGGAAGAGGAGATCCGCCATAGCGGAGGCATCATCGCGGTCGGCCGGCGCGAGATGGCCGAGGCGCGTGGACGGAAGCCGCAGGTCGAGTTCCCCGATCCCTTCCGTGCGCGCTACCAGACCTCCACCGAGCAGATCCTCTGGGCGCATCGCGTCGACAAGAAGGCCGACGTCAAGCCGGGCGCGACGATCCAGGTCTACGCCGATCTCCTGCCCGCTTCGGACGGCACGGCGCCGTTCGCGATCCACACGTTCCAGCAGATCGTCGGCGATCCGGACGTGAAGCCCAGGCTCGCCGCGGTCGCGAACGACCACTTCGTCTTCACCGGCAAGGACGCGGACCAGAAGCAGACGTCGATCTCGAAGGCCTTCGCGGAGAAGCACGACATCCGCGCGCCCTACTACGCGTCGCCCGGCACGGGCATCTTCCACTTCTACTTCCCGGAGCAGGGGCTGATCGTCCCCGGCGGCTTCTACCCGGGCGCGGACTCGCACAGCCGCGCGTACGGCGCGTACGGCGCCGTGGGAATCGGCGTGGGGAGCACGACGCTCGGGTTTGGCTGGGCGACGGGGACCATCTTCGTCACGGTGGCGAAGCAGCGCCGCGTCGTGTTCAACGGGAAGCTGAAGCCTTGGGTGAGCGGGAAGGACATCGTCCTCCGGCTCCTCCAGGGATGGGGCGTGAAGCAGTCACAGGGGATGTCGGTCGAGTTCGTGGATCGAAACGGCGAGCTGCCGATCCCGTACCGGAACACGATCGCGAACATGATGGCCGAAGGGGAGGCGCTGAACGGCATCTTCGCGCAGGACGCGGTGACCGAGGCCTGGTACAAGGCGCGCGGGTTCCCGCTCCCGTATCCGCGCGTCACCCCCGGCGAGGACGCGCGCTACGAGCTGGACGAGACGCTCGATCTCTCCTCGGTTGCCCCCATGATCGCGAAGCCCTTCAGCCCGGGGAACGCGTTCCCAGCCGAAGAGGTCGCGACCGAGCGGCTCACGTTCCACAAGGCGATGATCGGCTCCTGCACGAACGGCGGCTACGACGACCTGCTCCAGGCGGCGCTCGTGCTGCGCGGCGCACGCACCGCGGGTATCGAGCGGGCTCGGCGCGACGTCGAATTCATCGTCTTCCCGGGGAGCGGAACGGTGAAGAAGCTGATCGAGCGGCCCGACCCGCGCCTCGGCGGAGAGTCGATCGCGGACGTGTTCCGGGCGGCCGGAGCGGAGATCCGTGAGTCCTGGTGCGGTCCCTGCTTCGGTCAGGGTCCCGACTCGCTCGAACCAGGCGAGCGCGCGATCACGACGTTCAATCGGAACTGGCAGAACCGGATGGGCGTCGGCGGGGAAGGCTATCTCGCGAGCCCGGCGGTCGTGGCCGCGTCCGCGCTCGCGGGCTACATGGCGCCGCCGTCGGAGCTGGGACTTCGCTGGGATCCGGAGGCGTACGGGATCTAGCGTCATCGCGGCGCGCCCTGCGCCGCGGAGTTACTTCAGCAGGCTCATCTTCCTCGAGATCCGGTTCCCGCCCTCGCGCAGCTCGTAGAGATACACCCCCGACGCGACCGCCGTCCCGTGATCGTTCCGTCCATCCCAGCGCGCGCGGAACGACCCGGCCGGCATCCACTCGTTCACCAGGGCGCGCACGCGCGCCCCGTGAATGTCGTACACGATCAGCGTCACGCGCCCCGCGTTCGCCGTGGCGAATCGGATCATCGTCTCCGGATTGAAGGGATTCGGCACGTTGGGCGAGAGCGAGAACCGGGCCGCGGGCGTGGCGTCCGCGATCTCGACCGCGGTGGGCGCGGCGATGAGGAAGAGGCTGTCCGAGTAGGCGGTGAGGTTGCTTCCGGCGCGATACGCGATGCCGCGGATCTTGGCCGCACTGGTCGCATACGAGCCGTCCACCCACCACGCCAGGGAACGCGGCGGGCCGGGGACCACGGCCGTGAGGGTCCCGAGCGGGATCGGGTAGGTCCCTCCGCCGTCGAGCGAGAGCGCGAACGCCACCGACTCGGCGGTGGCGCCGCCAACCACCACCTGCACGGAGTCAGGCTTCCCTGGGGGAATGTACTGCCCTTTCGCCGGGTGCTGGATGTGGAGCGCGAAGAGCGGCGCGAGTGCGGCAGCGGCGTTCAGCTTGCCGGCCCCCCAGACCGAGTTCGGCACGCTGCCCGTGAACGCGTCCGCGCGCGCGGTCGCCTTGAGGCGCGCCTTGATCGCGGACGGGCTTGCGTTCGCCCAGTCGGGCTGCGCGAGGAGGAGCCCGACCGTACCGGCCACGATGGGCGACGACATGCTCGTGCCAGCCTCGATCAAGTGTTTGCCGTCCAGCATCACGAGCGCCGGGTCGGGCGTCGGTGTGGTGGCGGCGGACAGCGCGGACGTCACCCCGAATCCCGGAGCCGAGATGTCCGGCTTGATGACGCCGTCACGTCGAGGTCCGGTGGAAGAGAAGTACGCGATCGATCCGATGGCGGGCGTTGGATTCCAGCAGTACCCGATCCCGTCCGACCCCACCCAGCAGTTCTTTGTCACGTGCGCGGCGACTCCGATGACGGAGTCCGCGCTGGCGGGCGTTCCCACGACGGTGTTGGGCGCGAGCCCGTTCACCCACTGTGGTGACGAGGCGCCCGGGCCGAGCGTGTTGGAGTAGAGCCACATGTCGAATCGTCCGGTCGACTGGATCGAAATCGGCGTCAGCACGAACTGCCATGTGCCGGTCGCGGGGGCTCGGTTGGCTTGCGAGTCGTAGAGCTGGACGTAGATCTCGTGGTCGCCGTTCGAAGGGGTCGTGGTGCCGTTGAAGACCGTGATGTTGCCGTCCGGCGTGTTGTTGTCGCTGTGGTCCGTGCCCGGAGTCACCGGGCCCACCGTATTCCCGTTCGGGCTGATGACCGTGATCGACATCTGATCCGCCCCCTCGTACCAGCCCGTGAACAGGAGGTAGTCGTTCGCGGGGCCCGAGTTCCTCGTGTAGGACGGAACCACCATCGAGAGAGTCACGGGCGAGCCGCCGACGGCCGCCTGCGCGTGGATGGCGGCGGTCTGCTGGTTCCCGGCGGAAGTGACGACGATCTTTCCCGGCCCGGTGAGGTCGTTGACCATCGTGTCGAAGGCATAGGTGCCGTCGTGCGGCCCTGCCTGCGAGCTCAGGCTCATGTTGACGACCGCCTTCTGTCCCCGCGCGGCGGCCACCTGGAAGATGTAGGCGACGCCGTCGACGATGTCGGTCGTGCCGAAGTCGGTCTTCACGACGCAGAGGTCAGCGGCAGGTGCCACGCCCACATAGCGGAACGCGGGCTGGCCGTTGCCGGTCGTGCTTCCATCGCCGCCGATGATTCCGAGCACATGGGTTCCGTGCCCTTCGTCGTCGACTTCCGTCGCGACTCCGGACTGGATCTGCGCGTGCGACCACTCCGTGCCGTAGGTGAACCCTGCCGGCGGCGTGCCGGCCACCGTCTGGTCCCACACGGACACGAGCCGCGTCGTGCCGTCCTCGTTCTTGAAGTCGGGATGGGTGAGGTCGACGCCGGTATCCACGATGCCGATCAGGACGCCTGCACCGGTCTGCCCCGTGATCGTCGGTGGCGTGACCGTGCGCACGGTGGCGATGCCGGTCTCGACGGCCATGGAGTCGAGCGTGGGCTCGCAGCGCTCCGAGACCTCGACGCGATCAATGCCCGGCATGGCGAGGAACGCAGGCAACAGGCCGAGGGGGCAGCGTGCGGTCATCCGACGTCCGACCACCGTGTTCACCTCGATGCCGCGCGCGCGGAGAAGTCCCGGCGCGATGTCCCCCTCGATCATGAGATCCACCATCGGCGCTCCATGGGCGTCCTTCGATAGGAAGCGCTGATGGATGGGGAGCGTTGGATCGATGGGCCGGGTCAGCGAAGGAGCGACGGAGCGGGCAGCGTGCGCCGTGGATACGAAGGCGATCGAAAGGGGGGCGGCTATTAGCGCCAACAGGAGGAGCGGAGTAGGAGCAGCGTGGCGCATCGAGTCCCCAAGGCGCGTCGAACCGCAAGGATGCGAAGACACACCAAGTATACCCCGAAACGCCTGAAAAATCAAGAACTTAGCAGCCGCAACCTCTTGATGGCCTTGAGGGTAGGAGCACGCAACGGCAGCCGGTCCAGCGCATCCGGGGCGAACCACCGCCCCTGGGCGCCGCGCCGGCCGGCTTTCGCCGCGCAGACCTCGATCTTGAGATCTTCGGCGTACGTGCGGTGGCGGAAGGACGTGAGCGGATCGCCCGATCGAAGCTCGAAGCCGAGCCGCGCGGCTTCCTCGCGCGTCCTGGCGCGCGGAAGCGTCCACGCCGTGCCGGTTGGAGTGGCCGCTCTCTCGAGGTAGATCGACTGGCCGCGTCGCGCTAGGAGGAGCACCTCGCCCGCCGCGCGCGGGTCGGGCTTCTTGGCTGGCGCCGGATAGCGCGAGGCATCGCCGCTCCGGTGCGCGTCGCAGGAGCGCGCGACGGGGCATTCGTCGCATTTCGGCCGGGGAAGGCAGACGACCGCCCCGAGTTCCATCACGGCCTGGGTCCAATCGCCCGGCGCTGGGCCGCGGGCCAGGGCGGTGGCCAGATGGGTGACCTCCCGCTTCAAACGCGCGGAGTCGCGGCTGCCGCGCAACCCATGGACGCGCGCGAGCACGCGCACCACGTTCCCGTCGACCGCCGCGGTTTCCTGTCCGAACGCGATGCTCGCGATGGCGGCGGCGGTGTACTCGCCGATGCCCGGGAGCGCGCGCAGCCGCTCGGAATCCATGGGAAGCACGCCGGCGTGCTCCCGCGCGACGATGGATGCCGCGGCGTGGAGCCCGCGCGCGCGCCGGTAATAGCCGAGTCCGGACCATGCGGCGAGCACGTCCTCGTCGTGGGCGCTCGCGAGCGCGTTCACGGTGGGGAATCGCTCGAGGAAGCGCTCGTAGAAGGGGATCACGGTCTCGACCCGCGTCTGCTGCAGCATGATCTCGCTCACCCAGATCGCATAGGGATCGCGCGTACGGCGCCAGGGGAGGTCGCGGCGCTGCGCGCGGTACCAGGCGAGGAGCGCGGGACGGATGCGCTTGGGACGAGGCGCGGTTGGGCGCTTCACGGTGGCGTTGCGGGCGCTCATCGGGCGAGCTCGGCCGCGCGATGCCCGCTCAGAACGGCTCCCTCGATCGTCGGCGGGAGTCCCGTGTCGGTCCAATCGCCCGCGAGATACAGGCCCTGGATCGCGGTCTCCGCCACGGGACGCACGCGCTGCGCCGCCGGCGTGGATCGCATCGTGGCGCGGCGCTCCTTGTACACGCGCGTCTCGAGGAGGCGCGCATCACGCGCAGCCGGGAATGACTCTAATAGTTCGGCCTCCGCCTCGCGCGCGATGACATCAACGTCGCGCTCCGCGTCCGCGAACGCGGCGCTCCGCACGGTTCCCACCCGGAACCGTCCCGCTCCCGCCTCGCCGCGATCGAACGCCCACTGGGTGCGCGTTCCGAGGAGCGCCACCATCCGTTCGGGAAGCACCGGCCGGTCGAAGACGTGCATGGTCGAGACGATGGGAGACCAGGGCACGGCCGCGATGGCGCGATACGGTTCCGCGAACTCGGGCCGAAGCATCCACGTGATCCGCTCGTGCGGCACCGTGAGGATCACCGCGCCGGCATCCAGGCGCGTTCCGCCGAGGAGCGAGACGCCCGTGGCCCGGCCGCCATCGATCCGCACGCCCAGCGCGGTCGTGCGATACCGGACCTCGCTGCCTCGCTGTGCGAGGAAATCCTCGTACCCAGCGATCAAGTCGCCGAGCGCGCGGCGCGGCATCGCAAGCCCGGTGCGCTCCGTCGGCGCCGCAAGGAGCCGGCCGAGGACGCGCGCGAACAACGTCGCCGAGGCTTCGCCCGGGAGGTCGTTGAGCGCGGAGATCGCGAGGGCCCAGAGCAGCCCTTCGAGATCCTCCGTGCCGCGGCCGAGATCGGACAGCCAGCTCTGAATCGTGGTGTCGGCGCTCGATCCGTTGCGTGCGAGAAGCGAGCGGATCCGTCCTTGAAGTCCAAGTGCGGCCAGGCGCGACGGTAGGCTCAATCCCGATGCTCCCAGGATGCCGCCGGCCCAGCTCCACGGTGCGGGCCATGACGGGCACGCGAGCTCGTAGCCGCCTCGAAGCCGCACCTCGACGCGAAGCCGGAATGCGTGATCGGCCTGGAGCGCGTCCGCCGTGCCCAGGCGGGCGAGCAGGCGATGGGTCTCGTCGTAAAAAGAAGCGAGGACGTGCTGCCCGTTGTCCCGCACTTCGCCGGTCGTGGGATCGGTCCAGGAGTAGGCGCGTCCCCCAGGGCGTTGCCGGGTCTCGAGGACGAGGACGTGAGCGCCGCGCTGGGCGAGCGCGGTCGCGGCCGCCACACCGGCAAATCCGGCGCCCACCACGATGACATCGGGATTCGTGATCGGCGAACGAACGGGGCGCACGGTTTGCGGACGGCTCTGAGGCGTGCTCACCGAGCCGCGCGGATCGCGACCGCGGTGGATGCGGCGATCCAGACGCGCTCCATGCGCGGGACGCGGATCTCTCTCGCGAAGACGTCGAACCCCGAGGCTTCGATCCGCTCGAGGAGCCGGCGATACACGCGGCCCATGATCTCCGCCGCGATCAGTCGCTTCCGATCGAGCTGCAGCGCCTCTCGGTCCGCGGCGGCAAAGAAGGACTTCGCGCGTGCGGCCTGGAAGCGCATCAGCTCGAAGAAGGCCTCGTTCCGCTCGCGGCGCCCGAGCGCTTCCTCCGTGTAGCCGAACCGCTCGCGATCCTCCGCCGGCAGATAGATGCGGCCGCGCGCGTGGTCGGAGCCAACGTCGCGGAGAATGTTGGTGAGCTGGAGCGCCATGCCGAGATCCTCGGCGTACGCGCGCCCACGCTCCTCCTCGTCGCCGAAGATGCGAAGGCAGATGAGCCCCACGACCGAGGCCACGCGGTAGCAATAACCCGCGAGGTCCTGGAACGTGTGGTAGCGCGCATGCGTCAGATCCATCTCGATGCCGCGGAGGAGCTCGTCCAGGTAACCGCGCGGAATGTGGAATCGATCGACATGGGACCGAAGCGCGCGCGTCTCCGGCTCGTCCGGCTCCGCACCGTCGTAGAGACGCTCCACGTCACGCCGCCAGCGCTCCACGGAATCGCGCGCGCGCTCGGGATCGCGCTCCTCGTCGACCGCGTCGTCCACCGCATGGCTCCAGGCGTGGACGGCGCGAATGGCGTCGCGCTGCGACGCCGGCAGGATCGCGAACGCGACCCCAAAGTGGGAGCGGCGTCCGGGCGGGGTCGGTCGTGTGGTCGAGCGGGACCGCGCGTCCACGGACTCGGCCGCCCGAGCACTCACGCGAACACTCCCTTCACGAGGAGCTTCAAGCGATCGGCCTGGCCGAGCGACGGGCGGTCGACCAGCACGCGCCATCCGCGCTCTTCGACGCGGCGGAGCACGGCGCGTCCGCCGGCGAGCGTCATGCGGAGCTGGATCCCAAGCCCGCGCGGCACGCGCGTGGGAATGGCTTCGCCGCGGGCGTAGAGGCCTTCGGTCGCGCGACACTCCTCGCGGAGGAGCTGGGTGAGCGCGTCCTGCCGATCCGGATCACGAAGCGTGCCGGCCTCGAGCCCGGACCGTGCCATGTCCGCGCGAGGGAGGAACACGCGCCCGCGCTCGAGGTCGCGCGCGAGATCCTGCCAGAGATTCGTGAGCTGGAGCGCCGTGCAGACGTCGTCCGACTCCGCGAGCGTCGTCGGATCGTCGATCGCGTGGAGCGCGAGCACGAGCCGGCCGATCGTGTTGGCCGAGCCGCGGCAGTAGCCGAGGAGATCGTCCCAGGTCTCGAACGTGGCGTCGCGCGCGTCCATACGAAACGCCCCGAGGAGATCGAGGAACGGCTCGACCGGGAGCGAGTGCTGGTCCACCGCGTCGGCGAGCGCCGTGAGCACGGGACCCTTCGGGTCTCCGTCGAGCGCTTCGAGGAGCGCGGCCTCGATGCGATCGAGTCCGTCGAGGCGCTCGGCGGAGGGCGCCGCCGCGTCGGCCACGTCATCGGCAAGGCGCGCGAACGCGTAGACCGCGGCGAGCGCGGGGCGCAGGGGCGTCGCGATGAACCGGGACACGACCGGGAAATTCTCGTCATGCCGCCGGACGATGTCCGCGCACACGCGGTAGGCGTCGGAAAGCGGCACGGGCTCGGGTGCGGCGGGCGCTTCGGCTGGGATCTGCGTCACGCGGCGTCCTCAGGTGGTTGAAGGAGTAGAACATGCGTCATTCGGAGCGTCAAGGCGGGGGAACCTCGGCGGGACGTTGTGCGTTTCACGAGAGTCCCCGCGTTCTTGGGCTTGGAGCCGCCTGGTCCGGCTCCGAGGAGGTGAGCTCAGCATGCGTCGGTCCGTACCGCTCTTGAGTGCCGCTCTGGCGGCGGCTCCGCTCGCGGTCAGCCACACAGACAGCAGTGTCACGGCGCTGCGTATCGCCGGCGGCTCTGGTTCCTATGCCTACGTCACCCGCGGATGCGACAACAGCGTGATCAGCAAGCGGAAGATCGACTACGACAACGTCGGCGCCGAGGTCAGCCACAAATTCACGGCCCCGGTCAGCCTCGGCATGCGCGCCGGGATCGTGAGACCCGCGGCCGCAGGACGGCATGGGTACGAGTCGTCGTACGACGTCCGGTACGTGAATCCCTACCTGTCGTTCGACTGGCCGAGTTTCTCGATCGGCGGGGGCTTGGTGAAAGGGGACCAGTATTTCCCGGAGGTGGACTTGAGCAAGACCGGGAGCGGTCACATCCGGGTCGGGAAGGGAACCTACTTCGAGTTCAGCTACTTCGAGGCGGTGCCGCTCCTCACCACTGGATATGGGCAGATGGGCTTTGGCTTCCGGCGGCCACGAATGGATTTCTGGCTCGGCGCGGCCGCGGTCCCGCAAGACATGCCGGGATTCGTGGGGCGGGGTGAGTACCGATTCGGCGATCGCCTAGGGGTCGGGGGAACGCTGCGCCTGGGGAGCTCCGAGGGGGTGAGCGAGAACGCTTTCGCGGTGTCCCTTTCTTACAGGTTCATTCACCGGAGCACTCGCGTGGAGGAGCCTGAACGAGCGCCCGCGCCACACGATCCGCTCTCCGCGCCATGGTGGCCCGAGCAGGCGCCGGCCGCCCCGCCGGACTCCGCTATTGCACCCGCCGCTTCCGATTCTGTGCGTAGTCCACGAAGAGGTAGGAGCCGAGCTCCTCGAGATCGGAGAAGTAAGCGCGCCCCTTGTTGAGCTGGGTGAACCGCTCGACGAAGCGGACGAGATATGGATCCTGCGTCACCATGAACGTGGTGATCGGGATCCGCTTCCGCCTGCAGGCGACCGCCTCGTCCAGCGTCTTGTTCACGATCCTGGGATCCAGGCCGAACGCGTTCTTGTAGAAGCGCCCGTTCTCGAAGATGGCGGACGGCTTGCCGTCCGTGATCATGAAGATCTGCTTGTTCACGTGCTTCTGCCTCGCGAGGATCTTCTGCGCGAGCTGGAGCCCCGCCTTCGTGTTCGTGTGGAAGGGTCCCACCGTCGCGTACGCGATGTCGCGGATCTTCACCTCCCACGCGTCGTCCCCAAAAAGCACGACCGAGAGCGAGTCCTTGGGATATCG
>DASTKC010000023.1:0-6297 GCA_035716085.1 Candidatus Eiseniibacteriota bacterium | reverse complement strand
CCGGACTTCGTCCCGCGACCAGACGTCCTTCTGGTACTCGAAGAAGTCTTCTTCTCCGAGGACACCGCTCCCCCGCGCGATCACGATCCGCCGGGTATGGTCGATCTCGTATTCGATCGGCATCGGCCCCTCCGTGTATGGGGCATGCTAGCCCCGCCTCGCGGGCTTGCTCAAGCACGGAGTACGGAGTGGGCCGCGCGCCTAGTGCTTGGTCGTGTCCGGCGCCGCCGGCTTCGGTGCGACAGGCGAGGGCGCCGGGGTCGGGATCGGCATCGCGGGCGAGACCGGAGCCGCGGACGGTGAGAACGCAGGCGTGGTCACCGGCTCTTCGCCGCTCGACGCCGCGCTCCTGGACGAGCGTGAATGCCTCGCCGGCGCGGCTGCCGATGCGTGCTGTGGGGCCTTTGCGGCGGCGGCCGGCTTTGTCGCGGTGGCGGCGGCCGGCGCGGTTGATGGCGCGGGCGTCGCAGCGGCACCTGTCTGGATTGGCTGCGGGGTCGGCACTGGCGACGGCACGGAGTCGGTCGCCGCGGCCGCCGGCGCAGGCTGAGCTTGCGCGGCCGGCTCCGAGCTCATGGGATCCGACGGACCGCTCTTGCCCGCCTGCACGAGATTCCAAGCGCCCAGTCCGACGGCGATGATGGCGAGGATCGTCGCGATCAACCCGGTCGTGGCGGCGCGCTTGAGGGAACGAAGCTGGCGACCCGTGATGGTGACCGGTTCGTCCAGATGGTCGTCCTCGTTGTATTCCTCGAATCGGCTTCTCATGACGTCCCCCTTGGAACAATTGGGTACGGGGTCCGCCAGGACCGGGCGCTTGGCGCAGCGGCCCCGGGGCCATCGATGTCGAGCGAACTCGTGCCGAATGTGGGAGATACGCGTCCCCCTTCGGCATGGATCGGCGCGGGCCGCTACGCAGCCCTCTCGGCGGGAGGGCAAAATGCAAGTTCCGGACCGGAGATGGGGGGGACAGCGGGAGGCGTCTAGGCGGATTCGATCCCGAGCTTGCGCATCTTCTTGTAGAGGTGGCTCCGCTCGAGGCCGAGACGCGCGGCTGCCTTGGTGACGTTGCCCCCTTCGAGGCGGAGCGTCTCCTCGATCCGATCCTTCTCGAATCGACGCACTTGCTCGGCGAGGCGGGAGTCGTCGTGGTCGGCTCCGTGTGGCTCGACCGCGGATCCAAGAACGCGATCGACCGCGTCCGCTCCGATGCGCGTGCTGGGCGTCATGATGATCAGCCGCTCGACCACGTTCCTGAGCTCGCGCACGTTTCCTGGATAGGGATAGCGCGCCAGGCGCTCGATCGCCGAAGGGCTGAAGCTCTTTCCTCGGCCGCCTGTCCCACGGAGCACGTCGGCCGCGAGGTGCGTGACGAGCACGGGGATGTCCTCCAGCCGCTCGCGGAGCGGCGGTACCGTGAGCGGCACGACGGCGAGGCGGAAGTAGAGGTCTTCGCGGAAGGACTCCGCGCGCGTGAGCTCGGCGAGGTCCCGGTTCGTGGCCGCGATCACGCGCACGTCGACCTTGATCGCGCGATTGCCGCCGACGCGGAAGAACTCACCCTCCTGGAGCACGCGGAGAAGCTTTGTCTGCGCCCGCTGGCTCAGGTCTCCGACTTCGTCCAGGAAGAGAGTGCCCCCGTGCGCCTCTTCGAACCGCCCTCGCCGTGACTGCGTGGCGCCTGTGAACGCGCCCCGCTCGTGCCCGAACAGCTCGGACTCGATCAGCTCCTCGGGGATGGCCGCGCAGTTCACCGCTACGAACGGCTTGTCGCGACGCGGTCCGGCGGCGTGGAGCGCGCGGGCGACCAGCTCCTTTCCGGTTCCGTTCTCTCCCTGGATCAGCACGCGCGCATGGCTCGATGCGGCGAGCTGGATTTCCTTGATGAGGGCCCGGATCGCGGGGGAGTCGCCGACGATGGAGTCCGCCCACGCCTGCCGCAAACGGCGATTCTCCGAGCGCAGCGACAGGGAGTCGGTGGCGTTCCGAAGGAGCACGAGCAGGCGCTCGAGCGAGATCGGCTTCTCGAGAAAGTCGAACGCGCCGAGCCGCGTCGCCTGGACCGCGGTGTCGATCGACGCGTGGCCGGACATCATGATCACGACCGTTTCCGGCGCGGATTCCGCGATCTCGCCCAGGAGGTCGAGCCCGCTCTCGCGGGGGAACCAGACGTCGAGGAGGACCACGTCGTACGCGTCCTTGAGCTTCGTCCGCGCCTCGGCGACGCTCGCGGCCGTCTCCGTGTCGTAGCCCTCGCGCGAGAGCGCGCCTTCGAGGCTCGAGCGGATGTTGGCTTCGTCGTCGACGATCAGGATCGACGGCATGGCTCAGGCCTCCTCGCGCGGCAGGCGAATGACGAACGTGGTGCCGCGTCCCTCGTCCGACTGGACCGCGATGGTGCCGCCATGCTCGGAAACGATGCGGTCGACGATGGTGAGACCGAGGCCGCTCCCGTGCGACTTCGTCGTGAATCCCGGCGTGAAGAGCCCGGCCTGCTGCTCCGCGGTGAGCCCGGGACCGTTATCGGTGACCGTGAATTCGGCGCTCCGACCCGCCGGCCTCGCTTCCACCGTGACCTTGCCGCTGCCGTTTACCGCCTCGATGCCGTTCTTCACGAGATTGACGAGCGCCTGCCGGAGCTGTCCGGCGTCGGCGCGCAGCGTGATCGGGGGAGCGGTTGAGACGGCGAGACGGCCCTCTTCGATCTCCCGCGCGTAGAGCGCCCGTAGGTCGTCGAGGAGCGCACCGGCCTGCACGGGCGCGAGCGTGGGGGCGGGGAAGCGCGCGAAGTCGGAGAATTCTTGAAGCAGCCGCTTCAGCGAATCGACCTCTGCGGCGATCGTCCGCACGGCCTGATCGAGGACGGTGGGGAAATCGGGCCGCTGGAGGTCGTAGCTCCGCTTCAGGTCCGCGACGGAGATCGCGATCGGCGTGAGCGGATTCTTCACCTCATGGGCCACCTTGCGCGCCATCTGGCTCCACGCGGCGTGGCGCTCGCTCAGGACGAGCTTCTCCCGGTAGGCCACGAGATCCGCGCGCATGCGGTCGAGCGCCTCGCCCAAGGTCTCCAGCTCGCGCACGCTGTGGAGCGAGATCGGCTCGTCCCACTCGCCGCGCGCGAGGCGGCGCGAGTGCGCCGCCAGGCGCTCGACCGGGCGGGAGACCTGGCGGGACCAGACGAACCCGAGCAGCATCGCGACCACGATGCCGCCGAGCGCGAGGAGCACAGCCGTGAGGCGGAGCGCGGCGATCGTCTCGTCGGACGGAGTCGTGGGCGTGAGCGCGGTGAGCGTCACGGTGCCGGATGCGCCGAGCTCGAGTGGAGCGCTCAGGCCCCAGTAGGTTCCGTCTCCGATCGTGGCGCGCGAAGCCTCGGGTGGGAGTGTGTGCTCCAAAGTGTCGCGGAGCGTCGAGGCGGCCAGCCGGCCAGAACGATCGAAGAGGACGAGATCGAGCCCGCGGCGCTGCTGGAGGCGGATCAGGAAATCGCGATCCAGGAGAACGCCGCCGCGAAGCGTGCCCACCCAGTGGTTGTCGTAGGTGATGGGACTCGTCAGATCGAGCTTCACCGCGAGCGTCGAATCGGCTGGGGATCCGGTCGCGGTGGCCACGGGGATGCTGTCGAGCCCGTCGACCTCGAGATAGTCCAGATCCAGAAGGATGCGGCGCTCCGCGAGATAGTCGCCCAGCTCGCGTGCACTACCCGCCCGAACGAGGTAGAGCCGTCGGAGGAGGGGATCGCGGCTCAGGATCCCGAGCTTGGCCTCGGTCCCGTGGAGGCGCTCCCTCATTTCCGCCTGAAGCGCGCGGACGCCGGTCTCGAGACGTCGTCCTGATTCCTCGCGAACCATCGTCTCC
Organism: Candidatus Eiseniibacteriota bacterium; assembly: GCA_035716085.1. Taxonomy (GTDB): domain Bacteria; phylum Eisenbacteria; class RBG-16-71-46; order SZUA-252; family SZUA-252; genus WS-9. Next base: position 2,439 of record DASTKC010000023.1, on the reverse strand, counting down.
ACGCGCTTGGACATCAGCACGAGCGCGAGCCCAAGCGGCACGATCGCGACGAGGGCGATTCCCAGGATGAGTCGCGTGCGCAGGGATCTCATGGCTTCTGCACCCTGATATCGCAATGGAAGCCGTTCACGATCGCTGAGAGATCAATGGACTCCAGATAGGGGCGGAGCTCGGGCCGGCTCAGGACCGGGCACCCGATGAGGAACAGCCATAGCTCAGGCTCGGGCAGGGCATCGCTGCCGAACCCTGGGTGAGTTGGCTCGTCGAAATAGGTGAGAAGAGCAGTGCCAGTTCCGCTAGGGAGATGTGCCGAGGGGTCGAGTGCCCGCTGAATCAGCTCACGCCCGGGAAGCCTAGGGTCGACCTCGAAGGACCATGCTGCCAGGGACTCGGCATTCGCGTAATGGATCGGGACGAGATCTCCCCGAAAGACATCGGCGTTGAGGCGGGCGAGCTTTTCCTCCGCCCCTTTGGGAAGACGCCCGGTCGAGAGTTCACGCAAGGACCATGGTTTCTTGGCTCGAACGCCGATGACCCCTGTGGACCGGACCAACCTGGGCGTTCCCGTCCATGTCATTGCTTCGCGAATGTGAGTCGACGCCTCCCCAGGCCAGAAGATCGCAGCGTCGATCTCGCCGCGTTCCAGCGCAATCTCCTCATCGGCCGCGTCGTCGAACTCGCGAAGATAGAGCGAGTCAGGGAGGTTCATGCCATGGGGACTGAATCCCTGGAACGGGCCATCGAAGAAGTCTGCACTGAAGCCGCGCGGGCTCAGCCTGGGTTGGCATTCGAAGAATGGCTGGATGCGTCTGGACGACGGAATCCCAACTCGAAGCGCGGTTCTCGCCACCGGCCGCTCCGCGTCCACGCGAAGTCGGTCGAGGTGCTTCACGCGCGAGAGTGAGCCCGATGTGATCCTCACCACAACGAGCGCCACGTCCTCGATCGCAACAACAACGCTCGAGGCGACTTCCTTCTTCTTGTCGAAGAACCGCAGGCTCGAGCCTGCCGTGACCCACACGGAATCGCGCGCGACGAGGTAGGCGCGGTCTCCGTGCGTCCAGATCACACGTGCGTCGAACGGAGCTGCTATCGCGACCGCACGCAGGAGCACGGCCGCCACGATGAGCCCGGCCCCGAGGAGTGCGCGGCGAAGGCGTGTCAGAGTTTCCACAGTTTCTCTTATCGGCTTGAGATGCATTGGATTGAGTCCTCTAAGAGCCTGCTCCGACGCAGGCTATGTGTCAATCTAGACACGTTTCGCAGCCTCCCTCGCGCTTGTCAAACAGCTAAGTCATTTGATTCCAATCGCATCCCCATTTGGCCCATTGCTTGATCTAGGCCAGTCCCGAGCGGCGGCAACAAGTCCCGCCCTCCCGGTCCTGGTGCACGGGGCATGTGCCGACCACCAGGCGGCTCGGGTCAGGCTCCGGCGACCTGCCCGACACCGGCGGATTGATCCGGACGGGAGAAGGACATGAAGGGCAAGCAGGCGGGTCTCGTGGCGGTGGTGGCGGTGGCGTTTCTCACGATGGGTTGCGGCAAGCAGGAGCATCAGAAGCTGGCGAGCGACACGAGCAAGCTGGAAGCGGATGTGCTGCAGCAACCGGTGGCAACGACGGCGAGCATGGTACAGACGACGCCCCGTTCCGAGCAGAACGAAGGACTCCCCATGGCGGCGGATTCGCTGCCTCCGGATGTGGTCGCGAGCGCCTCCGCGCTCGTTGCGGATCGGGGCCAGGTCGTGGAGATCACGGCGCAGGGCTCGACGGACATCACGGGGATGATCATGTCGGACGGCCTCAACAAGACGCCGCTCACGTATGACATGGACGCCAGGGCGTGGCGCGGCGTCTATCGCGTCCCGCTGCGCACCAAGGCCGACCGCGTCGGACTCGCGGTCACGGCGACGAACGGCCGGGGCCAGTGGCAGCGCGTGTGGGTCTTCATCGAGGTGGGGAGGCCGGAGGTGGGCGGTGAGGAGAAGACGAGCGTCGAGGAAAAGACGGGCGTCGAGCAGCAGACCGGTACCGAAACGCAGGGCATCACCGAGCCGGCGCAGGGTACTGGCGAGCAGGGCACGGAGCCCGCAAAGGAGGCCGAGCCGACTCAGACGGAGAACGGCAACGGCTGATGAGACGATGACCGCGCGGCGAGCGCGGCGAGACGACAAAGCCCCGCGGACCGAAAGTCCGCGGGGCTCCTCATTTCCACGAACGAGCTCACTACTCGCGGCTGGCCAGCTCCTCCACGCGCACGCGCGCGGTTCCCGCGCGATAGAAGCCCAGCTCGCGAGCGGCCTCCTCCGACACGTCGATGACGCGCCCCTTCCGGAATGGTCCCCGGTCGTTCACCTCAACCACGACGCTCAGACCGTTTTCGAGATTGGTCACGCGCACACGGCTGCCGAAGGGGAGCGTGCGGTGCGCGGCGGTGAGG
>DASTKC010000022.1:0-5481 GCA_035716085.1 Candidatus Eiseniibacteriota bacterium | reverse complement strand
CCCCGTCCCAGGGCGGAATGTAGCCCTTGAGCGATCCGGGATTCGCGCGCGCAAGCTGTCCACCCGGACCGTGGCATCCCACGCACCCCAGCTCGTCGGCGCGATCCTTACCGTGCGATGCGAGGGAGTCGTCCGGAGCGTTCTGGCCTCCCACGGCCACAACGTACGCGACGAGGTCCTCGATCTGGGCGGCACTGAGGCGCTTGCCGAACGCGGGCATGCGCACCACGCCCAGCTTGCGCTCCGCTTGCCAGTCGGGGTCCTCGCGCCGAGCCTTCGTCCCGCCGTCTCGGATCCACTCGCGCACTTCCTCGGTGTTCTTCGCGTACATCATGAGCGTGCCCTCGAACGAGGGGACCTGTTTCTCGTCGCGTCCTGGATTCGCCATGCCGCGAATCCCCTCGGCGCCGTGACACGCAAAGCATCCCGTCGCTTCAGCGAGGCGACGGCCCCGCTCGACGGGTGTGAGCTGCGCGCGCGTCAAAAAAGCGAGAGCCCCGATCCCGAGGATCAGGGCTCCCACCAAGGCCAGTGCGATGACGCGAAGCTTCATCGTCGATGCGGTTGTTACGCCGGGGCCAGCTTCGCGGACGCAACCTCGATCGACTTCATGCCGTTGCGCTCGCTCATCGGGCCCGAGATCTCCACTTTCTTGCCCGCCCAGTCCTTCGCTTTCTTGTAGGCGGTCATCGTGTCGTGCGGCGGGGTAAGCAGGTAGAGATCGCCCGTGGCGGTGAGGAGGCCCATGGGCATTCCCTTCGATATGCAGAGCTGGGCGCACTGGGCATGCTTGGCGCCCGAGGCGCCATGGCTCAGATAACAGCCCGTATCCACGATCTCGCCGACCGCCGTCATCGCCTTGCCGGCCGCGTGCTCCCCGTCATGCGCGACCGCCGCTCCGTTCATCGCGAGCAGCGCCGTCATCATGAGGGCACCCACAACTCGTCGCATCGTCGTCCTCCTGACCTGTGAGGGGCGAAGGCCCCGTAAAACCGGCTTCCCCCTGAAGTTACCCCTGAACGTACTCGTCGGGTCCCTCCGGCGCAACTCGAACGATGGTTGAGTCCAGCCGACCCACGTTCTGTTACAGACGGACCCTCACTACGTCACGATGCCTGGCGGCGGGTTCCGATTCGCTCCGAAGAGGGTTCTTCGCCGCCCAGGGACAGATTCAGCTCCTCATCGGTCAAGACCTGGCGGCGGTTCAGGATCTGGGACGTGTCGTGCTCGAAGACCAGATGGGTCAGCTGGTCGAACGCCACCTCCACCTGCTTCCGGAACCCGACCATCTTCACGAGGTAGGCGCCGGCCCAGAGGAGCCAGGCCAGCTTTCCGGACAGGGGAATCCCGAAGAGGTCCAAGACGGAGCTGTGCTTGCCGAGCGAGATGATGTAGCCGGCGTCCTTGAACTGGAACGTGCGGAGTGGCTTTCCCTCGGCCCGCCGCACGAGGCACTCCCCGACGTAGCTCCCCATGGCGATGCCGGTCTGGGAGAGCGCCGGCTGCCACCGCCCGCCCTCGGTCGGCGACGCCGCGCAGTCGCCGAGCACGTAGAGGTCCTCGACGGGCCACCCCGCGGGATCGAGCGCGCGGAGATAGGGATCGACGCGCACGCGGCCGTCCGCGATGTGCGTGAGCGGCAGCGAGCGCACCAGCTCCGGCGGATGCACGCCGGCGGTCCAGATGATCGTGAACGCGGGAGCGGTGGTTCCGCCCGCGAAGTGAAGGCACTTCGGCTCCACGCGCTCCACCTTCGCTCCGAGCTCGATCCGCACGCCATGCTTCGTCAGGTAGCGGTGGATGTACGCGGAGTGCTCCGGCCGCGCGGTCGGCACGACGCGATCGCCGCCTTCGTAGATTGTGATCGTGATGTCGTCCGCGGCGAGGCTCGGATAGCGCGGGAGGAGCGTCTCGCGGGCCATCTCGGCGAGCTCCGCCGCGACCTCGACCCCCGTGACGCCGCCTCCGACCATGGCGAAGGAGAGAAGACGGCGGCGCTGCTCGCGCGTCTCCGCCTGCTCCGCCATCTCGAACAGCTCGACGAAGCGCGCGCGGAGCGTCATCGCGTCGACGATCGTCTTGAAGGGGCGCGTGTTCTCCGGCGCGCCCGGCACGCCGTAATAGTTGGTCACGCTGCCCATGGAGATGACGAGCGTGTCGTACGGCTCGACCAGATCGTTGTGGAGGCGCACCTCGCGCCGCTCGAGGTCGATGGTCATGGCCTTGTTCTTCTGGAAGCGGATGTGGCGGTGGCGCGCCATCTCGCGAAGCGGGTAGACGATGTGGCGCGTCTCGACGGAGCCCACGGCGATCGCCGGCAGGAGCGGATTGAACTGGAAGAAGTTCTCCTTGTCGATGAGGAGCGTGTCGTAGGTCTCGCGCGCCGCCTTCGACCGCGCCACGGAGCGGACCACGTCGAGCCCCGCGAACCCTCCTCCAAGAACGATGAGCCGCTTCTTCGCCATGATTCGAGGATACACCTACCTCTTGCGGTGGAGCGCAGCCTCGAGCGCCGTCTCGAGGGTGGGGTGGCGGAAGGTGAAGCCGGACGAGAGAAGGCGCGCCGGCTCGACGCGCTGGCCCTCGAGCAGCAGGTCGGCCAGGCCGCCGAGCAGGAACCTCGCCGCGAACGCGGGGAAGGGGAGAATTGCGGGGCGATGCAGGACGTGGCCGAGAGTCCGCGCGAACTCGGCCTGCGGAACGGGCTGGGGCGCGACCGCATTCCAGGGGCCGCTCCGATCGTCCCGCTCGATCAGGAGCGCGATCACCTGGACGAGGTCGTCGATCGAGATCCAGCTGATGTATTGACGTCCCGAGCCCACCGGTCCGCCGAGTCCCAAGCGAAACGGCGTCGCGAGGACCCGAAGCATGCCGCCGTCTCCGCTCAAGACCACCCCGACCCGCGGGGTGGCGACGCGGATTCCCGCGGCCGCGGCAGGATCCGCGGCGGATTCCCACGCGCGGCAGACCTCGGCGAGGAAGCCACTGCCTGCGCCCGAAGTCTCGGTGAGGATCTCGCTGCCGCGATCGCCGTAATAGCCGACCGCCGACAAGGAAACGAACACGCTCGGGAGCGGCGTGAGCGCGGCCAGGGTTCGCGCGAGGAGCGCGGTGGAGCGCGTGCGGCTCTCGAGCACGCGACGGCGATGCCCCCCGGTCCAGGGCCAGCGCGCGATGGTGCTCCCGGAAAGGTTGACCGCGGCGTCGACGCCCTCGAGCGCGGCGGCGTCGATGATGGCGGCGCCTGGATTCCAGCCGACCTCGGTGGCGTCGCGAGCGGGGCGGCGCACGAGCCGGAGCACTTGGTGCCCCTGAGAGGTGAGGTGGCGCGTCAGCGCCGTGCCGATGAGCCCGGAAGCGCCGCCGATCGCGATCCTCATGCCTCGATTGTAGCGGAGGGTCGCGCCTGCTAGGGTCCGCGCGTGTCTTGGACTCCGCCCACCAACGCCGACGCGCCGCTCACCGACTGGATCCGGCCGGTGCCGGACTGGCCTCAGCCCGGCGTTCTCTTTCGCGATCTCACGCCGCTCTGGGCGGACGGTCGCGCCTGGGCGCGCACGGTCGGCGCGCTGGCGCGTCCGTTCGACGCGGCCCCGCCGGATCTCGTTCTGGGCATCGAGGCGCGCGGATTCCTCGTGGCGGCCGCGCTCGCGGCGCGGTGGGGCACCGGCCTCGTGCTCGCGCGGAAGCCGGGGAAGCTGCCGGCGGCGGCGATCCGACAGGACTACGAGCTGGAGTATGGGCGCGCGACGCTCGAGACGCATCGCGATCTGATCGCACGCGGCGCGCGCGTCCTGATCGCGGACGACGTGATCGCGACCGGAGGCACGGCCGCGGCCTCGAGAGCGATGGTCGAGGCGCTCGGGTGCAGCGTGGCCGGCTTCGCGTTCCTCGTGGAGATCGAGCCCCTGGGCGGACGCGAGAAACTGGGCTCCGGCGCCCCCGTCCACAGCGTGGTCGTCTACGACGGATCCGGGGGCGCCTCGGTTCACGAATAGTCCGGCGCGGGCGCCCGTGTTGTCACTGCCGCGGCTTCATGCCTCGCACCTTGATCGACCGGACCGCGCTCCACGCGTCCGCGGATACGTCGGGCTGAGCCGCAGTGCCCCCGGTCGCATACCCCCGCTGCTCCAGGATTTCGACCTCGTCGAAGCCAGCGTTCCGCATCGCGGCGAGAAACTCCTCCTCCCGCATCGCTCCCGCGACACAGCCGACGTACGCCTCGACCGATCGGCGCACCTCATCGGGCAGCGAACGCGTGAGCACGAGATCGCTCACCACCATGCGGCCGCCTGGACGGAGCGCCCGCATCGCCTCGGCGAAGACGCGAGGCTTGGCGGGCGAGAGATTGATCACGCAGTTGGAGATGATGAGATCGACGCTTTGATCCGCGACCGGGAGATTCTCGATCTCGCCGAGCCGAAACTCGACGTTCGCATAGTCTCCCTCGGCTGCGTTCTTCCGCGCTCTCGAAATCATCGCCGGCGTCATGTCGACGCCGATGGCGCGCCCGGTGGGTCCCACCTCGCGCGACGCGAGGAACACGTCGATGCCTGCGCCCGAGCCAAGATCGAGGACGGTCTCGCCTGGCCGGACCGCCGCGTGGCCGAGCGGATTGCCGCAGCCCAGATTCAGGTTCGATCCTTGGGGGATCGCCTGTTTCTGGTCCTCCGTGTAGCCGAGAGCGGACGAGGCGTCGCCATCGCCGCACCCGCACCCACTGCCGCAGCAGCCTCCGTCGTTCAAGGCAATCGAGCCGTACCGCTCGCGAACCGCATCACGAATGTCCATCACGTCCTTCCTTTCGTTTCGATCAGGGCTTGGATCAAGTGCGACAGCCGCTCCACCGCTTCCGGAGCGGCGCAGTAGCAGACGCGGGGTCCGTCGATCTCTCCCTCGACGAGGCCGGCTTCCTTCAGAACCTTGAGATGTTGGGACACCGTCGCCTGGGCCAGAGGCAGGCGGTCCACGATTCCGCCGCACACGCATTCGCCGCGTGCGAGCAGGAGCCGGACGATGGCGACCCGGGCGGGATGCCCCAGGGCCTTGGCCAGATGGGCCAGCTCCTCGTCGTCCTTGCCGATGCCGCGGCCGCGCGCCGGGATCAGCGGTATGCGCTTGGTGGTCGTCATTCGCCTCCTTTCATCGTTAATCGTAAATATACGATAAAAGCGTCAGGCCGTCAAGGCCCATTTCGGCCCGCGACCGGTTCCACAGAGGCCCGATGCTATTCTCCAGGCATGACGGTCCAGGAAGCAGCTCGAGTGGCGGAGCACTACCGCGCGCTCCGCGAGGATGCGATGCGGATCGACGCGCCGTGGCTTTCCGCCGTACGCCTCGTAGGCCCCGACACGCGCGCGTTCCTCCAGGGACTCGCGACGCAAGATCTCGAGCGCACGGAGCCGGGACGGGGGGCGATCACCGTGTTCACGACCGAGCGGGGGCGGCCCATCGCTCTCGCGTGGGCGCTGGTCGAGGCGG
>DASTKC010000021.1:0-10203 GCA_035716085.1 Candidatus Eiseniibacteriota bacterium | reverse complement strand
GTCGCCGCGCTCACGCCCAACGAACACCCCGACACCACGATCATCCTTTCCACGCGCGGCAACCAGCGGCGCGCGGTGCGCGAGGGGTGGTTCGACTTCAAGGTGAAGGGAGCCCCGGCCCGTCTCGAGGCGGTTCGGCTGCTCGAGCCGGGGGTGGGGGAGCAGGACTACAGCCTCTTCTTCACCGACGCGACGACCGGGAAGGAGAGCTACAAGGTCGGCCGGTATCTCGAGCCGGTGAAGCGCTCCGACGGTTTGTACACCCTCGATTTCAACATGTGCTACAACCCTGCCTGCGCCTACTCGGAGCACTACAACTGCCCCATCCCGCCCAAGGAGAACCACCTCCAGGTGGCCATCGCTGCGGGGGAGATGGACGGGCACTACCTGCACTGAGCCGAAGCGGTCCGTTTTCGCGCGTTCTCGACCAGGAAGGTCCATCCCGTCCGGCCCGAGCCGGGCCGCACCCTGACCGGAGGAACTCGCATGCCACGCTACGCCTCCCTCGCGATCCTGTCCGCGCTCGTCCTGGGGCTCGCCGCGAGCGCGCCCTCGCCAGCCCGCGCCGGGATCGGCAATCCAATCAAGAAGGCCAAGGATGCCGTCACCAAGGAGGCGAAGAAGGAGACCAAGTCGGAGCCCGAGGCGAAGCCTTGCCCGGCGCCCGTCTTCGACGACGTGACAGTCGAGCTGACCGAGGCGCGTCTCAGTCGCATGGTCGACACCTTCCACAAGATGGAATCGATCCTGGCGCCGCGCATGGGGCTCGTGGAGAAGCGGAACAAGCTCATGGACGAGCGGGGCGCCATCTGGGACAAGAACAGCGAAAAGATCCAGAACCTCGAGCAGAAACGAGACGACGTCAACGGCTGCTACCACGAAGGCTACCGGCGAGCCTCGGATAAGAAGCTGCAGGAGTACTCGCAGCGGGCGATGAGCGACCCCAAGCTCCTCGAGAAGTACAAGAATCTCGCCATGCAGAACAACGCAGCGGCCGCTGCCGGCGACACCGCCGCACAGAACAAGATCAACGCAGGAATCATGGAGGAGATGCTCCCCAGCCGCGAGGACTCCGCTCAGGTTCGCAAGGAGTGCGGACCGATTCCGCCCACCACGAAGGAAGAGGATCAGATCCACGCGCTCGACAAACAGATCCAGGGGCTGGAGGACGAGATCCGAAAGATCGACGACAAGTCCGCCGAGACCCAGGCGAAGGGCCTGGGCATGACCCCGGTGCAGATGGGTACGGCGTTCGAGCGGATCCGGGGATTCAGGGGAACCTCGAAGGATGCGGAGAGCGCCAAGGGAGAGCGGAAGAAGAAGGGTGAATCGAGCTCGGGCTCCGACGCCAAGTCCGACTCCAAGTCCGAATCAGGCTCCAATGAATCGGGCTCCGCAGCGGTTCCCCACGCGTGCGGCTACACCGATGAAGAGGCGAAGGCGCTCTCGAAGCACGCCACGGAGCTCGTCAAGTATCTGAACTAGACCCGATGCGCCGCACGTTCCGACATCGCGCCGTGGTCGCGGCCGCCACGATGTGCCTCCTGGCGGCCGCCCCCGCCTCAGGGGCCTCCTCGAGCCTCGCAGTCCGCGACGGCGATTCCTGGCGCACGTTCTGGCGCTCGGACGAAGCTCCGTCCCGATTCACGGCCGCGAATCCAGCTCTCATGCGGGCCATCCAGTGGAAGCGGCTCGCCCCCGGGCTCGAGTGGGCCGAGCTCCGGCTCGGCTGTGCCGCCCCGGTGTGGCGCGCGCGGCTCATCGTGGCGCGCCTCGATCCGCGGGAAGTTCGCCTCACGCTCGCGATGGACCTGACGCGGGACGACATGCGTCCCGCGTGGACCATCGACCGAGCGCCGGAGGATGCGATCCTCGCCGTGAACGCGGCGCAGTTCACGAGCGCCATGCCTTGGGGATGGGTCGTGATCGACGGCCGCCAGCGGCTGGCTCCGGGAGCGGGACCGCTGGCCAGCGCGGTGGGCATCGACCAGGACGGCGGCGTTCACTGGGCGCACGGCGACACGCTCGCTGCGGCGGGCATCGTCACCGGATTCCAGTCCTATCCGACGCTACTCTCCCACGATGGGACCGTTCCGGCTCCGCTGCGAACAGCAGGCAGTCTGGTCAGTCTCACGCATCGCGACACGCGCCTCGCGTTCGGCGAAACGCGTGATGGCCACATCCTGATCGCGATGACGCGCTACGACGCGGTGGGGACGATGGGGGAGGGAATTCCGCTCGGACCCACGACCCCGGAGATGGCCGCCATCATGGGAGCGCTCGGCGCTCATGATGCCGTCATGCTCGACGGTGGAATCTCCGCACAGCTTCTCTTGCGGGGCGTCGACGCGCAGGAACCGCTCCGCTGGCATGCCATCCGCAAGGTTCCGCTCGCCCTGATCGCTCGCCCTCGAGACCTGGGACGCGCGGCGAAATAGCTTTCCTCTCGTCCAATCGTGCTAACGTCATTGCAATAGACAAAAGGCCCTCCCCCCAAGGTCCTACGTAAGTGCACCCATAATCGATAAGAGCCGACCTATGGTCGTCGAGAGCGCGTCGCCTCCACCGTCGAGCGAGCTCAGCGACACGCGCATCGTCGGGCGGCCGGTCTGGGCGCGCTATGGCGTCGCCCTTGGGACCGTCCTCCTTGCCTGGTACGCGCGCCAAGCGCTGACCCACGCGGTCGGTCCTACGGCGCTCCCGTTCATCTTCTTCTTTCCTGCCGTTGCGGTTGCTGCCTGGTGGGGCGGATTCGGCCCCGGCCTCATGGCGGTCGCACTTTCCTCGCTCCTGGCCAATTGGTCGTTCATGCGTCCGACGTGGACGCTGACGCTCTCCTCCTACGATCTCGCGGCATTGCTCGCGTTCGGCGCCTCCTGCATGTTCATCCTCGGGGCGATCGAGATGATGCACCGGGCGCGGGCCAGCCTCCACGGCGAGGTGGAGCTGCGCCGTCGCGCCGAAGCGGAGATGTCGCAGGCGCTCGAACGGTCGGCCGCGACCCTGGCCAGCATTGGCGACGGCGTCATCGTGACCGACGCGGAAGGCCGCATCGTGTCGATCAACCATGAGGCGGAACGGCTCACGGAATGGATAAGGGCGGAGGCGGTCGGGCGGCCGCTCGCCGAGGTGTTCCGGATCGTTCGCGAGCAGGATCGAAAGCCTGCCGACGACCCGGTGGCGCGGGCGCTTCGCGAGGGCCGGATCGTCAATCTCGCCAATCACACGCTTCTCCTGTCCCGAAGCGGGCGCGAGATCCCCATCGAGGACAGCGCCGCGCCGATCCGGCGTGCGGGCGAGTCCGTCCAAGGCGCCGTGCTCGTGTTCCGGGATGCGACCCTGGAGCGTCGCGCACACGAGGCGAGCGTGCGGCTCGCGGCGATCGTCGAGTCCTCGGGGGATGCGATTCTGACCAAGACGCTCGATGGCACTATTCGCACGTGGAATCGTGGCGCCGAGCGGCTGTTCGGCTACAAGCCCGAGGAGATCATTGGCCGGCCGATCACGACCCTCATTCCGCCGGAGCGCCTCCACGAGGAGGCCGAGATCATCGAGCGGCTCAGGAGTGGACAGCCGTACGAGCGTCTCGAGACCGTGCGGCTGGCCAAGGGCGGCCGCCGCATCATCGTGTCGTTGAGCATCTCGCCGCTCCGGGACGCCGACGGCGAGATCGTCGGCGCGTCGAAGATCGTCCACGACGTCACGGAGATCGTAGCCGCGCGCGACGCGCTGGCGCGTGAGAAGGGGCTCCTCGCGACGACGCTGTCGAGCATCGGAGACGGTGTGATCGTGACCGACGCTGAGGGCCGTGTGACGTTCCTCAACCCGGAAGCCGAGCGCTTGACCGGGTGGACCGGGAACGATGCCCACGGCTTGACGCTGCCCGAGGTGTTCCGAATCGTGGCTGAGAAGACGCGGACCACCGTGAAAAATCCGGTGGAGGAGGTGCTCCGTCGCAATGCGGTCGTCGGGCTCGCGAACCACACGATCCTGATCGCTCGCGACGGAGCGGAGCGCGCGATCGACGACAGTGCGGCTCCGATCCGCGTGGAAGGAGTCCTATCCGGGGTGGTGCTCGTGTTCCGCGATGTCTCGGAGCGCCGGCGCGCGGAGGCGATCCTTCGCGAGGAAGACCGGCGCAAGGACGAGTTCCTCGCGATCCTGTCCCACGAGCTCCGGAATCCGATCGCCCCGATCGGGATGGCCGTCGACCTCATGCGCAAGAAGGGATCGACGGACCCGGAGCTCCGAGAGCTCAGGGACATCATCGAGCGGCAGACGAACCAGCTCGCCCGTCTCCTGGATGACCTTCTGGACGTGAGCCGGATCGTATCCGGAAAGATCGTGCTTCGTCACGAACAGGCCAGCCTGGGTCTCGCGATCTCGAGCGCCGTCGAGGCCGTGCGACCTGCGCTCGGGGCCAGGGGACACCACTTGACCGTGGAGCTTCCGCCCGACCCCGTGTACGTCGAGGGGGACCTGGCACGCCTCGCTCAGGTCTTTGCAAACCTCCTTCACAACGCGGTGAAGTACACCGACCGTGGCGGCAGGATCTCGATCGGTCTCGAGCGGAAGGGGAGCGACGCACTCGTGCGCGTTCGCGACACCGGGATCGGCCTCACCGTGGATCAGATGTCCCGCATCTTTCAGATGTTCGCCCAGGGGGATCGCCTGACCGAGGGTACCCAGCAGGGTCTTGGCGTGGGGTTGGCTCTCTCGAAAAAGCTGGTCGAGCTGCATCGCGGCGGGATCGAAGTGAAGAGCGGTGGCGTCGGGCGCGGGAGCGAATTCCTGGTCCGGCTGCCCATGAGCCTGAGGGTGCAGACGCACGCCGCCTCCGAGAGCTCAGCCCCGCAACCCACGGCAGCTCCGCAGGGCATCCGGATCCTGATCGCGGACGACAACGAGGACTCCGTCACGACCTTGAGCTGGTCCTTGTCTCATTCAGGTCATGAAGTACGCACCGCGTTGGACGGCCTGGCCGCAGTCGAGGTCGCCACGGAGTTCCGCCCGCAGCTCGCGCTCCTCGACATCGGGATGCCCCGATTGAACGGCTACGATGCCGCGCGCCAGATCAGGGAGGCGCTGGGGGATCAGGTCACGCTCGTTGCGATCACCGGATGGGGCCAGCAGGAAGACAAGCGGCGCGCCCGCGAGGCGGGCTTCGACCGTCACGTCACGAAGCCGATCGACATCGAGACCCTGGATCGACTGGTGGCGGAAGTGGGCCATCCGAACCCCGGAGCAGCTAATCGATGTTGATCCTCTTCAGCAGTGGCTTCCAGCGCGGATCCGAGTGGAGATTCCGGAAGACCGGTTCCACCGCGACCTGAGCCACACCCGCATCCCGCTCCTCGACGGCCCGGTTGAGCCACGCGAAGGCGGCATCCACGTCACCTTTGGCATTGTGGACGGCCGCGATCTGGTACGGGGAGTCAACGGCATGCCCCTCCTCGAGCTGGCGCAGTACCTTGTCGCACTCCACGGTCTGTCCTGCTTTCTGATACGCGTACGCGAGGGCCGTGAGTCGCGCCCACTCGGCGCCCTCGCGGCCCGCCTCTCTCACCGCTTCCGCGTGCTTCCCCTGGTCGCTGAGAAGGATGGTCAGCATCATGGACGCGCCGAGGCGCTGGGGCGAAAGCTCCATGGCCTTGCGCAGTGCCTGCTCGGAATCAGGCAGGCGGTCCATGGCTCGATACACCTGCGCGAGCCCGGTGTATCCGGCCGATACGAGCGGATCCAGCTCGATGGATCGTAGGAAGTACGCTCTCGCTTCCTCGTCTCGCCCTGAGCCGTGTGCGATGCTGCCCGCAGCGCGAAGCGTCTCGGCATTGGACGGGTCGAGCTCGAGCGCGCGCCGCACGGACGCCTCCGCCCCCTTCCAATCCCAATCGTGCACTCGTTGGATGGCGGCGAGCCTGATGTGCGCCTCGGGCAGATCCGGTGCAAGCTCGAGCGCGCGCAACCCCGCCTTCCTCGCCTTCTCATAGGCCGCCCTCACGGGCTCCCAACCATAGCTGCCCGCATTCGAGTACGCCCGGGATATGGCGGCGTAGGCGACCGCGAGGGTCGGGTCGATCGCGACCGCCTCCTCGAGATAGCGGAGTCCCTTCGCAGTGTCTTCCTCCGTCACGCGATCGACGAAGTACTTGCCCTGCAGGTAGGCGCGGTGAGCCTCGGGATTCTGGACTCCGTGGCCCCGGCCGGCCGCGGCGATGGCGGCCTGAGCGGCGCTGCTCGCCTTCGAGTCCGGAGCTTCCCCGAGCAGTGTGGTTCGAAGCTCCCGGACGACGGATTGAGCGATGTCGTCCTGGACCGCGAAGATGTCGTCGAGCGAGCGGTCGTAGGTCTCGGCCCAGAGCTGCACGCGGTCGGCCGCCTGAACGAGCTGCACCGAGATCCGCACCCGATTGCCCGATTTCCGCACGCTTCCATCGAGGAGCGTCACCACATTCAGCCGCTCGCCGATCACGGCGAGATCCTCGTTCATGCCACGGAACTGAAACGACGAGGCGCGCGCCGCGACGCGTAGGCCACGCACCTTCGTCAGCACGCTCAGGAGCTCATCGGCGAGCCCGTCGGAGAAGTATTCATCCTCTTCGTTCCGGCTACGGTTGACGAAGGGGAGCACAGCGATCGAGGGCACGTTTGTGGATGGAAGTCCAAAGCCGGAGACTGCCGAGCCGGGCCCGGACGGAGCAGGGGTCGCCGGTCTGGGTCCCGATGTTGGAGGTGCCGGCCGGTGCGGGAACGGCGTCGGCGCGGCGGAGGGCGGCGAGGGCGTTAAGCCGCCCGATACGGGCGACGGCGGCGCGCTCCCCTCGCGCTCGAGATACTTCAGCTCGTTGTACACGTCGCGCGCCGTTTGGAAGCGGTCGCGCGGATTCTTCTCGAGACAGCGGCTGACGATCCGGTTCAGATCGCGCGGGAGGTCCGAACGCACGCTCAAAAGGGGAGCCGGCACGTCACGTAGGATGGCCGAGCTGATGTCGGCCGAGCTCTCTCCCGTGAAGGGCCGGCGGCCCGTAGCGAGCTCGTAGAGAATGATGCCGAGCGCGAAGAGATCGGAGCGCGCGTCGACGGTCTCGCCGCGGATCTGCTCCGGCGCCATGTACGGCACGGTCCCCAGGACCTGCCCGGCACCCGAGATTGGCCCCGCGGTCGCGCCGATGGTCACGCCAGGATCGGCGCCTTCCTCCGCGGCGACCTTCGCGAGCCCGAAGTCGAGCACCTTCACCCAGCCGTCGTGCGTCACCATGACGTTCCCGGGCTTGAGATCGCGATGCACGACGCCGCGTTCGTGGGCGGCGACGAGGGCGTTGGCGAGCGGGATCGCGAGCTCGAGCACGCGCGAGAGGGGAAGCCCTCCCGACGTGACCACATGATCGAGGCTCTGTCCATCGACCAGCTCCATCGTCAGGAAGCGGACGCCTTCCTCCTCCTCGACCGAGTGGAGCGTGACGATGTTCGGATGGTTGAGCCCGGCGACGGCGCGCGCTTCTCGCTCGAAGCGCGCGAGCCGATCGGGACTGGACGCCACGGCCTCGGGCAGCACCTTGATCGCGACCTCGCGCCCCAGGCGCGTGTCGCGCGCGCGATAGACCTCGCCCATACCTCCCGCTCCGAGCGGGCCGGTGATGTGGTAGGTGCCGAGCTTGGTTCCTTTGGAGAGGGGCATAGCCGCGTAGTGTAACCGTACGGCGACTCCCTGTCAGCGGCGGCGCCCGAGCTTTGAAGGAACATACCGACCCGTGGAACCCTTTTCCCAGGGCCGCCTTCTCGTCCCTACACCCATCCCGTCATCGCCGAACTACGTCCGCAACGTAAGTCTCTGCGTCGCAACTCTGTACTCGCTCCTATCGAGTCAAACTACGCGGTTGGCATCACTTCTGCGATGTGGCACACCGGCCCCCACTGTGGGGGGCATTGGAGCGCGGCAAGTTTGTTGTCGGGCTGGATCGGCGACCACTTTGGATCGCCCCTTGTGGATCCGAGCTTTGCCTCGGGTCGCCGCGCGATATGGCCCGGCGTCAACCGACGAAGAAGAAAGGGTGGCCCATGCGAAGCATGATCGTTGCATTCGCCGCCGTGGCGCTCGTGGCTGCGGCCCCCGCCTTTGCGGGCGGCGACAAAGGACAGATCGAAATCGGTGGTTACGGCGGATGGTTCTTCCCGGACGACTACGGGCAGTTCCATCCCGACAAGGACAACATCTGGGGGGGACGCCTCGGATACTGGTTCACGCAGAACTGGACGCTCGAGGGTTCATATCAGAAGGTCATGACGGACACGGAAATGAATCTGATCGGTGTGCCCGAGGTGGATGTCGACCTGGCGTCCTATCGCCTCAACCTCCTCTACAACCTCGGCTCCGCCGCCTCCAAGGCTCGTCTCTTCGTCACCGCAGGCGCCGGCTCCGAAAAGACCGACATCGATACGTACGTCGATGAGAACAAGTTTGGATGGAACGTCGGCGGTGGGCTCCGCTTCTTCCTGTCGCGAAATTTCAATCTCCGCTTCGATGGACGTTTCGCCAGTGTCAAGGCGGTCGAGGGCAGCGGGCATGAAGGGAACGGCGAGGCCACGGTGGGCCTTGGATTCCTCTTCGGTGGTCACAAGGAGGAAGCCGCGGCCGAGGTGATTCCGCCTCCCGCGAATCAGCCTCCCACGGTATCGTGCGCGGCCGATCGCGGGCAGATCCTCCCGGGTGAGACCGCGACCATCACCGCCACCGCGGCAGATCCCGAGGGTGGTCCGTTGACGTACGACTGGACCGCGACGGGTGGTGCGCGCGTGACGGGGACCGGCCCCTCGGCGACGCTCGACTTCTCGGGCGCAACGCCTCCCGCGACGGCCGCAATCTCGGTGAAGGTGACGGACGATCACGGCCAGAGCGCTTCGTCCGACTGCACGGTGGCCCTCATGGCTCCGGCGAAGCCTCCCGAGGCCGTGTCCTGCATCTCCACCGGATTCCCGAAGAATGCGTCGCGGCTCAACAACGTCGACAAGGCCTGTCTGGATGACGTGGACCAGAGGCTCAAGGCTGATCCACGCGCGCGCGTCGTCGTGATCGGGCACTCCGACACGAAGGAGACGACGAAGAACATCGCCCAAGCTCGCGCCGAAGCCGTGCGCGATTACCTTGTGCGCGAGCGTGGCATCGACACGGCGCGCATCGAGGTTCGCGCCGCGACGGCGACTGCCGGCGCTGACGTTACGGCCCAGACGAGCAACCGTCGCGTCGAGGTTTGGTTCGTTCCCGAAGGCGCGTCGGTGCCAGGAATGTAAGTCGGACGAACAAACGACATCGGTTGATTGCGGGGCGATTCCCACCGGAATCGCCCCGCTTCGTTTGACTTACGCGTCCCGTGTGCCACCGAGGCACACCCTATGCACTGTCAAGGAAATCGCCATGCGCGCCATTACGGAACAGAGAGCCGAACGGGTGAAGAACGGACGAGTTACCTCGATCGGAGGGCTGATGCCTGTTTGTCGAAAGGGGCTGGCCGGAGCACGTTCTGTGTTCCTCGTGCTGGCTGTTCTTGTGATTGCCGCGTCGACCGCGCGGGCTCAGACGTGGTCCCCGGTGGGCCCTCCAGGCGGCACCGTTCGCGATCTCGCGCACGATCCTCGGAATCCCGACCGCGTCTATCTCGGAACCGCGGACGGCATCCTCTACCGGTCCGACGACGGCGGCGTGAACTGGTCCCGGCTCGACCCCGGATTCCCGACGCGGGGTATGAGCCTCGACGACATCGCCGTCGACACGCGCAGCACGGTGTACGTCGGTTATCGGGAAGTGTCGGGGAGCGGAGGCGGCGTCGCGCGGAGCACGGACGGGGGGCATACGTTCACGTTGCTGCCCGGGATCCAGGGCGAATCGGTTCGGGCGATCGCACTGGCTCCGTCGAGCCGTCGCGTGATCGCAGCGGGCACGCTCACCGGAGTGTTCCTCTCGCGCGACGCGGGTCAGACCTGGACCCGCATCACGCCCAAGGATCACCCCGATCTCCGCAACATCGAGTCGCTCGCCTTTGATCCGGACGACCCGCGGGTCCTTTACGCGGGAACGTGGCACCTGGCGTGGAGGACGCGTGACGGAGGCGCCAACTGGACCCCGATCCACCAAGGCATGATCGACGACTCGGACGTCATGACGATGACCGTGCTCCAGGACGATCCGCAGGTGCTCTACGCCACGGC
>DASTKC010000020.1:0-3137 GCA_035716085.1 Candidatus Eiseniibacteriota bacterium | reverse complement strand
TGCGCGCCCCGGTCTTCCGGACCTTCTGGATCAGGTCCTCGTGCCGCGGTCGGTCGAGAATGACGACCGTGAGATCGTCGAGGTGGTAGCCCTTCGCGGCGGCCACGGCCTCGAGGTTCTCCTCGATCGGACGCGAGAGATCGATCGCGCTCGCGGCCTTGGGGCCGACGGCGATCTTCTCCATGTACGTGTCGGGGGCGTGAAGGAAGTGGCCGCGCGCGGCGAGCGCGATGACCGCCATCGCGTTCGGACGGCCGTAGGCCACGGAATTCGTGCACTCGAGGGGATCGAGCGCGATGTCGACCTCGGGACCCCAGCCGGAGCCGACCTGCTCGCCGATGTAGAGCATCGGCGCCTCGTCCCGCTCGCCTTCGCCGATCACCACCGTGCCTCGGATGTCGACGTTGTCGAACGAGCGCCGCATCGCGGTGACGGCAGCCTGGTCCGCGGCGTTCTTGTCGCCGCGCCCCATCCAGCGGGAGCAGGCGAGGGCGGCGGATTCGGTGATGCGGACGAGGTCCAGGCCGACGTGTCGATCCATCGTGCGGCTACTTTCCCGCGGCCACGCCCAGCTCGGCCGCGTCGACCTCGTCCCAGTCGTTCAAGCCTTCGTTCCAGCGGTAGAGGCGCACCCTGCTCGTGCTCTCGGTCTTCGAGTAGATGTATTCCACGTGCGTGCCGCCGCCGATCCGGTTGGAAAAGTGGGTCTTCTTGTCCACGACGAGGGGCCGCGTGGTGCGGGCGAGCTTCATCTTCCCCTGCGGCCCCGTCCAGACCACCGTCTCGGTGACCGCCTGGGTCTCCTCGTCCTCGATCTCGTCGAACTCGAGATCGCCGAAGGCCTTGTCGAGGCGCCGGAGCACCTCTTCCCATCGTTGATCGTTCATGGAATTGGGCCCTCGTGGGGGCTCGATTGACTTGGCATCGAAGCGTCCTATAGTAGCACACCCCATGAACGACTTGAACCAAGGAGCCCCGGGCGGCGTGAGCGGACGCGCCGCGCTTGTCGTGGGAGGTGGCCGGGGACTCGGTCGCGCCGTCGCGATCGCGCTGGCCGAAGGGGGTGCCCGCGTCCTGGCGGTCGGCCGCACGCCCAAGCCGCTCGACGAGCTCGCGGACCTCGCGCGATCGCGGCGCCTCCCGCTCCGGACCGCGCGCGGGGACGCAGGGCGCACGGCCACCGTGCGGGCGTGGCTGCGCGGAGTGGGGAAGGAGCGCGCGCCGGACATCCTCGTGATCGCGGCGGGGGATTACTGGGAAGGACCCTTCTCCAAGCTCACCGTCGAGCGCTGGGAAGCGCTCCTCCACTCGAACACGACGGTCCCGCTCGCCGTGCTCCAGGAGGCGCTCCCGCTCATGCGCCGACGCCGCTACGGCCGCATCCTTCTCTTCGGCGTCGCGGGCGGAGAGACCCCGCGCGCTGCCGCACGCGCACACGCCTACCGTGCCGCCAAGGTGGCCCTCTTGACCCTCGCCAAGAGCGTCGCGCAGGACGAGGCGCCGTATGGCATCACGCTGAACGTGATCCTCCCGGGAATCATCCGCCCCGCCTTCTCGGGGCGTGAGGCCGACCTGATCCGCCGCATTCCCGCGGGACGGCTCGGGAGTCCCCGCGAGGTGGCCCGGGCGGCGCTTTTCCTCCTCGCCGAGGAGTCCGGCTACATCACCGGGGCGGCGCTTCCGGTTGCCGGGGGATATCTGCTCTAGACCGGCCCGGACCCCACTCCGCCTCTCGTTGACCCTCTCACCGCAAGCTGTTACAATTCCGTGAACTAGCCCTCTAACTCACGAAAGGTTTGATTGCGCGCATCCACCCCGAAGACCTGGGTGCTTCGCAACCCGGCTGCCCCGGAACACGCGCGGCGCCTGGCTGCGGAGCTGGGTCTTTCTCTGACCTTCGCCACCCTCCTTGCCAACCGTGGCTTCGGCACCTCCGAAGAGGTCAACGAGTTCCTCGTCCCGTCCCTGACGCGCCTCGTGGACGCCTTCGAGATGCGGGACATGGACAAGGCCACGGCCCGGATCTGGGAGGCGGTCGATAAGCAGGAGCCGATCCTCGTCTATGGCGACTACGACGTGGACGGCATTACCGCGACGACGCTCCTCACCTCCGCGCTCGCGCGAGCCGGTGCCAAGGTCGGGTACTTCATTCCCGATCGGATCCGGGACGGCTACGGCTTCTCGGTCCGGGGCGTGGATGTGGCGCGCCGGCGCCGGACGCGGCTCGTGATCACGGCCGACTGCGGCATCACCGCCACCAACGAGGTCCGGCTGGCGAAGGAGCAGGGGATCGACGTGATCGTGACCGATCATCACGAGCCCCTGGGCGAGCTGCCCGATGCGGTCGCGGTGCTCAATCCGAAGCGGAAGGACTGCCCGTATCCATTCAAGGAGCTCGCGGGCGTGGGCGTTGTGCTCAAGCTCGTGCAGGGACTCGTTGCGTCGCGTCCGGCCGCGCTTCCCGAGAGCTTCGTCATGGAGCATCTCGATCTCGTCGCCCTCGGCACGATCGCGGACGTCGTCCCGCTCCGAGGCGAGAACCGCATCTTCGCCAAGATCGGACTCGAGCGGATCTGCAACTCGCAGAAGCCCGGCATCGTGGCGCTCAAGGAGGTCGCGGGACTTCGCGCGCGGCGCGTCGAGAGCGGACACGTGGCCTACATCCTCGCGCCGCGGATCAACGCGGCGGGCCGCCTCGGGAACGCCGAAAGCGGCGTGCGCCTCCTCCTCGCGACCGACACCGGTGAGGCGACGACCATCGCGGAGAGCCTCGAGGAGGACAACACCAACCGCAAGAAGATCGACGAGGAGACGCTCGAGGACGCGCTCGAGCAGTTGCGCCGTATTGGTCCCGAGCTGCCCCCCGCGATCGTGCTCTGGTCGGAGGAGTGGCACCCCGGCGTGCTCGGCATCGTGGCGTCCCGGCTCACCGAGCGATTCCATCGCCCGACCGTGCTCATCTCGGCCGACGAGGACGAGGGGAAGGGCTCGGGGCGGAGCATCCCCGGATTCGACGTGTGCCAGGCGCTTCAAGAATGTCGCGAGCACCTGATCGGCTTCGGCGGCCACAGCTACGCCGCCGGGCTCACGATCCGCGCGGAGCAAATGCAGGCCTTTCGCGTCCGGCTTTGCGACGT
>DASTKC010000019.1:0-3587 GCA_035716085.1 Candidatus Eiseniibacteriota bacterium | reverse complement strand
AGAGCGAGCCCGCGCGGGTGAGCGTGTCGAAGTCCATGGAGATGTCGATCTCGTCGCCGCGGAGCACGGGACAGGACGCGCCGCCGGGAATGACCCCCTTCACCGGACGTCCGCCAGGGACGCCCCCGCCGTACTCGTCGATGAGCGTGCGGAGCGAGATCCCCATGGGCGCTTCGTAGACGCCCGGGCGATTGATGTGGCCGCTCAAGCCGTAGAGCTTGGGCCCCGTGTTCCGGTCGGGGCCGATGCCTGCGAACCACTCCCACCCGCGCTTCACGATGTGCGGCACGCAGGCGAGCGTCTCCACGTTGTTCACCACCGTCGGGCAGCCGAAGAGGCCGACGACGGCCGGGAACGGCGGCTTGAGCCTCGGCTCGCCGCGCTGCCCCTCGATCGACTCGATGAGCGCGGTCTCCTCGCCGCAGATGTAGGCCCCGGCGCCGAGGTAGATCACCACCTCGCAGTCGTAGCCGGACTTGAGGATGTTCTTCCCCACGAGCCCCGCCGCGCGCGCCTCGTCGATCGCCGCCTGCACGATCGCCGCCTCGTGCGCGAACTCGCCCCGGATGTAGATGTAGGCGCGACGCGCGCCGATCGCGAAGGCGCCGATCAGCGTCCCCTCGATCACCTGGTGCGGATCCTTGGCGAGGAGGAGCCGGTCCTTGAACGCGCCGGGCTCGCTCTCGTCCGCGTTCACGCACATGTACTTGGGCTTGTCGGTCGACCTGGGGACGAAGCCCCACTTGGTGCCCGTCGGGAAACCGGCGCCGCCCCGGCCGCGAAGGCCGGAGCGCTTCACCACGTCGATGACCTCGTCGGGAGTCTTCGCGAGGGCGATCGCCAGCGCTTCGTAGCCGCCGTGCTTGCGATAGACCTCGAGGGTGTGCGAGCCGGGGAGGGCCGTCGTGGCGGTGAGGACGCGTCCGTTCGATTCCATGCTAGCGGTCCACCTCCCCGAGGACGATGTCGATGCTCCCGATGCACGCGACCACGTCGGCCACCATCCGGCCGACGCACATGGTCTCGAGCGCCTGGAGGTTGATGAACGACGGAGGCCGCACGCGCACGCGGTACGGGAGCGGCTCGCCGTCGCTCGCCACGTAGAAGCCGAGCTCTCCCTTCGGCGATTCGACCGAGAAGTACGCGTCCCCGATCGGCGGGCGGAATCCCTCGGACATGATCTTGAAGTGGAAGATGAGCTCCTCCATCCCGCTCTTCACGTCTTCGCGGCGAGCCGGGAAGAGATATGGATTGTCGGCGCGCACGGAGCCCGGCTTGAGACGGTCGAGCCCCTGCCGCACGATGGCGAGCGACTGGCGCATCTCGGCCATGCGGCAGAGGTAGCGATCGTAGACGTCGCCGTTCTTCCCGAGCGGCACGTCGAACTGATAGGTCTCGTAGCCGCAGTAGGGCATCGCCTTCCGCACGTCGTAGTTGAGGCCGCTTCCCCGGAGCGTCGGGCCGGTCACGCTGAGCCCCACCGCCTGCTCGGCGGTGATCGTGCCGACGCCGACCGTGCGCTTCATCCAGATCCGGTTCTTCGTGAGCAGGTTGTGGTACTCGTCGATCGAGGACGGGAACTCGTCCACGAACTTCCGAACGTAGGGCACGAACGTGTCCGGCACGTCCTGGAAGAAGCCCCCCACGCGGAAGTAGCTGGGCGTCATCCGCGAGCCGGCGACCATGTCGTTCACGTCGAGGAGCTTCTCCCGCTCGCGGAAGCAGTAGAGGAACATGCTCATGGCGCCCAGGTCGATCGCGTGCGTGCCGAGCCAGACGAGGTGCGATGAGATGCGCGCGAGCTCGAGGAGGATGACGCGGAGGGTCTGCGCGCGCTCGGGGAGCGTGAGCCCCATGATCCGCTCGACCGCACCGACGTAGGCCATGTTGTTGCCGAGCGGCGACAGGTAGTCCATCCGGTCGGTGACCGTGATCGACTTGGTGTAGCTCTTCGCCTCCATGATCTTCTCCATCCCCGTGTGGAGATAGCCCATCACGGGCTTGAGAGAGACCACGGTCTCACCGTCCAGCTCGATGATCAGGCGGAGCACCCCGTGGGTCGAGGGATGCTGCGGCCCCATGTTGATGGTGATGGTCTTGAATTCGGGCGCGGTGGTCGCGGACATTGCGGCTCGAGCTCTAGGCCGGCCCGGGGTTCGGCGGGAGCACGCCCGACATGGGCGTGATCTGTCCCGATCCGGGAGTCGATCCGGTCGGCTGGGGCGTCTCGACGAGCATCGCAGGCGCGGGATGGTCCCCCTTCAGCTTCATCCGGTCGATCTTCTCCTGGAGCTTCATGATTCCGTAGATGAGCGCCTCCGGCCGCGGCGGGCAGCCGGGCACGTAGACGTCCACGGGCACCACGGTATCGACGCCCTGCACGATGGCGTAGTCCTTGAACTCGCCGCCGCACGAGGCGCACGCGCCCATCGAGATGACCCACTTCGGCTCAGGCATCTGGTCGTAGATGCGCTTCAGGACCGGCGCCATCTTCTTGCTCACCCGGCCCGCGACGATCATGAGATCGGCCTGGCGCGGTGACGCGCGGAAGACCTCGGCGCCGAATCGGGCGAGGTCATAGCGCGACGCGCTCGTGGCCATCATCTCGATGGCGCAGCAGGCGAGGCCGAACGTGGCCGGCCAGATGGACGAACGGCGCGCCCAGTTGACCATCTTCTCGACGGTCGTGGTGAGAATGCCGTCCGGTACGAGCTCTTCGAGTCCCATGTGGGTTCCTTACTGGCGCTTCCGCGCGCGGTTAACCCCCGACGGAACGAATGCTCGCCGAGGGGGATTGGATGCCGGAAACGTCACCCTACCAGCAGGCTAGGGCCGGGTCAATCACAACCCCAGCCGCTCCAGGACGGATTCCGTCGCAAAGAAGAGCACCACCCCGCCGAACACGACGAGCGCCATCTTGATCCCCTTCGTTTCGTTGACGGCCGGGATGAGATCCGACGCAGCCACGTAGAGCGCGGCGCCCGCCGAGAGCGGAAGCGCGTAGGGGACGAGGCCGGACCAGAGGGAGATCGTGAGTGTGCCCACCACGGTCGCGACGCCCAGCCAGGCGGCGCTCAAAAACGCGTCCCTTCGCGATCGTCCGGCCGCGACCATGATCGAGCCGATCGTGAATCCCTCGGGGACCTTGTGCAGGAACACCGCCACCGCGACGAGGATGCCGAGCGCCGGCTGCACGACGAACGCGGAGCCGATCGAGACGCCGTCCAGGAGCGTGTGGAGGAGGAGACCCACGAGCGCGCTGGTGCCGACGACCGGCTCGACCCAGTGCTCGTGGTGCGTCTCCTCGCCGAAGTGGAAGTGACCGACGAGGACGTGTTCCGCGAAATGAACGAGGAGGTAGCCGAGGAGGATGAGGAGGCCGACCGAGAGCGCGCCCCTCCCGTCGCCGGTCGAGGCCACGTTCAGGCGATAGCTTTCGGGAATCATGCGCAAGATGACGGCGGCGAGCATGAAGCCCGCCCCCGTCGCGACGAAGTAGGATTGGCGTACGTGGTCCCAGGTGCGGGTGCCGACGGCGAGCATGCCGCCCATGACGTTCGCGAGCCCGGCCACGATGCCGCAGCCTA
>DASTKC010000018.1:0-6474 GCA_035716085.1 Candidatus Eiseniibacteriota bacterium | reverse complement strand
TCCCCGATCCCAAGCAGGACAACCCCAAACGGCTCGTCGTGAAGCTGAAGGCCGAGAAGGCGCTCCCGTTCGCGGTTCCGCTGAGCGCGTTCCGCGCCGACGACATCCTGGCGACGACCGAGCTGGTGCGGCTGCCGCGCCTCTCGATCGTGCCCCTCACCAAGGCGCACTTCACGCGGCTCCTCGAGCGCGCCGGGATGAAAGGGGGGCGCTGATGCCGGCCGATGTCGCGCTCACGAAGGCGCGGAACGAAGTGCTCGAATTCCTGGGGGAGACGTTCGAACGGGTGCGCGGGATCTACCTCGACCGGGGCACGTCGTTCTTCGAGACGCTCGCGGACGTGACCGCGTCCGAGGCGTCGAGGCGGGCATCGCCCGACACGGCCAGCGTCGGCGCCCACGTCCGGCATTGCATCTACTATCTCGAGGTTCTCCAGCGCGCACTCAAGGGCGAGCCGCTCGGCACGCTCGACTGGCGCTCGATCTGGACCAACGATCGTCCTGTGGACGAGGGCGAATGGGACGCGATCCGGCAGCAGCTCCGGAACGAAGTTTCCGCGGTCGAAGCGATGGCCAAGGACGATGCCACGTGGGAGCGCGAGGACGCGCTGGGCGAGTTCATCGCGGTGATCACCCACACGGCGTACCACCTGGGTGCGGTGAGACAGGCGCTCCGGGTCATCCGAGCCGCGCAGAGCTAGCTCAGCGCGCCTCCATCAGGAGCCGCTCGGGGGCGGGAGCATCCATGGGGAGCCGCCGGAACGCCAGCATCTGATCCTTCGCGCTGATCGTGTTGTGCTTCAGCTCCACGGCGCCGATGATCATGTACTTGTGCGTGGAGTCGGCGTCGAGAAACACGAAGCCACGGCTGTCCGGATCCCAGAGGACGTCCGAGCGGAACCAGTCCACGAATACGATCATGAGCTCGGGCTTGTAGCGGCTCAGCATCCGAGGCAGCGGCTCGACCGGCGTGATGAGCCCCACGAGATCCACGACCGGCCGCTCGCTGAAGTACCCGATCGCCCCGATGTCGTTCGCCGCGATGCGATCTCCCGGCTTCGTGACGCGGCGCGCGAACTCGCCCATCGTGCGCTGCATTTCATTGATGTTCTGGACGTTCCACCCGTGAGTCTCCGCCTCTCCGCGCGCGATCGCGAGCTGCCAGACGAGGCAGGCGCCGCCGAGCGCGGCCAGCGCCGCCCCTCCGCGCTTCCCACCGAGGCGCGAAGCGATCCCACCGAGACCCACCGCCGCCAGCGTGATGCCGAACGGGATGACGTACAGGATGTACCGCTTGTGCGACGCGCTGTGCTCCCGGAAGAGCGACAGCGCGATCGGGAAGCCGATCGCGTACAAGGCGAGGATGGGGCGCCGCCGGAAGAGGAGCACCGCACCGATCGCGAGGAGCGCGAGGAGGAGCACCGGCTCTTCGAGGTCGTCCGTGCTTCGGTAGGGGACCCCCCACAGCGCTCCCCATTCGCGGATCATGTTGACCGTGTGGCTCGTGACGATGCCGAAGTGCGCCTTGACCCCGACGGTCTGAGGCATCCAGTGCCCACCGATCGCGTGATTGAACGCGAGGAACGCGAGGATCGGAGGCGCCGCGCAGAGCGCGCGCTTCCAGATCTCGCGCGGGGGACCGAACACGAGCGCGAGCATCGCGAGGAAAAGACCGTCCGGGCGCACCCACACGCCGACGCTCCAGAGGAGCGTCGCGAGGTTCGGTCGCCCTCGGGCATAGGCGTCGATCCCCAAGGACACGAGGAGGAGATAGAGCGTGATCTCCATCCCCGACACCGATCCCCAGAGGAGCGCCGGGGCGGTGGCGAGAAGGAGTCCCGCCGCGAGCGCGGCTCCGGGTCGCTCCGGCACCAGCGCGCGCACCGCTCGATAAATCGCGAACGCCGATCCCGCGAGACAGGCGATGCCGAAGATCTTGGCGCTCCAGACGACCTCGTGGAAAAGCGCGTAGAAGAGGGCGAGGATGAACGTGTAGAGGGGGCCGGTCGAGCCCGCGACGGGCTCGCCGGGATTGAACGCGAATCCGTGTCCCGTGGCGACGTTCCGCGCCATCTGGGCATAGATCCAGGAGTCGTCCAGCGAGAAGCCCCACCGTCCAGCGATCCGATGCTCCGCCTCGAGGTAGAGGGTCACGCTCGCGGCCACCACCAGGAGGAGAATGAGCGGAACGAAGCGCACGAAATCGAGGGGCGCGCGACGGGCCTTGGTCGAGTCCGCGGCGCGTGCCGATCCCGGGCGCCTGGACTTCCGCGCGGTCGTCGCAGTCATGGCGGGATTCTCCGCGCGCTCCGGAGCCGGATCAAGCTCCAAGCTGCCGCGCGTGATAGCCTCGACCCACGGAAACCATGGTCCCGCTCGCGACCTTCGTCGAACCTAGGCCGGATAGGAGGGTTCCACAAGGACCGGGAGCGCATCCCCTGGTAGACGTCAGGATGACTCCCGAAAAGGGCTATTTCTTGCGATAATTCCCTTGGGTCCAGGCGCAGTCCCCCGTGAAGGAGGTAGTCCCGTGAACCAGCGATTCGCAGTGCTGCTCGCGACGGCGGCGGTGGCGCTTGCCGTCCCGCTCGCCGCGACCGTGGCGGAGGAAGCGGCGAAGGCCGACGTGGCCGCCAAGGCCGATGAAGCCAAGATTCCCGCGGGCCAGAAGCTCTTTCTCGACAATGGATGCAACTCCTGTCACTCGATGAAGGGACAGGGGATCGAGAAGAAGAAGTCCGCGACGGCGACGGAGGCCACAGCGTCGACGCCCGCCGCTTCCCCCAGCAAGATCCCCGACCTATCGGCCGTCGGACTCGAGCACGATCAGGCGTGGATGACGAAATTCCTCCTCAAGACCGAGACCCTTCACGACAAGAAGCACATGAAGACATGGAAGGGGACCGAGGCCGAGCTCGCCACGCTCACCACCTGGCTCGCGGAGCAGAAGAACGCCGAAGCCGCAGGGCTGAAGACGGCGGACAAGGCGGCCAAGGAAGCGGACGCGGCCGTGCAGAAAGCGGACGAGGCGAAGCAGGAAGCGAAGGAAGCCAAGAAGGACGCCGACAAGGCGGCCGATCAGGCGAAGGACGCCAAGGAAGACGCCGAGAAAGCGAAAGAACAGGGCAAGTAGTCGACACCGCGCGTCAGCGCGTCTCAGACGGCCGGTCCCCGGGTTGGGGCCGGCCGTCTTTCTTGCCCTCGCGGCCGTGTGCCCGGCGATTTGACACCTGGGGGGAGGAGGTGCAGGATGCGGCTGGGCGAACGGGTCCGTGGAATCCTGCAACGCGTTTTACTCGCGTGGCTGGTCCGGTGAGACCACATCCTGACAAGCTCTCAATCCTCCGGATCCGCGACCGATACCTGGACGTATCGCTCGGGAGAGTGGCGCCCCTCTCCCGACGGAGCCCGCGCGAACGCGGGCCCAACCGATGCGAGGGCCTCGCGCGCCTCGAAGGAGGAACCCCCATGAACCGAGTGTTCAGGACCGCCGTCGTGCTCGTGACGGCGGCCGGTCTGGCCGGATGCGTCTCCAGCGGAAAGTTCAACAAGCTGAAGGCGGAGCAGGATGTCCTCAAGAACGAGAAGGCCGAGCTCGAGAAGCAAAAGGCCGATCTCGAGAAGCAGGCGGCCGATCTCACGCAGTCCAACACCCAGCTCAAGTCCGACATCGACCGGCTCAATACGGAGTCCGCTTCGCTCGCGGCCGCGCGCGATTCGCTCGCGAAGACGCACGAGCAGGCTGTGAGCCAGTACGACGCCGTGGTGAACCAGCTCTCGGCGGAGGTGGAGAAGGGGAACCTCCAGGTTCGCCAGTACAAGAACATGCTCACGGTGGACGTCGCCGAGCAGATCTTCTTCGACACGGGGAGCTTCACGCTGAAGAAGTCCGGCCAGGAAGTATTGAAGAAAGTCGGCGACGCGATCGCGAACTATCCGGACAAGGCGATCCGTGTCGTCGGACACACGGACAACGTGCCGTACAAGAGCGGCAAGTGGACCAACTGGGAGCTCTCGGCGATGCGGGCGACGACCGTGGTCCGCTTCCTCCAGGACAAGAGCAAGATCGAACCGGCGCGGCTCGTGTCCGCGGGGCGCGGGGAGTACGAGCCGGTCGCCTCGAACGACACGCCCGAGGGACGGCAGAAGAACCGGCGCATCGAGATCACGCTCCTCGACAAGAGCTATCTCGAGACGATGGCGCCGCAGCAGGCAACGACCGGGGCGGCCCCGAGTGGAGAGAGCCACTAGCATTCTTCGACGACGCTCCATGGTGAGCGCCGTGCAAGCCCGCCGCGCCGCGGCCGCCATCGCCCTGCTGGGCCTGATGGCGCCACTCGCGGCGGGCTCTTGCTTTGCGGTCACGCTGACGCGCTACCCCTCCGTATGGCTTCGCACGAAGGGTTCGGTCACGATCGCATGGCAGACGGACGTTCCGTCCTCCGGAACGGTCCTCTTCGGCCCCACTCCCGGTCTGGGCGCGTCGCGCTCCCACGGGGGAACCCTCGTGGATCACGCGGTCCTGGTCGACGGACTCGACCCAGGGTCGACGTACTACTACCGTGTCGTGTCCGGCGCGGACACGCTCGGCCTCACCGAGCAGGTCGCGACGGCCCCGGACGGCGGTGCGCCGTTTCGCTTCCTCGCCTTTGGCGACATCGGCGCCGCGACGCCGGAGCAGGTCGAGGTCGCCTCGCGGATCGATTCCTTGAACGCCGATCTGGCGATCCTGACCGGAGACATCATCTACGAGGCGGGCGAGGCGCAGAACTTCACGCCGCAATACTTCGACGTGTACCGTCCGACGATCGCGCGGATCCCGTTCTACCCGTCGCTCGGAAACCACGACGTGGTCACGTCCAACGGCCTCCCGTACCTCGAGGCGTTCTACCTGCCGGTCAACACCTCGACCGGCACCGAGCGCTACTACTCTTTCGACTACGCGAACGCCCACTTCGCGGCTCTCGAGGTCACGGTGGAGAACGTGCCGCCGGACCCGACGATGCTCGCGTGGCTGGACCAGGACCTCGCCGCGACGTCCCAGCTCTGGAAGTTCGTGTACTTCCACGTGCCGGCCCTCTCCAACGCCGGCGTGCACGGCGGTGATCCGGTGATCCAGGCAGCACTCGATCCCATCCTCGAGGCGCGCGGCGTGGACGTGGTGTTCCAGGGGCACAACCACTTCTACACGCGTACCTACCCGACGATCGGAACGACGCCGGTGGCCGTGGTCCAGGAACCCGACTACCTGAATCCGGGAGCGCCCATCTACATCGTCACCGGAGGCGGTGGCCGGGCCCTCTATCCACTCGGGCCGGCGTTGCCGTTCGAAGCGTTCTCGAAGAGCACCTTCCACGTGACCTCCGTCGATGTCGACGGGAACACGCTCACGCTCCGCGCCATCGAGCGGGATGGCCACGTGATGGATTCGATGACGCTCACCAAGGAGGTCCCGACCGCGGTCGCGCTCCTCGACTACGCGGCCGAGTCCGACGCCGACGGGGTGCGCCTCAGGTGGCGGGTGTCCAGGTCCACGGACGTGTCCGGCTTCCACGTGTACCGGGGGCCGGGCCCCGGGACCGTGGAGGAGCGCCTCACGGCGGAGCCGCTCCGCGGTGAGGCCGAGGCGTTCGAATATCTGGACCGCACGGCCGTGGTCGGGGCCAGCTACTACTACGCGCTCGGCGCCGTGGACCTTCGAGGCCGCGAGGAGCGCGTCGGGTTGGTGCGCGGAACTCGGGGTGCGCCCTATCGATTCGAGATCAGCGGCGCTGTCCCCAATCCCTTTGCTCGGGGAAGCGAGATCCGGTTCACGCTGGACCGCGCGTCACGGGTGGATGTCTCGATCCACGACGCGTCGGGCCGCGAGGTCCGCCGTCTCATGCCCGGCCCGCTCGGGAGCGGTCCGCACGCGCTCGCGTGGGACGGCAGGGACGGCCGCGGCCGCGTCGCGGCAGCCGGCGTCTACTTCGTCCGGATACGGTCCGAGCAGCGCGAGGCCGTGGCGAAGCTCGTGCGCGTTCCCTAGGGAGTCTTCGGCCAGCCCCAGCCGAGGAGGACGCCGAACGTGAGCCCGCCCGCGGGCACGTCGGCGCCGTCGAAGGACACGTTTCCGGTGTCGAATGCGTTGAACTCGACATTCGCGGAGCTGTACCGGACCGCGCCGCCGAGGTTGAACGTGGTCCCGACCCGGTAGAAAACGCCGCCGCCGCCCCAGAAGCCGAGTCCCTTGTCGTCATCGCTCACCGACGTGCCGGCCTGGCGCGCCGTGACGTCGATCTTGGCGAGGACGGCGCCCGCGTTCAGGTAGGGATAGAACTTCTTCCGCTGCCAGGTCTTGTTCACCCCCAAGCCAAACTCGTACGTCGTCGCGTCGAGCGTGACGTCCACCGTGCCGCCGAAGCCGTCGTCGACGGCTTTCGACTTCTCCTTCGACGCGCGCGCGAGATACGCGTCCAGGCTCACGGGCCACGTC
>DASTKC010000017.1:0-5500 GCA_035716085.1 Candidatus Eiseniibacteriota bacterium | reverse complement strand
GTGCAAAGACGGTTGGGTTTCGTTACCACGGCCATCTAAACGCGTGGCAGTGCTCGGAGGGCACCTATCTCCGGCACACGGAAACCGATCGCCACGCCCGCCTGGTCCGCTTCCGCGCCGAGGCCAAGGTCTGTAACGACTGCCGCATCAAGCATCACTGCACTGACTCCGACGAGGGGAGGGAGCTGATCCATCCGCTCGATGGGTGGTCCCGATCGGATATGGCCCGCTTCCAGAGGGCTCTCTCGGTCAGTTTGATCGTGCTCGCATCCCTCTTCTGCGCGATCGAGACGGTGCGGCAATCCGCGCCTCCGCTACGATCGTTCTTCCTGTGTGGGTTTCTGGTGGGGATCGTTCTGGCGAGGCGTGAGCTGGTGAGACTCAAGGAAGCCGGGCCCGCCGGTGCGCATGCCGCCGGATCGGGAGTCGAGTCGGGTCCGGGCTTTCCTAACGGCTAAGCTAAAGGGATCTACCTCAGCCTCCGTCCGCGCGACGCGGCCTTCCGTCCGGCGCCGGCGGTGGCGTGAGTCCGGTCACCTCGAGGATCTCGCGCTCATCGAGCGTCTCGTGTGATAGCAGCGCATCCGCGAGCTTGTCGAGCGCGCCGCGATGCACCTCGAGCAGGCGCTTCGCCTCGTCGTGGCTCTCGCGGATGATCCGGAGCACCTCCGCATCCACGAGGCTCGCCGTCTCCTCGCTGATCCCCTTTGGACCCCCGAATCCATCAGGTCCCGCGAGGTAGGGATTCTCGGGCGGCGCGAGCTGCACCATGCCCAGCTTGTCGCTCATGCCCCAGCGGGTGACCATGTTTCGTGCGAGGTGCGTGGCCTGCTCGATGTCGTTCTGCGCGCCCGTGGTGCGGGTACCGAAGACGATCTCTTCCGCCGCGCGTCCGCCGAGCATTCCGATGAGACGCGCGCGCAGGTAGGACTCCGGGTAGTTGTAGCGATCACTCTCAGGGCGCTGGTAGGTGACGCCCAGAGCCATGCCGCGCGGCACGATCGAGACGCGATGGACGGTATCCGCGCCCGGTACCACCAGACCGAGGATCGCGTGCCCTCCCTCGTGATAGGCGATCCGCTCGCGATCGTCGCGGCTCAGGAGAATGGGCCGCTCGGGACCCAGCACCACCTTCTCCAGCGCATCGAAGAAGTCCTTCGCGTGGACTTCGGTCTCTTCGCGCCTGGCCGCGAGAAGCGCGGCCTCGTTGACGAGGTTCCGTAGGTCCGCGCCGGCCAGGCCAGGCGTGGCGGAGGCGATCTCTCCCAGCTGCACGTCCTGATCGAGAGGCACGCGGCGCGTGTGGACGCGCAGGATCTCCTCGCGCCCCTTCCGATCGGGGAGGTTCACCACGACGCGCCGGTCGAAACGCCCGGGGCGGAGAAGGGCGCGGTCGAGAATGTCGGGTTGATTGGTCGCGCCGAGCACGATGATGCCCTCGCGGCTCGAGAACCCGTCCATCTCCGTGAGGATTTGATTGAGCGTCTGCTCCTGCTCGCTCGATCCGCCGATCGACACGAGTCCGCGCGCCCGTCCGATCGAGTCCAGCTCGTCGATGAACACGATGGCCGGAGCGCTCTCGCGCGCCAGGCGGAAGAGGTCCCGCACGCGCGCGGCGCCCACGCCGACGATCATCTCGACGAACTCGGATCCGCTCATGGAGAAGAAGGGAACACCCGCCTCGCCCGCGACGGCGCGCGCGAGGAGCGTCTTGCCGGTGCCGGGCGCGCCGACCAGGAGCACGCCTTTCGGCGCGGTGCCTCCGAGGCGCTGATACTTCTTGGGATCCTTGAGGAAGTCGACGATCTCGACGAGCTCGTTCTCGGCCTCGTCGATGCCTGCGACGTCCTCGAACGTGACCCGGTCCGCCGTTTCACTGTCGAATCGACGCGCCGTGCTCCTACCGATTCCCATGAGACCGCCCCCCAGCCCGCCCTGTTTGGCCGCGCGGCGGAACGCCCACACGTAGAGCCCGATGAGGAGGAGCGCGGGGGCGAAACTGAACAGGAGTCCGAGCCAGGGATTCCCCTGGCCGATCGGCTCGGCGCTGATCTCCACGCCGTGAGAGATCAAAAGGGATTCGAGACCGGGGTCGACGAAGGCGGGGAGCGTGGTGGAGAAGTCCAGCGCCGAGCGCGGCTGCTGTCCGGTCGCTGAGTCCGGTTTGGCCGGATAGATGACCGCATGGCGGAACCGCCCCGTCATGCTCTCGCCGCGGCTGTAGATCTTGTCGACGTTCCCTCGGACGACCTCCTGCTTGAAGAGCGTGTAGGGGACCTTCACCGGGCGCGTGCTGGGGAAGAACATGCGCGTGAGGAGGATGTTCGCGAGAACGATGAGGACGAAGAAGAGCCAGATCCGGCGCGGGGGTGCCGGTGGAGGCGTGGGAGGCGGTCCCTGGCCCCGCTGGGGCTGGTCCTGCCCCCGGGTGGGAGGGCGAGAGTCCTGTCTCACGGGCCGGTCGGGCGCCATCCCTTCAGTTTACATGGCGCTGGGCGTGGCGGTGGCGCGATCGAGCGGGGGCCGGTCCCTACCAGGAGAACACGATCCCGACCTCGGGCGCCAAATCCGGAGCCTTGTCCGTGAGGCCGAACCCGTTGTTCAACTTGAGCACCGCGTTCGGCGCAAGCTGCCGCTGCACCTCGACGATCGCGGCCACCTCGTCCTCCTCACCCTCGACGGCCAGGACCGTGCGCCATTTCGGGGAGAGGCGCTTCAAGTACTCGAGCGCGTACTCGCCGAACGCGACCTTACCTTCGTCCGCTTGGTACTCCATCGATGCGCGCGTCGTGAGCGTGCCGAAATGAAATCCGCGGGTCAGTCCGAATCCCTGGATCAGCTCCCAGTTCTGGGTTCCGATCAGCTTGCGGTTCTTCTGGAACGGGAACACGGTTTCGAAATAGCTCCAGAATTCGGGTCGGCTTTCGGACTCCTTCCACCAGCGCCAGCGCAGCTCCGCCTGGGTGTCTCCGAATCCCGATTCGGTGACCTCACTGGGCATGGCCGATGGATCGTCCGGCGATTTGTGCTGCGTGGCGGTCGTCCAGAGCGCGGATTCCAGCTCGACCGCGACATTCTCGGACAATCCATACGACAGGAAGATGAGTGCCTCGTGCTCCGTGTTCTTTCCTCGGTAGTCCTGCGTGCCCACGAAGCCCAACTCTTCGGGTGAGTATTCCTGATCCTTGTTCACCGTGTATTCGTAGAAGGGATAGACGAGGAGCTCGCCCCCGCGCACATACGTTCCGAAGAGCGAGGTGGCGACGCCGGTGCCTCGATCCCGGAGATATCCCGGGAGCTCTTCCGCGCCAGCGCCCACGGGGGCGAGCGCCGACGCGGCCGCGAGGAAGAACGCGGTACTCGAAAGGGAAAGCCGCACTAGGGCCTCTGCACCGCGATCAGCTCGACGCGGCCGGCGCTCTTGTTGGGGATCTCGACCACCGTTCCGATTCCTTCGGCATAGACCTTGAAGGCGCGATCACCCGGCTCGATCGGCGTCGACTCCTGGGTCTTGATGCAATTCGTGAACGTGCCGTAGGGCACGGTGACCGTAGCGTTCAGGTCCATGACCTTGCCTTGATCGGCGACGACGCCCGGAGCGTCTTCCTGAACGTAGGAATTGCCAACCTTGGGGTGAGCCAACATCAGGATGCCCGGCATCGCGCCGTTCTGGCCCGCCACCCAGGACCCCTGGGTGCTCACGGGAGGACCGAGCTCCTTCGTGTCCTCGCCGAAGTACCAGACGTTCCCGTCCTTGTCGGGCGCCATCCAGTCAAAGGTGTCTTCCGACAAGGCTCCTTCGAGGAACACCTGGTCGTGGACGACGTAGGTCGTGACTCCAAGGATCACCTTCGTTCTGTTCGTCACCTCGACCGTGTTGATCTCAACCCCCTCGGGCGTCTCCTGTCGGTAGGTGAGGATGGTTCCCGGAACGAGCGGAAGGAACGGGTTCTGGACTGCCCCCACGAAATTCGCGGCGGCGAATGGGATCACGACGCGGGCCTCGGCGGCCCCTCCCGCCGTGGCGAGAGCTTCCGAGTGGGACGGCTCGAGGATGCCCCGCTGTCCGTCCTGGCTGCATCCGATCAGGACAAGCGTGAGGGCGATTGGGATGGCTGCGTAGGCGAAGCTGGATCGTACGCGCATGATGGTCTCCTCTCGTTTCGACAGGTGTCCGGGTCGGCGCTGCTATCCGTAGAGGGAACCCGCGAGCCGGGCGATTGTGACGCGCGAAGCTAGGGGGCCGATGCCGGGCTACGGCGCTCCAGCCGGAGCGTGTAGCGGTCGCCCGATTCCGCGGGGCCGGCCGTCGTGACGCGGGAGCCCTCCTTGAGGAACAGAGGTGCCTCGTCCGCCCGCACCTCGACCCACGGCGCGGATCGCGGCACCTGCACCACGAAGGGCGCCGAGACGTCCCGCACCTCGATTTCGAGGAGCCCCGGGCGGGAGGAGAACGTCGCGGCTCCGGGAGGCGCGTGAACCTGAACCTCCGATCCGCCCGTGAGCGCTAATGAGACCACGCCGCTTCCGTGCGCCGCACCGAGACGGAAGAGAATGACCAGACGCTCCTCCGGAAGAATCGAGATGCCTGCTTCCAGCCGAGGCGGCGAAGGCTCGACGGGAGATTGCGGCTTCGGAGCCATTTTTCGCACCACGTCGTGGACCCAGATCCGCACGGGCGAGCCCGGGAGCGCATAGACGGCCCCGGCCAGCCCGGCCACGAGGAGCACGGCTGCCGCCCTGCGGAGGGTGGCGAAGCGGGCACGCGCCCGCCGCGGGGTTGCGTCCGCCCTCGCTACGATCGTGGCCACGTCGATCCGCGGCAACGGCGCGTCCAGAGTCTCGAGGAGTGCCGCGATCTCGACCTTCTCCGACCGCGCTTCCTCGAAGCGTCCGCTGCTAGGGACGCAGTCCTCGAGATGAGCCCGGGCTGCGCTCTCCTCCCGAGCCTCGAGCTCTCCGTCGAGAAGCTCCTGGATGCGTGGATCGTCAAGATGCACCGAACAGATCCTCATAGTGTCGCCGGAACGTCTGGCGCGCTCTTACGAGGAGTGTGCCGACGCTGGCCTCGTGAATGCGAACCGCCGTGGCGATGTCGCGGTACGTGTAGCCTTCGGCCTGGAGCAGCAGCATCCGCCGCTCACGCTCCGGCATCCGCTCGAGCGCGGCGCGCACGCGCTCCCGCTCCTCGATTCCCTCCATGCCTTCATCCGGGGCGCGAGGTGGGTCCGAGAGAGTGGCTTCGGCTCGCGCATCCGTCAGGAGCCTCAGCCGGCGCGAGCGCGTCGAGGCGGACGTCCGAAGAAGGTTCATCGCCACGCTCACGAGCCACGCCTCCGGCTGATCGGGCATGGATCCCCGCTGGTAGAGCCTGACGAATGCCTCCTGCGCCAGATCGGACGCCAGGTCGAGGTCGCCCGTGAGCCGGTTCAAGTACCGAGCGAGCCGCGGAAACTGGGCCTCGAAGAGGTGGGCGAATTCCTTCGGAAAGGAGGCCTTC
>DASTKC010000016.1:0-6023 GCA_035716085.1 Candidatus Eiseniibacteriota bacterium | reverse complement strand
GCCCAGGGAACTCCGGGGCCGGCCGAGCCGGGACGCACGGCGCGCGGCGTGCGGTGGTCCCCGTGGATCGCGGGGATCGTCTTCAACGTGCTCATGTTCTGGTGGATCGTGCGGCTGCCGGTCCACGCCATGACCCACCCTTGGATCATCTGGCCCGCACTCGCCGCGCTCGGACTCTACCTGGGCCTCTACTTCGCGCTCTTCGGGTGGGCGGTTCGCTTCCTCAGACGCCGGCTCGGGGTCTCCATCCTCATCGTCGCGCCGTTCGTCTGGACCGTGATCGAGTGGGCGAAATCCTCGGGGCCGCTCGGCTGCCCGTGGGGCAATCTCGGGTACGCGCTCGCGCGCGAGCCGGCCTGGATCCAGGGAGCATCCATTGCGGGCGCGCCGGGGCTCACGTTCTGGATCGTGTCGGTGAACGCGCTCGTCGCCGGGATCATCGTCGCGCGGCGATGGCCGACCCGCGTCGCGTGCGCCGTCCTCGCGCTCGCGGCACTCGTCCTGCCGGTTCGATGGGGCTACGATCGCCTGAAGACCGCACCCACAGCGCCGCTCACGCGCGTGGCGCTCGTCCAACCGAACACGCCAAGCGACGTCAAATGGAATACAGAGGCGCAGGATTCGGTCGTCGGCGCTCTCTTCGACGGAGCGCGTGAGGCCGCCGCCGCGACGCCTCGCCCCGATCTCGTCATCTGGCCCGAGACCTCGCTGCCGTTCTATGTCCGGCTCGAGCCCGCCAAGCTCCTTCGATTCCTCGGACTCGTGAAGGAGATCGGCATTCCGATCCTCGCGGGCTATCCCGACGCGCGCCTTTCCACGGGTGGCACCGCGCTCACGTACAACGCCGCCGGGCTGGTGCGCCCCAACGGCACCTTCGCGGCGCAGTACGAGAAGATGCACCTGGTCCCGTTCGGAGAGCGGATTCCGTTCCAGGAAGTGATGCCGTTCCTCGGCAAGATCGACCTCGGGCAGGCGGAGTGGACGCCCGGAACCGATCCGGTCGTGTTCGGTGGTGGCGGCGCGACGTTCGGCGTGATGATCTGCTTCGAGTCGATCTTCCCGGACCACGCGCGCACGCTCGCGCTGGAAGGAGCCCAGTACCTCGTCAACATCACGAATGACGAGTGGTTCGGGAAGACGGCCGGTCCCGTCCAGCACGCGGACATGGCGATCTTGAGGTCGGTGGAACTGGGACGCGCCACGGCGCGGTGCGCCAACACGGGGATCTCGATGTTCGTGGATCCCTACGGCCGCGTCTCCGGCGCGACGCCTCTGTTCGAGCGCGCGATCGCGGAGGGAGTCGTGCCGGCGCCGCTCTCGCACACGCTCTGGCTGGAGTGGGGCGACTGGATCACGATGGTCTCGATCGCGGTGACCGCGATCCTGCTCGCCGTGGGCTGGTTCCGTCCGATCCAGCGGCTGGACGCGCCGCACGAGGCGCGGGAGTGGCGCTGAAGCGTTGACAGGGGCCGCGGAAGCGGCTAGAGTGACGCTTCAGGTGGGGTGCCGGACGTCGGCGCTTCGCCTCCAGGCCCAGAGGAAACGCAATCCGGTGCCCGGCTCTCCCGAGACCGATCGTCTCACGCCATCTCGCAGTACGACGCGTGCGGTCCATCCCGCGGCGCTCCTCCTCGCCTGTCTCGCCGCCGGTCTCGGAATCGCCCTCACCAGCTCCTGGCCCGCGCTCGCCTTGGCCGCAGCCCTCTTCCTGACGCTCACGCTCCGGGCGGAGCACCGCACGCTTGCGGCGGAGACGCCGTTCCTCGCGATCGCGCTGATCGTCTTCGCGGCGCACACGCTCCTGTCGGGCGTTCCGGTTCGGCAGGCGATCGAGCCCGCGGCCAAGATCGCGCTCCGCCTCCTAGCGCTCCTCTACTTGCTGCGATGGGCTGCCCGGACGTTCCTGGGAGGTGCGGCCCGGTGGGCCCTCTCGCTCGAGCTCCCTCGCCGCCCCCGGTGGCTCCTCCACGCCCTGGAGAGCGGTCGGCACGCTCTGACCCTGACGCCCCGGGCGATCCGGGAGGCGGAGCACCAGCACATGGCCTTGCGCGCCCGTGGGTTGCGCTCCGGCAAGGGCTTCGGCGGGCGGGGCAGGTACCTCGCGGCCTGGGTCCTCCCGTTCCTCGGAACCATGCTTCGGCTGGGGGAATCCTATGAAGAGGCTCTCCTGGCCCGGGGTTACGTTCTCGGGGCGGCCCGAAAGAGCGGGCAAGTCCTCGCCTGGGGTCTTCCGGAAGTCATGGTCCTGGCTCTGGGCGCGCTCACGGCCGCGGCGCTCCTGCGTGGCGTCTGAGCGGCGAGTTGCGGCGTTCCGCCTGGGGGTGGAATACGACGGCACCGGGTTTCACGGATGGCAGGTCCAGCGGTCGCATCGCACCGTGCAGGGTGATCTCGAGGCGGCGCTCAAGCGGCTCGCGGGGGAGCCGGTGCGCGTGACGGGAGCAGGCCGGACGGACTCGGGCTGCCACGCGGCGGGTCAGGTGGCGAGCGTCACCTTGAAGACGCGGCTCGATGCCGCGGGACTCAAGACGGCGCTCAACGCGCTCCTGTCGCCGGATGTACGTGTGGTCGAGGCGGCGGAGGTCAGCGCGGCGTTCCACGCGCGCTTCGACGCCACGCGGCGCGCGTATCGCTATCTCATCGAGCCCCGCGCCTCGGCGCTGCTCGCGCGGTACGCCTGGCTGAGACGAGTGCGCGCGGGCGTGGAGGCGCTGAACGAGGCGTCGCGCCCGCTTTTGGGGGAGCACGACTTCACGTCGTTCTCCCGGCAGGGGTCCGACGCGGATGAGCGGCCGGTCTGCACGGTCGTCCGCGCGCGATGGAAGCGCCTGCATGGACGGATGCGCTTCGACATCGAATCCGACCGGTACCTCTACACGATGGTGCGCCGCATCGTGTCGAGCGTGATTCGCGCGGCCGAGAACGGTGCCGGCGCCGCCCAGGTGCGGGCGATCCTCGCGGGGCGCGACCGGCGTCTCGCGGCGCCGCCCGCGCCGGCGCACGGGTTGTATCTGATGCGAGTGAAATATCCACGCGTGGGATGGATCCCGAAGGAGCCTCTCGATGTCCCAGCCTGAAGTAGAGACGCCGGTCCGCCGCTGGACCGGGACGTTGGCCCCGCTTTCGGCCGGGGTGCTGATGGGCCTCGTCGTCCTGGTCGGTCTCCTCGTGCTCGCCCCCGCGAAGCACAGGGCCGGCCTCGCCGATACGGAGAACGCACCGGCCGCGGCCGCGAAGCCGGCCGCCACTCCGGCCGTGACCGCCGCTCAAGTACCGGCCGCCATCGACAACAGCCGCCGCACCGCGATCGTGGAAGCCGCCGAGCGGGTCGGCCCCGCCGTGGTGACGCTGAGCGTGGTCCAGACGCGCGTCGTGTCCACGGCGCCCGGCGACTTCTTCGAGCCCTTCTTCCGCGACATGATCCCGCAGTATCGCTACCGCGAGCAGATCCCGAGCATGGGTTCGGGCTTCATCATCTCGAAGGACGGCTACGTGCTCACGAACGAGCACGTGGTGCACGGCGCCGACAAGATCACCGCGATCCTGCCGGACGGCCGCAACCTGACCGGCCGGCTCGTCGGAGCGCATCCGCAGTACGACCTGGCCATCGTCAAGATCGACGGCAAGAACCTTCCGACCGCGCCGCTCGGAACCTCGAACGACCTGATGGTCGGCGAGTGGGCCATCGCGATCGGGAATCCCTTCGGCTTCCTCCTCAACGACACGCAACCCACCGTCACGGCCGGCGTGGTCAGCGCCACGCGCCGCGACATCAAGGCGCAGACGCAGAGCGCAGGCATCTACAAGAACATGATCCAGACCGACGCCGCCATCAATCCGGGCAACTCCGGCGGACCGCTCGTGAACGCGAAGGGAGAGGTGATCGGCGTCAACACCTTCATCTTCACGAAGAGCGGCGGCTCCGAGGGGATCGGATTCGCCATTCCGATCGACGCGGCCAAGCACGTGGTCGACGAGATCATCAAGTACGGCCGGGTGCGGAACGTCTGGATCGGAGTGGCCACGTGGGAGCTCACGCCGTACGTAGCCGAACGGCTCCAGACGACGGACCGGAAGGGGCTCTACGTGGCGACGGTCGACAAGGGAAGCCCCGCGGACAGGGCGGGGGTCCGCGTGGGGGACATCATCCGCAAGGTCAATGGAACCGAGGTGAGCGACGGGAACGAAGCGTATCGTGTGATTTTCGGCGCCGGCGTCGGGGACACGATCGGGCTCACGCTCGAGCGGGAGGGGAAGCTCTTCACCGTGAAGCTCCTCCTCGCGGAAGCTCCGGACGGGGG
This sequence comes from Candidatus Eiseniibacteriota bacterium, assembly GCA_035716085.1. GTDB lineage: Bacteria > Eisenbacteria > RBG-16-71-46 > SZUA-252 > SZUA-252 > WS-9. The sequence goes on along the minus strand of DASTKC010000016.1, from coordinate 1,722 downwards.
AGGCGAATGACGCTGCGACCGGAAGGGGGGACGGTCCGATGATCGAACGGTATTCCCGGCCGGCGATGGCCGCGCTGTTCGATGACGCCGCCCGCTACCGCACGTGGCTCGAGGTGGAGATCGCCGCCGCCGAGGCGATGGAGCGGAAGGGGGACGTGCCGCGCGGCGCAACGGCCCGCATCAAGGAGCGCGCCAAGGTCGACGCGAAGCGCGTCGACGAGCTGGAGCGGACGCTCCGCCACGACGTGATCGCCTTCCTGACCCAGGTGGGGGAGACGGTCGGCGAGGACGCCCGCCATCTCCATCTCGGAATGACCTCCTCCGACCTCGTCGACACGGCGCTCGCCTTGACGCTCGTCCGCGCGACGGATCTTCTCACGCGCGAAGTCGAAGCCCTCCGCCAGGCCGCGCGCGATCTCGCGGTGCGCACGCGCGACCTTCCGATGGTGGGGCGCACGCACGGCATCCACGCCGAGCCGATCACGTTCGGACTCAAAGTCTTGGTCTGGTACGAGGAGCTGGGACGCGCTCTGGACCGCCTCGCCCGGGCGCGAGAGGGGATCGCGGTCGGGAAGCTGTCGGGGGCGGTCGGCACGCACGCGCACCTGAGCCCCGAGCTCGAGGAAGAGGTGCTGGGATCGCTCGGATTGAAGCCCGAGCCCGTCTCGACCCAGGTCGTGCAGCGAGACCGCCATGCGGAGCTCCTCGCCGCCGTCGCCATCCTCGGCGCGTCGCTCGAGAAGATCGCGCTCGAGATCCGCCATCTGCAGCGCACCGAAGTGCTCGAGGCCGAGGAGCCGTTCCGCGAAGGGCAGAAGGGATCCTCGGCGATGCCGCACAAGCGGAATCCGGTGAACTGCGAGCGCGTTTGCGGACTCGCGCGCATTCTCCGCGCGAACGCGCACGCGGCGCTCGAGAACGTGGCGCTCTGGCACGAGCGGGACATCAGCCACTCGAGCGTGGAGCGGGTGATCCTGCCCGATTCGTTCCTGCTGGCGGACTTCATGGCCGCGCAGATGAAGGAGATCGTGTCGGACCTCCGGATCTATCCCGACCGGATGCGCGCCAATCTCGATCTGACCCGCGGCCTCGTCTACTCGCAGAGGGTCCTCCTCGCGCTCACCACCGCGGGGATGTCGCGGGAGGCGGCGTACGCCGCGGTTCAAGGGCACGCGATGGAGGCCTGGCGGGGCGGCCCCGATCTCAAGTCGCGCCTCCTCGCCGATCCCGCCGTCACCAAGGCGCTCCCTCGCGCGGATCTCGAAGCGTGCTTCGAGCCCGCCCATTACCTCCGCCACGTGGAGCGGATCTTCGATCGCGTCCTGGGAACGCCCGTTGCCGCCGGCCACTGACACCTCCGTGCTCCCCCTGACCGGGGCGGACGACGCGACGATTCGCCGCGTCATGGCCGACGAGGGGCTCCGCCTCGCGCCGGGCGAAGTGCGACGGATGCTCGAGCTCCTGGAGCGCGACCCCACCCGTGTCGAGGCGACGATCTTCGACACCATGTGGAGCGAGCACTGCTCGTACAAGTCGAGCCGGTGGGCGCTCAAGGCCTTCCTTCCTACGGAGAGCCCCGACGTCATCCTCGGCCCCGGCGAGGACGCGGGCGTGGTCCGGCTGGGCACGCACGCCGGCGTCTCGTACGCGCTCGTCATCGCGCACGAGAGCCACAACCATCCATCGCAGGTGGTGCCGGTCGAGGGCGCCGCGACGGGGATC
>DASTKC010000015.1:0-3059 GCA_035716085.1 Candidatus Eiseniibacteriota bacterium | reverse complement strand
CCGGAGAGATCGTCGAGCGGCGTGCCCAGGTCTTGAGCACACGGCGCTCGTTCACCCGGTTCATCGCCTCGAGGCGCTTCAGAAGCTTGGCGTCCACGAAGGGACCCTTTTTGACGGAACGGCTCATCGCGTCATTGCCCTCTGTTTCGTTAGCTGCCTACGCGCCCTTCGACTTCCGCCGGCGCACGATCAGCGCGTCCGACAGCTTCCGCTTGCGCGTCTTCTTGCCCTTGGCCAGAAGCCCCCACGGCGAGCACGGATGCCGCCCGCCCGAGGACTTGCCTTCGCCGCCGCCCATCGGGTGATCGACGGGGTTCATCGCCACGCCGCGCACGCTGGGACGCCGGCCCATCCAGCGGGACTTGCCCGCCTTGCCGATCACGATGTTCTGGTGATCCTCGTTGCCCACCATGCCGATCGAGCAGATGCAGACGACCGGCACCTTGCGCATCTCGCCCGACGGGAGCCGAAGCTGCGCGTACTGGCCCTCGCGCGCCATGACCTGGCAGTAGGTGCCCGCGCTCCGGCTCATCTGGCCGCCCTTACCGGGCACCAGCTCCACGTTGTAGACGAACGTGCCGAGCGGCACCGATCCGAGCGGCATCGCGTTCCCCGGACGCACCTCGGCGTCCGCCCCCGACATCACCGTGTGCCCGACCAGGAGCTGCTGCGGGGCGATGATGTAGCGCTTCTCGCCGTCCTTGTAATGGAGGAGGGCGATGCGGGCGCTTCGGTTCGGGTCGTACTCGATGTGCGCGACCGTCGCGGGAATGCCCGTCTTGTCGCGTTTGAAATCGATGATCCGGTACTTCTTGACGTGCCCGCCGCCCCGAAGCCACGCGGACGTGTGCCCCGTGTTGGCGCGGCCGCCCGTCTTCTTCAGCTTCTCGATGAGGCGCGGCTCGGGCTTCGACCGCGTGATCTCGTCGAACGACGCGACGGTCCGGAAACGCTGGGCCGGCGTGAGCGGCCTGAATTTGCGAAGTGGCATCGGCTATACCTGCTCGAAGAGCTCGATCGTCTGCCCCTTCTTGAGCATGACGATCGCCTTCTTCCAGTCGGGGCGGTGTCCGGCGTAGCGGCCCATCCGCTTGGGCTTGCCGTGCACGCGCATGGTGCGAACCGACTCGACCTTCACGGGGAAGATCGACTCGATCGCTTGGCGGATCTCGATCTTGTTCGCGTCGCGCGCCACCTCGAACAGGTATCCGTTCTCGCGCTCGCGAATCTGGGTGCCCTTCTCGGTGATCAGGGCGCGTCTCACGATGGTGCGCGGCTCTCGTTTCATGCGCTCAGTCGCTCCGTCAGGCTCTTGAGGCCATCCTCGGTCAGGACCAGACACTCGCAGTGCATCAGCTCGTACGTGTTGAGGGTCCTGCTCTCGGAGGTCTCGACCTTGTCGAGGTTCCGGGACGACTTGCGAAGCACATCGCCCGTCTTGTCGAACACCCAGAGCACCTTCCGTCCTTCGAGGCCGACCGTCTTCAAGAGCTGCGCCAGGGGCTTCGTCTTCGGCTCGCCCATGGCCGGCGCGTCCACGATGATCACGTTTCCGTCCTTGGCCCTGACCGTGAGCGCTCCTAGGAGCGCCGAGCGGCGAGCCTTCTGGTTCATGCGCGCCGTGTAGTCACGCGGCTGCGGCCCGAACGCGACGCCGCCTCCCGGCCAGAGCGGGGAGGTGTTCGAGCCCGAGCGCGCGCGGCCAGTGCCCTTCTGCTTCCAGGGCTTCCGCCCGCCACCGCTCACGGCGGCCTTGTTCTTCGCCTTGGCCGTACCCTGCCGCTGGTTGCCGAGGTGGATCTTCACGGCTTCCCAGATCAAATGCTCGTTCACCGGCGCCTCGAAGATCTCCGCCGGGAGGTCCACCTTGGCCATCTCCTTGCCGTCCGGTCCGAAGCGTCGCGCGGTCGCCATTACGCCCTCGCCTTTGCCGTCTGGCGGATCAGGACCGTGCAGTTCGGATGGCCCGGGACCGAGCCGCGAATCCAGATCAGGTTCTGCTCGGCGTCGACGCCGATCACGCCCAGGTTCTTGACCGTCACGCGCCCGCCGCCCATGCGGCCGGGGAGGCGCTTGCCCTTGATGACGCGGCTCGGATACGCCGAAGCGCCGATCGAGCCCGGCTGCTTGTGCGTCACGCAGCCGTGCGTCTCGCGGCCTCCCGTGAAGTGGTGCCGCTTGGTGACGCCGGCAAAGCCGCGTCCCTTCGACACGCCGATCACGTCGACCGAGCTCCCCACCTCGAACATCGAGACGTCGAGCTTCTGGCCAACCTCGAAGGGCGAGGCGTCGTCCACGCGCAGCTCGCGCAGCATGCGGACGCCGGACGCCTGATGCTTCTTCAGGTGGCCCTGAATCGGCTTCCGGATGAGCGATTCACGCTTCGTCCCGAAGCCGATCTGGAGCGCGGCGTAGCCGTCCCGCTCCTTCGTCTTGATCTGGACCACGGGGCACGGCCCGGCCGTGAGCACGGTCACCGGAACCACGCGTCCGTCCTCCCCGTACACCTGGGTCATGCCGACCTTCTGTGCGAGCAACCCGATCATGGCCATCCCGTCCGCCTAGAGCTTGATTTCGATATCCACGCCCGCGGGCAGATCGAGCTTCATCAGCGCGTCGATCGTCTGCGGCGTGGACTTCACGATGTCGATGAGACGCTTGTGCACCCGGACCTCGAACTGCTCCCGCGACTTCTTGTCGACGTGAGGGGACCGGAGCACGGTGTACACGGAACGCTGCGTGGGCAGCGGGATCGGTCCCGCCGTCCGTGCGCCGGTTCGCTTCGCCGTGCGGACGATCTCCCCCGCCGACTGGTCGAGCACGGCGTGGTCGTACGACCGCAGACGAATGCGGATGCGCTGCCCTGGAGCGGTTCCAGCCATCACTCGGTGACCTCCGCGACGACGCCGGCGCCGACGGTGCGGCCGCCCTCACGGATGGCGAAGCGAAGCTCCTTCTCCATCGCGATCGGCGTGATCAGCTCCACCGCCATCTCCACGTTGTCCCCCGGCATCACCATCTCCCGACCCTCGGGCAACGTCGCCACACCCGTCACGTCC
>DASTKC010000014.1:0-2618 GCA_035716085.1 Candidatus Eiseniibacteriota bacterium | reverse complement strand
GTCGTGCTCACCGGGTCGATACGGAGTAGGAACTTCGTGCCCTCGGCGGCGGCGGTGAGGTCGTTTGTGTAGACCTCGGATCCCGCGCCGACACGGACGACCGCGTTGAAGATCTCGCCCAGCAGCACGCGAATCGATCCGATCGTGACCCAGGTGTCGTGGTTCAGGTACACGGTGTTGCCATCGTCGAAGTCAATCGCGGCGTACGTGTCGGATCCCGTCCGGATGCGGTCTCCTTCCCGCACGACCATGTTCGGCGTATAGGGCATCGGTTGTCCCGATCGCTCGATGCGGACGCCGGGAGAGGTGGCGGTCAACCGCGCCACGATCTCCACCCGGGCAGACCCGCCTCCGGATCTGCCAGGGCCCACTGTCTCGCATCCGAGGAGCGTCAGCGCCACCAGCGCGCAGCTGACTGCGCGGCGGTGCGGGTGCTGCATCCGAGCCGAGCGGTACAGGCGCGCTCGGACAACGAGAGAGTCGAACATGCGATCTCTAACGTTCGTCATGGGTCCACCTCCGATCCAGGAACCCGAGAACGGCCCAGGTCACGAGGCAAGCGGCAGCAGGAAAGACGGGCGACCACAGGGAGTCGAGGAACCGGTATGCGAGGACGGCGAGGACGAAGCTCAGGACCGCGACGCACCACGGTACCCAGGCGAGTCTCCGCCGCGAGCGGCCGGGTCCGGAGAGATAGAGGAGCGCAGCAAACGCGGCCACGCCGACGACCGAGATGACCTGCCCGGTCCGCTTCACCGGCGTGACGATCCGCCCGGTGAGGAGCGCATTGACCGCGTCGGCCTGGAACTCGAAGCCATAGCGAGACCCGGCCAGGTCGAGCGGTGTGTCGAGAATATCGCGCGCTTGCTCGGCGCCGACGAGTACGGTCTTGGCGCGGAAGACGGCGTCACCGCGGCCGGCGGATCGCACGACGTCCATCAGGGAGTGCCGGACGGTCGGCTGCCGGAGCGCCTCACGGCTCGACAAGTGGGGAATGAAGCGAACCATGCTGGTCCCCGCCGCGCGGGCCGGACAGAGTGGAGCGTACTCGTCGAAGGTCTCGGTCAACGAGATGGGGATGGGGGCTCTCGCGCCGGGCACCTGCACCTCGGACGAGGCGGCGGTGAGGCCAGGGAGCTGGACCGATCCGTAGGCGGCGATCAGCGGCAGGCCCGGGTACGCGCGTTCGCCTCGGATGAGCGCGAGCGTGGCAAACGCGACATTCCTTCCGCCGCCTCCCCTGTCGCCGACGCACACGACGCCGAGCGCGGCGCCCGCGCGCGCGATCGCGCTCGCGATCCGAGGCTGATTCGTCGCGGCGTCGAACGCCTTGAATCCGAACCCGACCTGCACGCCTCGGGCCACGGCTCCCTTGACGCTTTCTGCGAGCCGATCGTCGAACGAGGTGTCCTGCGTCAAGGTCACGTCGAAGACCACGACGCGAGCGCCCTGGCGGACCAGCTCGTCCAGAAGCGCGGCGAAATCCGCGCGGCGCGACGGATCTAGTCGCACCGCTTCCCTCGACGGATCTGAGCCCGATCCGTCCCGCGGTTCGAGCGACAGCGAAACGATCCGGAGTTGATCGCTGAGCGGGATATCGAAGAGCCCGTCGCCGAGCCACGTGATGCGGTTCGCGAACCAGATCTCGACCTTGGCGAAGAGATTGGACCACGCTACGGCGCACAGTACAGCGGAAACGACCGGCACGACGACGAGCGAGCGCTTCACGAGGAAGATGAAACGAGCCGGATCGGCCGCCGCGCTTTCGGCGCTGAGCGTCCGCGCGAGGCTCTGGATGTCGCCTTCGAACGTCCGCCTGCCGATCTCGCAGTACTGCAGACGCGCGAGCGATTGGAGCGCCGACGGCAGGTCGGCTTCCGCAGGCAGCCGTCCGCCGTCGACCAGGACCGGGATGATGCGCTTGCGCGCGGCGACGGCGCGCGCGATCTCCCATCGCACCACGTCGTCGGGATCGTCGAGGCGGCGGTGTCCGCCCGGCTGCTCGATCGCCATCCACCGCGTGCCGATCACCACGAGGACGACCTGCGCGCGGTCGATCTGCGTGGCAAGGATTGCGCGCCAGTCCTCGCCCCCCTCGATTTCCGATTCGTCAAGGAACAGGTCGGAGTCCGGGAGCCAGCGTTTGAGGTGCTCGACCAGGAGCTTGGCGCTCGAGAAGCTATCGTCGTGCCGATAGCTGATGAACACGCTCGGCATGGCGCTCGGGGAGTGCCTCAGCTAGCGTGCCGCATGGTTGGTCTCGGACGCGCGCGGTCCGCGGTCGCCGAGTCGAGCATAGTCGCTGCCGGCCTTGCGAGGCAAGCCGCCCCGAGTGGAGCACGAGTCGATGCGCCATCTTGACTACTTCCGACCGATCGCGGAGCGTACATTCGTTCGGTTCGGTCCTTTCATTCGGTACGGATAATACTTCCTCAGCCCTGGCGAAGTTCGCCCGATCACCAGTGCCTCGCGGAGAGCGTAGCACGCTGCGGGGGCGGTCGCCCCCGCGGGTGATCGCCGACCCCCTGACGGAATCTGCCAGACTTGGACGTGCGCCCCCAGGAGCGCCCTAAAGAGGGGACGCCACACCTCAAGTTGCCGAGGCAAGAGAGAGGCGA
>DASTKC010000013.1:0-13944 GCA_035716085.1 Candidatus Eiseniibacteriota bacterium | reverse complement strand
GAGCGCCCAGAAATGGGGCGGCGTCCACAGGAAGATCACGAGGAACATGAGGACGGGCGGGAGCGCGACCGTGCCGCTCGCCGCCGCCCACGCGATCACCGGCCCCATGGCTCCCGCCGCGCCGCCGATCACGATGTTGTGCACCGTCCGCGGCTTGAGCCAGAGGGTGTAGTAGAAGCCGTAGAAGACGATCGTGGCGAGCGCGAGCGCGGCGCTGAGCGCGTTCGCCACGAGGGCCAGCAGGATGACCGACAGAGCGCCCACCGCGATCGCGAATGCGAGCGCGCCCCGCTCCGGCACCCGATGGCGCGGCAGGGGGCGCTTCAGGCGCGTCCGATCCATCGTGGCGTCCAGGTCGCGCTCGAAGTACTGGTTGAACGCATTCGCGGATCCCGCCGTCATCGTGATCGCGAGGAGGACGAGCGCAAACCTGGCCGGATCGCGAAGGAGCGAGCCCTCGACGACGAGTCCGGCCACCGCCGTCACGATGACGAGCAGGACGATGCGGGGTTTCGTGAGCTGGATGTAATCAAGCACGGCGTAGCTCGTGGGCCGCGGTCAGAAGCGCCCCGAAGAGGACGAGCGCGGTCCCGAGATGGGCGGCGCTCACGGGCAGCGGCACCCGTAGGAGCACGTTGCCGATACCGAGTAGGAGCTGAATGGCGACGAGTATACCCGAAAGCCGGAGAGCCCACCGGGCTCCCGCCGGGAGCGGCCCCGAAAACGATTTGAGGCAGAGCAGGAGCACGGTCAGGAACACGACGTAACCGCCGAGCCGGTGGGCGTAGTGGATGCCCACCAACCCCTGCATCGGTGGGAGCCACATGCCATGGCAGGTCGGAAAGTCCGGACAGGCCATGGCCGCGCCCGAGGACGATGTCCAGGCGCCCAGGCCGGCCTGGAGGAAGACGAATCCCGCCGCGATGTGGGCGAACCGGGCAAGCCCTCGCGCTCGGCCCCCGGAGCCTGCTCGAGGCCGCTCCAGATCCCCCGCCCTGTGGCGCATCGTGACCAGAATCCCAAAGAATGTGAATGCGAGGAGGAGATGCGCGACGACGCGGTCCACCGGCAGCTCCTCGAGAACCACCCGGGCTCCCATGAATACCTGTAAGACCAGCGTGATCAGAAGGGCGATCGTGAGGCCGGCGAGGCGCGAGCGATAGACGGAGGACCGGAAGACCACGATCGCGATCGCGAGGGTGGTGAAGCTGACCAGCATCGCGAGCACGCGATGTCCGTACTCGATCAGGACGTTGGGGTGCGGCTTCGGAAGAAGCTTCCCTTCCGCGAGCGGCCAGTCGGGGATCGCGAGCCCCGAGCCGCTCAGGCGCACGACGCCGCCCCAGACCACCAGGACCAGCGTGAGGACGACCGCGAAGCTGAGGAGGGCGGGCAGACGGCCCGGCCGCGAATCCATCCTGTCCGGGAGCCCGGCCGGTCCGCTACCGGATGACCGGCAGCGTGTGGAAATTCTCCGCCGGCGGCGGCGAGGACACCGTCCACTCGAGCGTCTTGTTGAACTCGTCGTGGTCCCAGGGATCCGCCGAAGCGCGCTTCCCGCGCGCGAGGCTATGGAGCATGTTGATCATGAAGATGGCCATGGAGACGCCGAGGATCAGCGCGCCCACGGAGGAGATCTCGTTCCAGATCTTGAACTGCGGCTGGTACGTGTAGATCCGGCGCGGCATCCCCAGCATGCCCGCCATGTGCATCGGCATGAACGTGAGGTTCATTCCGATGAAGGTGAGCCAGAACTGCACCTTGCCCCAGAACTCGTTGTAGAGGCGTCCCGACATCTTCGGGAACCAGTAGTAGATCCCCGCGAAGATCGACATGAGCGAGCCGCCGAAGAGCACGTAGTGGAGGTGCGCGACGACGAAGTAGGTGTCGTGGACCTGCACGTCGAACGGCACGAGCGCGAGCCACACGCCGGTGATGCCCCCGATGATGAAGAGCGCGATGAATCCGAGCCCGTAGAGCATCGGCGTGCGGAACCGGATCGATCCACCCCACACGGTGGCGAGCCAGGACCAGATCTTGATGCCCGTCGGCACCGCGATGACCATCGACGCGAAGCTGAAGAACCGGCGGAGCGTCGGATCCATCCCGGTCGCGAACATGTGGTGGCCCCAGACGAGGAACCCGATGAAGCCGATGCCCGCTGTCGCGAGGACCATGCCCTTGTAGCCGAAGAGCTTCTTCGACGAGAACGCAGGGAGGATCTGGGAGACGAATCCCATGCCCGGGAGCACCATGATGTAGACCGCCGGATGGGAGTAGAACCAGAAGAGGTGCTGCCACAAGACCGGGTCCCCGCCCGCGGACGGATGGAAGAACCCGGTGCCGAACATTCGATCCGTGAGGAGCATCGTGAGCGCGCCGGCGAGCACCGGGGTCGCGACCAGGATGATCGACTGCGTGATCATGACGTTCCACGACATCATCGGCATCTTCATCATCGACATGCCGGGAGCGCGCAGGTTGAGGATCGTGACCACGAAGTTGATCGCGCCCAGGATGGAGGCCATGCCTGCGAGATGGAGGCCCAGGATCCAGAGATCCACGCCCGGCCCCGGCGAGAACTGCCGGTCGGTGAGCGGCGGATAGCCGGTCCAGCCTGCCGCGGCGGCGCCGCCCTGGAGCCATAGACCGGAGAGCATGAGGAGCCCGGCCGGGATCAAGAGCCAGAACGAGAACGCGTTGACGCGCGGGAAGGCCATGTCGCGGGCGCCGATCTGGATCGGCACGACATAGTTTCCGATGCCGGCCATGACCGGGATCGTCCAGAAGAAGATCATGAACGTCCCGTGAAGGGACATGAGCTGGTTGTAGATGTCGGGACGGACGACGTGGAGCCCGGGGGCCGCGAGCTGCGCCCGCATGATCATGGCGAAGACGCCCCCGATCGCGAAGAAGGAGAAGGCCAGCCAGATGTACATCACGCCGATCTTCTTGTGATCGGTCGTCAAGAGCCAGTCGAGGATGGCGCTCCTCGGCTTGGTCTCGGCGTGGACGCCCGGCGTGGCGTGCGGCCGGGTCAGCGTTCCGGCTTCCATGGTCCTAGGCTCCCTTCTTCTTCTGCTCGATCCAGCGGGCGAATTCCTCGGGCGAGACGACCTGCACGGTGATAAGCATGTCCCCGTGGAGCACGCCGCACAGCTCCGCGCACTGTCCACGGTAGGTGCCGGGCCTCTCCACCTGGAACCAGGTGTGGTTCACGCGGCCCGGATTGGCGTCCATCTTCACGCCGAACTCCGGCATGAACCAGCTGTGCACGACGTCGATCGAAGTCACGTCCGCGGCGACGATCTTGTTGGCCGGGATCACGAGCGGCTCGTTCGCGAACACGATGCCCTGCCCCGGATACCGGTACTCCCAGAACCACTGGTGTCCGACGATCTCGATGGTGAGGTCGGACTTGGGCACCGTCTCGAGATACTTGAGCGTGCTGAACGCCGGACCGGCCAGGACGACCATGGCGAGCGCCGGGATCGCCGTCCATACGAGCTCGAGCCTGACGTTCTCGTGGAACGTGGCCGGCGGCACGCCCGGCTTGGCGCGGAATCGCAGCACGGCGACGAGGAGGATCCCCTCGGCCAGCGCGAAGAAGAACATCGTGACCGCGACCGCCTTGTAGAAGAGCTCCCGGACCTCGTGCGCGACCGGGGTCACCGGATTGACGAGCCAGGCCCACGCCGTGCCCACTCCTCCGAGGAGCGCGAGGATTCCAATGGCGAGCGCGATCGCGTGGGTGCGGCGGAAACGGGTCATCGTGGTCAGCTCCCGGTGCGGCGCGCGCCCTGCTGGAGCGCGCGAAGCTTGAGTGTATACCCGTGGAGGTTCTGGAGCGCCTCCCGGGAGAGATCGCCATTGGCCGGCATGACGTAGCCCGGAATTCCGTTCAGGATGAGCCGCTCGAACGCTCCCGCGTCGCCGGTCCAAGTCCCCTGTGCATCACCCAGGCTGCGCGACACGACGTAGGCATACGGCGCGGAGCCGATCATACGGACCCGAACGCCGCCTTCGCCTGCGCCGCCGTGGCACGAGGCGCAGCGCTCGGCGTAGAGGCCGGCGCCGGGCTCGCTCCGATCGGACGATGCCGTCAGCGCGACGCCTGTCTGGGGCTCGGGCTGTGCGAGGAGCGCGATCGCGCGCTCGATCGGCATGGTCGCCTGCGAGGGCTGCGGCGCGGCGGGGCCGCCGGTCGCCGTGCCGCCCGACTCGCCGCCGGTGCCGCCCGTCGGACCGAGCCACGCCAGATCCTCGGGCTTGTCCTCTTCCACCTTCGGGCCGAGCGAGCGGACGTAGTGCGCGAGCGCAAAGCGGTCCTCGATCGGAATCGTTCCCGCGAATGCGGCCATCCCCGTTCCCGGCGAGCCTTCACTGATCGTCCGGACCACGCGAACCTCGCCGCCGCCGTAGCGCCAGTAGCCCGACGTGAAGTCGCGCGGCTTCGGATTCAGGGCCGCCGCGGCGGGACCGTCCCCGTGGCCGGTATTGCCGTGGCAGGAGGCGCAGTTCACGGCGAACAGCGTCTTCCCCTTCGCGATGAGCTCGGGCGTGTCCTTGATGAGCGCCTGGACGTCCACCTTCGACGCGGGGCTGGCCGACGTGCCGCCGCCCTCGCCGCCGTGTCCTCCCTTCGCCGAGTGCATCCCGGCGACGTAGGCGAGGCTGGCGATGACGAGGATGAAGATCCCCGTGATGACGAACTGCGTGTTCGCGAGGACCTTGGAGAGCGATTCCTCGTGATCGTGTCCGTGCGGTGTGTGCGAGCCGTGCGGGTCGTGGCTCATCCGTGGAACCTCACACTCGCCTCGAACATCGGGTCGCGTCGCGGCGCCACCGGATAGCGGGCGAAGAACCGGAGAAGACAGAAGCCGAAGAGCCCCAGGAACCCGAGCGTGATCCCGATCTCGGTCCATCCAAGAACGACATGCTGCCGGGAGAACGCCGGGAGGATGAGCCAGTAGAGATCGATCCAGTGGCCAATCAGGATGACGCCCGCGTTGACGAGGAGCCACACCTCGCTCTCCTTCGCCCGCTGGTGCAGGAGCGCGAAGAACGGGAATCCGAACCGGAGCACCATGAGCGCGATTCCGACACCGCCCCAGCCCGTGAATGTCCGCGGGATCATGTAGTCGATCTCCTCGGGCAGGTTGGCGTACCAGATGAGCATGAACTGGGAGAAGGCGATGTACATCCAGAAGACGGAGAACGCGAACATGTACTTGCCCAGATCCCAGTAGTGATAGCGGCTGACGACGCCCTGGAGCGCGCCCTGGCGCCGGAGCAGCACGACCACGATCGTCAAGGCGGCGAGACCCGCCTGCCAGAGCCCGGCGAAGCAGTAGACGCCGAAGATCGTGCTGAACCAGGTCGGCTCGAGCGACATGAGGAAGTCGAACGAGGCGAGCGTCACGGTAACGGCGAAGACGAGGATGAAGATCGACGAGGCCCGGATGCTGGCCTTGGTCAGCTTAGGATCTCCTGTCTCGTCCTGGCGCGTCGAGTTCCGGATGAAGTACCAGGCGAAGACGCACCAGACCACGAGGAAGATCGCGCTCCGCACCGCGAAGAGGGGTTTCGAGAGATACCCCCCCTTCGTGATGTCGACCGCGTGCCCCGCCTCGCCGGCCGCGTTCGACGACCAGACGTAGAGGTTGGGAATGCCGAGCCACACCACGAGCAGGAGCACGAGCGCCACCGGCAGGTACGACATGAAGGACTCGGCGACCCGGCGCACCACGACACTCCACGTCGCACCCGTCGCGTAATGGATGGCGGTGAAGAAGCCCCCCGCGAGCCCGAGGCTCATGAAGTACCAGAAGCCGAGCAGGTAGCCCGCGTACGCGCGTGTGGGATCGGCCGACTTCTCCACGAAGAAGCTGATCACGCCGAGCGCCATCAGGACGACGAACATAGCCTGGACCCCGCCCGGGATCCGGATCGGGCCCACGCGCTCGCGAAGGGCTTCCATGTTCGGGGCGTGGGCCGAGCCGTGGCTCATCGCGCCGCTCCCTTCATCGCGGTCTTGGCCGCCGGGCCGCCCGACCCCTTCGCCGTGTCGGCGGGCGCGGACGACGTCTTCGTCGAGTCCACCGGCAGGTGCGACCGCTCGAGGGCCCGCACGTAATGGATCACGGCCCAGCGGTCCTCCGGAAGGATCTGCGTCGCGTAGCTCGGCATCAGGTTCTGACCCCTCGTGATCACGTGGAAGATCCGGCCGTCCGGCCAGTTCCGCACTTTCAGCGAATGGAGGCTCGGCGGCATCGGGTAGATCGGCACGATGTATCCCTGGCCGTCACCCTCCGGTCCGTGACAGACGACGCAGGTGTTCATGAAGACCTTGTGGCCGCGCTCGAGCACGGCCTGCGTGCGCGGGAGCGGATTCACGAGATCCTGCCCGGCCTGGAGGCTGTCCCCGACAGCGTACCGGTACGGCGTGTACCCCACCGGAACGGTGCCCGGCACCGGGTTCCGCATCACGGGATCGCCGGGACGCATCGGATCCTCAGCCTGCGCCGCGACGCGTGGACCGTAGGCCATGTTGGGCATGTACTCCATCGCGGTCGATTGCTTCCGGCGCTCGCATCCGGTTGAGGCGGCCGCCAGGAGGAGAAGCGCCGAAAGCGCGAGGACGCGGCGATCAGACACGGACCACCCGGATGTCCGTCGCGTGCGTTCCGCGGAGCACGTTGATGATGCGCTGCTCGTTCCACTCCGGGCCGATCTCGGGCACCCAGAGACCGAAGCGGTCGTTCGTGAGATCCCGGTCGAGGATCGGCTTTCCCAGATTCGGCAGCCCGCAGGCGAGGAGGAGCGCGGCGAGCGTCATGGTCCCGCCGATCAGCACCCCGCCTTCGAACGTGATCGGGATGAAGGCCGGGAGGGAGACCATCGGCTTTCCGCCCACGTTGATGGGCCAGTCGATCGCGGAGGTCCAGATCTCGAAGAAGAGGGCGAGGCATGCGCCCGTGAGCCCCATCACGAGCGTGACCCACGGAACCCACGACTTCTTGACCCCGAGCGCCTCGCTCAAGCCGTGCACGGCGTACGGCGTGTACGCGTCCAGGTCCGGGAACCCGTGCTCCCGCGCGAGCGTCGCCGCCCGGAGGAGCTTGTCCGGGTCGTCGTACAGGGCGAGCACGCCCCGGCTCGGCGCCGGCTTCCGGGCGAAGGGATTAAGCATGGACCGTCTCCTCCGGCATCGGCTCCTTCGGGTGGCCCGCCGCGGTCTTCTTCGCGCTCCAGAGGACGCTCTTCACCTCGGCCATCGAGATGGTCGGGAAGAAGCGGCAGAAGAGCAGGAACCACATGAAGAAGAATCCGAACGAGCCGACGATGACCGAGTAATCGAAGATCGTGGGCTTGTAGTAGGACCAGGCCGACGGGAGGAAGTCGCGGTGGAGCGAGGTCACGATGATCGTGAACCGCTCGAACCACATCCCCACGTTGACCAGGATCGATACGATGAACATGACCACGAGGCTCCGCCTGACGCGCTTGAACCAGAAGATCTGCGGCGAGATCACGTTGCAGCTCACCATGATCCAGTAGGACCAGGCGAAGGGGCCGCCCGCGCGGTTCAGGAACGTGAACCGCTCGAACGGATTCCCGCTGTACAGGGCCACGAAGAACTCGGTGGCGTACGCGTAGCCCACCATCATGCCCGTGACCAGGATGATCTTGTTCATGTTCTCGAGGTGGTGGATCGTGACGTAGTCCTCCATCTTGAAGACCTTCCGGAGGATCACGAGCAGCGTCACCACCATGGCGAACCCGGAGAAGATGGCCCCCGCCACGAAGTAGGGCGGGAAGATCGTCGTGTGCCATCCCGGGAGGATCGAGGTCGCGAAGTCGAAGGACACGATGCTGTGCACCGAGAGCACGAGCGGCGTCGAGAGGCCCGCCAGCATCATGTAGGCGCGCTCGTAGTGCTGCCAGTGCCGCTCGGAGCCGCGCCACCCGAGCGAGAGCACGCCGTAGATCCCGCGCCGCCAGCCCGTCGAGCGATCCCGGATCGATGCGAAGTCGGGAATCAGCCCCGTGTACCAGAAGCAGAGCGAGATCGTCAGGTAGGTCGAGACCGCGAATACGTCCCACACGAGCGGCGAGCGGAAGTTGACCCACAGGAACCGCACATTGGGATACGGGATGAGCCAGTACGCGAACCACGTGCGGCCGAGATGGATGAGCGGGAAGAGTCCCGCCGTCATGACCGCGAAGATCGTCATGGCTTCGGCCGAGCGGTTGATGGCGGTGCGCCAGCGCTGCCGGAAGAGATGGAGAATGGCCGAGATCAGGGTGCCCGCGTGGCCAATGCCGATCCAGAACACGAAGCTCGTGATGTCGACGGCCCATCCCACCGGATGGTTCAACCCCCAGATCCCGATCCCCTTGTACATCTGGTAGGCGATCTCGGCGAAGAACTGGAGGGTCAGGAGGAGGCTGATTCCAAAGAACACCTTCCAGAGCATCCCCGGCTTCTTTTCGAGCGGAGCCGAGACCTCGGCCGTGACGTCCCCGAAGGTCTTCCTCGGATCGATGAGCGGCGGCTCGGCGAGACCCTGGGCGACGAGATCGCTCACGCGCTCGCTCCCTCCTCACGATTCCGGATCTTGGTCTGGTATGTGATCCGCGGGCGCGTGTTCAGCTCCGCGAGCACGTGGTAGCCGCGTCCGTTCTGCGCGAACTGCGCGATCCGGCTCTTCGGATCGTTCAGGTCGCCGAAGATGATCGCGTCGGTCGGGCAGGTCTGCTGGCACGCGGTGACGATGTCGCCGTCCTGGACCCGCGTCCCCATCGCCTTCGCGTGCTCCTTGCCGTCCCGGATCCTCTGGACGCAGAAGGTGCACTTCTCCATGACGCCTCGGCTCCGGACGGTCACGTCCGGATTGAGCGCCAGCCGGAGCGACTTCTCCTTGATGTTGCTGTATTCGAACCAGTTGAACCGGCGCACCTTGTAGGGGCAGTTGTTCGAGCAGTACCGGGTGCCGACGCAGCGGTTGTAGACCTGGATGTTGAGCCCTTCGCTCGAGTGCACGGTCGCGAGCACCGGGCAGACCGTCTCGCAGGGTGCGTTCTCGCACTGCTGGCAGAGCATCGGCTGGTAGGCGAAGTCGGGATCGTCCGCGTTCCCCGAGTAGTACCGGTCGATCCGGATCCAGTGCATCTCGCGGCCGCGGAGCACGATCGACTTCCCCACCACCGGGACGTTGTTCTCGACCATGCACGCGACCATGCAGGCGGAGCAGCCGATGCAGGTGGTCAGATCGACCGCCATGCCCCACTTGTAGCCGGTGTATTCGTGCGGCGTCCACATCGACGGGAGGTGCGTCGGCTCCTCGATGCCCGCGCGCGGATCGCGCTGGTACTCGGCGTAGGTCGCGTCGTAGACGATCGGCCGGTGGTCCGTCGTGTTGTGCATCTGCACCACCGCGAGCGGCGCCATCCGCCCGGTCTTGGTGAGGCGGACCGGGATGCCGGCCATGCCGATCCGTCCGGCGGTCGCCTCGGCGAGCCGGTACGCGTTCTGGCCGACGCCGTTCCCCACACGCCCCGCGGCCGTACGGCCGTATCCGATCGCGATCCCGACCACGTCGGGATGGAGCCCGGGAGCGACGTGCACCGGGAGATCGAACTTGGCGTGCCCCACGTCGACGGTGACGACGTCCGCCTTCATCTCGTATTCCCAGACGCCGAGCGCTTTCGCGCGCGACGGCGCGATGGCGACGTAGTTGTCCCACGTGCACTTCGACATGGGATCCGGCAATTCCTGGAGCCAGGCGTTGTTCGCGAAGCGGCCGTCGTAGATCGTGATGGGCGTGTAGAGCGCGAGCTGGAGGCCCTCGGCGTCGTTGCCCGGCTTGAGCGCCGGCAGGGACGACAGCGCCTCTCCGCGGAATCCCCGCGCGCTCCCGTTTCCATCCGCGCCCTGGGCGACCTGGACCCCTTCGCGAAGGACGCCTTCCCACCAGAGATCGAACCCGGCCGCTGCGTTCGCCGTCGGGTAGATGTCGTTCCGCCACCGATCGCGCAGGTAGGCGTGCCAGCTCCCCGACGTTCCCGCCGGCGCGCCGCCGCCCCACACGATGAGCGAGTCCTGGAACTGGCGCACGTCGTAGAGGGGCGCGATAGCCGGCTGCCCCAGCGACCGCACGCCGGCGCGCGGCTCGTAGTCGTTCCACGATTCGAGGTAGTGGGCGTCCGGCGCGACGACGTCGACGAGCGCCGCCGTCTCGTCGATGCGGTCGGCGAAGCTCAGCGTGAACGGAACCCGCGCGAGCGCCTCGGCAAATCCGACCGCCGGAGGCAGCGTGTACGCGGGATTCACGCCATAGAGGAGCAGCGCACCGATCTCTCCGGCGCGCATCCGCTCGACGAGCTGGAGCACCTCTTCCTCGGAGCCGGCGGCCTGGCGGGACGGATGGGATCCGTCCACGGTCACGCCCTCGTTTCCGAGGATGCTGTTCAGGAGGCCGGCCGCCATCTGGAGCGGCACCGCCTGCTCCGCAGGCGCCGCCTGCGAGCCGGCCATGACGAGGCTCTTCCCGCGAGCGGCCCAGAGCTCGTCCGCGAGCCGCGCGATGGTGCCGAACGGAAGCCCGGCGCGACGCTCCACGGTCGCGGCCTCGAACGTGCCGACCGCGCCGGTCGCGCCGCCCGGAGCTGCCGCGCCGCGAGGCTTGGCAACGAGGAGCTCGTTCGCGATGGCCATCGCCACCGGGTAGAGATGATCCGGTCGCACCCGGAGCCGCTCGTCCGCGTTGGTGCCGGTGAGCGAGGAGACGGGCTCGATCGCGATCACGCGCATCATCGGGCCCATCTCGGGGCGGCGGCGTCCGTAGAAGTCGCGCGCGTACTCGACCGGCGAGATCATCGTGCCGAGCGGATCCGCTCCGAGCGTGACGAGGACGTCGGCCTTGTCGAGGCGGTAGCGCGGCACGGCGCGGGCTCCGTACATGAGCTCCTGCGCCTTGAGGAGCGCGTCCTGCGACACGGCGTCGTAGACGACGTGCTCCGCGCCGGGATAGGACGCGAGGAACTGCTTCACGAGCGCCATCGTCGTCGGGCTCGTCACGGTGCCGCTGAGGAGCACCACCTTGCCGCGTCCGCGCGCCTCGCCGAGGGCCGTCATCACGCGCTGATCGACCGCCTGCCAGGTCGCGGGCTTCTTCGAGCCCTTGCCGCGTCCGTAGAGGATCGGCCCCTGCAGCCGGTCGGGATCGTAGAGATTGAGGAGCGAGGCCTGGCCGCGCGGGCAGAGCGCGCCCTTGTTGAGCGGGTGGGCCTTGTTCCCCTCCAGCTTGATCGGGCGCCCTTCGCGCGTCTTCACGAGCACGCCGCACCCCGCCGGGCACTCGCCGCAGGTCGAGGCGTAGTAGACGGGCACGCCCGGGACCAGCTCCTCGGGAGCGTGCACGTACGGGAGGATCTTCTCGACCGGCTTCCGCGCGCACCCGGCCGCGGCAAACGCCGCGCCGGCGCCGAGGAGCTTCAAGAATTCGCGGCGCGAAGGCGGATCCGCCGCCTCGAGCGCGATCGCGTCCGCGTTCGACGGCTGCGCGAACTCCTGCATCGCATTCTCGGCGCCCGGGTCGGCCTCGAGATCCATGGGCTTCGCCCAGTACTTGGGAGGCTTCGGCCCGCCGTTTACATGTGACATGTATTGCACTCCTGCGAGGCCTTGTTCTGGCGGTGGCAGCTGATGCACCAGCCCATCTTCAAGTTTTCCGCCTGGCGCACGACGTCCTCGGTCTGGATCTGTCCATGGCAGGTCTGGCAGGCAATGCCCCGCGCGACGTGCCAGCGGTGGCTGAAGTAGACGTAGTCGGGAACGCGGTGGACGCGGACCCACGGGATCGGCTTCCCCTCTTCATAGAGCTTGGTGACGGTCTGGATCGCGGGCCTGTCGGTGCGCACGACGAGATGGCAGTTCATGCAGACGTTCGTCGACGGGATGGTCGCGTGGCGCGACCGCTCCGCGTTCGAGTGGCAATAGAGGCAGGGAATCTTGCGCGTCCCGGCATGGAGCTTGTGGCTGAAGGGAATCGGCTGGGTAGGGGCGTATCCCACGTTGCTGAACGTGTCGAGGAACGCCCATCCGCCGAGCGCGAGCGTGACGACGATCAAGAGGAGGGTTACGAGCCCTCGCTGCGACGGCTTCGACACCGCTCTGAGCTAGATCCTATCTCCGGGGGGAGTTCGAGCCTTCCATCCTGGGAGAAAACTTTGTGAATCTAATCACCAACTTCGAGCCCGTCAAGCGGCAACGTAACCGCAATAGAGACCCACAGCAATGCTGACGATGCCGGCCAGGGTCCGGGCCGTCCGGCCCAGCTTCGGGGCCCCCGTCCAGGCGAACGGAAGGGCGAGGAGTCCGCTCAGGAGCATCATCCCGCCGATCGACCCCACGCCGAAGATCGCGATCGTCAGGAGCGCGACCCAGGGGGAGCGGATCGAGGCCAGCACGAAGATCGTGAGCGCCCCGCTTCCCGCGAGACCGTGCATGAGTCCGACCAGGACCGGACGCCGGGCACCGGGACGAGCGGGCGGATCGGCGCGGCGGCGGATCAGGGTGAGCGTGCCGAGCACGATCAGCATGGCGGCGACAGCCAGCTCGAACCATCGCGACCAGGACGTGGGAAGAGGCGCGCCAATCAGGATCACGGCCAGTCCGACGCCGAGGAGCGACGCCGTGTGCCCCAGGCCCCAGAGGCCTCCCTGGAGCGCGGCGCGAGAGAGGCTGCGCTCGCGGCTCACGATCGTGCCCATGGCCGCCAGGTGGTCCGGATCGAGCGCGTGTCTGAGCCCGAGGACAAAGCCCAGGAGGAGCGGAAGCTGGGAGCCGGCCAGGTCGAGCATCGCGGCACTATAGGAAAGCAGGGGGCGAAAATCTATACTCCCGAAGTGACTGTGACGCCCGCTCCGATCTCGCACGTCCGTTGGGCGCCCGGCCCGCTCGGGCTCGACCTCGGCACCGATCCGGATGCCTGGATCCGGTCCCTGAGCGATCTTCCGCGGCCCTGGTTCGTCTACGAGTCTCCACGCGGGGATTGTCTGGTGGGATCGGGCGAAGCCGCCCGTTTCTCGGGCCACGGTCCCGAGCGCTTCGCCGAGGCCGCGCGATGGCTCGACGCCGCGGCGACCGCTGCCCGGCGCGACGGCGCCCACACGAGCCCCATCGCGGTCGGCGCGTTCGCCTTTGGCGATCGAGCCGATGCGGTCGCGTGGATTCCGTCCACGCTCCTCGTGCGCGAGGCCGAGGGCGGAGTTCGCGTCCAGTCGTGGCAGGGATCCGTGGACATGAGTCCTCGCGCGATGGCCCCATCCCCGTGGGTCGACGGCGATCGCGACGCGTGGACCGCCGCGGTGGAGGCGGCGCTCCGGCGAATCGAAGCGGGCGCGCTCGAGAAGGTCGTGCTCGCGCAGGCGCGCGTTCTCAACGGAGGTCGCCCGTACGACCCGCTCTCGTCCTTCCTCTCGCTGCGCGAACGCTACCCCGAATGCCACCGATTCCTGATCGGAATGGACGACGGGACTGCGTTCCTGGGCGCGAGCCCCGAGCGGCTCGTGTCGCTTCGGGGGCGCGCGATCGATGCCGACGCGGTCGCCGGGACGGCACGCGTCGATGGAGAGGACGAGGCTGCCGCGGCGCGACATCTCCTGAGTAACGCCAAGGAACGGAACGAGCACGCGATCGTGGCTCGCGAGATCGTGGCGGCACTCCGCGCCCGGGGCGCGAGCGCCGACGCGGAGCCCGAGCCGTCCACGCTCCGTCTCCGCCACGTGCTGCACCTGCGCTCGCGAATCGAGGGCGTTGCGCCGGATGGGCTCGGCGTGCTCGATCTGGTGCGGGCCATCCATCCGTCCCCCGCCGTCCTCGGAACGCCGCGTGACGCGGCGCTCGAATTGATCGAAGCGTGGGAGCCGCGCGACCGC
>DASTKC010000012.1:0-4163 GCA_035716085.1 Candidatus Eiseniibacteriota bacterium | reverse complement strand
ATCACCCCGCCCGTCGCCGTGGGTCAGGCCGATCAGGTCTTCCTCTCCATGGACGCCTACCGAAGCCTGCCCCTGAACGCCTGCTTCTACTACAACGTCGAGTTCCGCACGCGAAACGTGGGAAGCCCAGGATGGTCCGCTTGGATCGATCCGACGGGATCCCTCTATTTCGGGGCGGAGCACGAGTGGATGAGGCAGACCGTCGCGCTGACCGGGGCCGGCGGCGTGGATTCGGTCCAGGTCCGGATCGGCATCAAGGATTGGGGACCGGTTTTCTGTGAGGGAAGCCAGACCACGTCCGGGACCGATCTCATGCTCGACAACTTCCGGATCGGCACCGTGGGCGCGTCCGGCCCGTCGCTCGCGGCGAACGAGGCCGACCTCTACAACGACACCTTCCGCACGACCGCGTTCAACGGGAACGACAACTTCAACACGTTGAGCGGCGACAGCCTCGCGGTGCGGGTCGGGGCCGCGAACGGCCTCAAGACCGCGTCCCTGTTCACGAGCATCGCGAACGCACCGTTCACGTCGGTGCCCCTGGTCAAGATCTCGGGCACGGAGAACACGTATACGGCGGACGTGCCGGCGGGGAACTACGCGCGCGGCACCGTGCTTCGCTACTACTTCTCGGCGACCGACTCGTTGAATCAGGTCGCGACTCTGCCCGCCGACGCCATCGGGTCGAGCCACTACTTCAGCGCGACCATCCTTCCCGGCGTGTACACGACGAGCGGCGCGTGCCCTGACGACACCGCGCGCGTGCTCTACGTGAACAGCTGGGGTGGCCCCGATCTCACGTCCGGCGTCGCTCAGTCGCTCACGGCGATCGGCGCGCGCTTCGACCGGTTCGACGTCAACGCGCCGCAGCTCGCGGCGGGGAACTCGCCCGGCGGGGGAACGATCGGGGGCGGCACGGCGGTCTGGCCGGCGGCGCCCCTGGGCGTGCTCGGCGCGTACCGCGCGATCATCTGGGATGTCGGCGACCGGAACGCCGTCACGCTGAGCGCGGAGGATCAGTCCCTCCTCACGAGCTGGCTCTCCTTGCCGGGCAAGAACCGAGGGCTCTTCCTCGCGGGGGACAACCTCGCCTACGACCTCCTCGTCAACGGGCAGGGGATCACGAATTTCCTCTCCTGCACCCTCGGAGCGAATTACGTGCGCGACGTCTGGGAGAACGCGCCGCAGGACACGCTCATCCCCATCGCGAGGGGGGCGTCCGGCACCCGCATCGCCAACGAGCCGTTCCCGCTCGACGGAGGGTGTCCCGTCATCAACGCCTTCGACGCGACGGCGGTCTCGTCGTGCGTCGGCGCGAACGGGCGCGTGTGGCTCCGCTATCCCAACAATCTCGCCGCGGCGACGGAGCGCCAGGCGCCCAACGGTCCACCGAACGGCGACAGTCTCCGCGTGGTCGTCGCCGGGTTCTCGCTGGCCAATCTCACCGATCCAGTGCGGCGGAACCTGCTCCTCTACCGGACCATCGTGCAGGAGTTCGAGACTCCGAGCTGCTACGTCGCCACCGGGATTCCGGAGGACGCGACCGTCGCGTCGCCGCGGGCCACCCTCGCGCGCCTCTACGCTCCCTCGCCGAACCCGTTCAATCCGCACACGACCATCCGCTTCGGCCTCGAGCGGAGGGCGCGGGTCACGCTGCGGATCTTCGCCGTCGACGGCTCGCTCGTCCGGACGCTCGTCGATCGTCCCTTCGAGGCCGGGGAGCACCAGGTCGTTTGGGATGGGCGCGACCTCCGTGGCCGGGAGCAGGCGAGCGGCGCCTACTTCGTGAGCCTCGAAGCGGATGGCGTCCGGAGCCCGGCCCGCAAGGTCATCCTCTTGCGCTGAGGCGCCTTCCGGAGTAGGCTCCGGGGTAGCAGACATCCTTCGGGGCGGGGTGAAAGTCCCCACCGGCGGTAGAGCCCGCGAGCCAAGGGATTACGTCCCACGGCAGATCCGGTGCGATTCCGGAGCCGACAGTCAAAGTCTGGATGGGAGAAGGACGTCGCACACGGTACGGGCATGTCCGGCCATCGCCGCTCAGGCCCCGCGGGTGTCTGCCTGCGGGGTTTTTTCATTGTGAGCCTACACACCGATTCCATAGAGCATAGGCCGGGTCGCGGCGCGTCGCGGGATCGCGGCGACGCCGCGGAGATCGCGGCCATGCGCCGCGCCATCCGGATCGCGCATCGGGGCGTGGGGACGACGCATCCGAACCCGCGCGTGGGCGCCGTCGTGCTTCGGGGCGGTCGCGCCGTAGCTGAGGGCTTTCACGCGCGCGCCGGCGAGGCCCATGCCGAAGTTCGCGCTCTCGACCAGGCGGGCGACGACGCGCGCGGCGCCACGCTCGTCGTGACCCTCGAGCCCTGCGCCCACGTGGGACGCACGCCCCCCTGCACCGAGGCCGTGCTCCGGGCGGGGATCCGCCGGGTGGTCATCGGCATGCGGGATCCCAACCCGCTCGTCAACGGCCGCGGCATCCAGGAGCTCGAGCAGGCCGGGCTCGACGTCGTGGTGGGAGTGCTCGAGGAGGAGTGCCGGGAGCTGAATCCGGCCTACCTGAAGCATCTCGCGACCGGGCTCCCGTGGGTGACCTTGAAGGCGATGCTCTCGCTCGACGGAAGGCTCGCCACCGAGAGCGGCGAATCGCGAGGCCTCGGAAGCGACCTCGAGATTCGCGCGGCCCACCGCATGCGCGCCGCGAGCGACGCGGTGGTGGCGGGAATCGGGACCGTGCTGGCCGACGATCCGAGACTCACGGTGCGGGGCGTGCGCGGCCGCTGTCCGGCGCGCGTCGTGCTCGACTCCAAGCTCAGGATTCCGGCGGCCGCCCGCATCTGGAGCACGCTGGCCGATGCGCCGCTCGTGATCGCGACGACGTCCAAGGACGAGGCGCGGGTTCGCGAGCTCGAGCAGCGCGGCGCATCGGTCTGGACGTTCGAGCCGCGGGCGGACGGGCGCGTGCCCCTTCGCCCCCTGCTCGAGCGCCTGGCGCTCGAAGGCTGGATCTCGGTCCTGGTGGAGGGCGGCGCGGATGTGCACACCGCGTTCCTTCGCGAGGGGTTGGCGGACCAGATCGCGGTCGGCATCTCGCCCCGCATCGTCGGAGGCCGGACGGCGCCGATCCTGACCGGGGATCTGGGACGTCCCCGTCTCGCCGACGCCATCCGGATCGAGGGTCTCTCGGTGAAGCGGCTCGGACCCGACGTGTGGCTGACCGGTCGGATCGCGGCCGACGGAGGATCGCGTGTTTAGCGGCATCGTGGAGCGCGTCGGGATGGTCGAGCGCGTCGCGACCGAAGGGGGAAGCCGGAGGCTCGTCGTCGCGGCGCCCTTCGACGCGCCGCTCCAGGCGGGGGAGAGCGTGGCCGTGAACGGTGTGTGCCTCACCGTGGAGCGCGCGGATGCCCGCTCGTTCGAGGCCGTGGCCGTGCGCGAGACGCTCGACAAGACCACGCTCGGAGCGCTCGAATCGGGCTCGCGCGTGAATCTCGAGCGCGCGCTTCGCGTGGGGCAGGCGCTCGGCGGTCACTGGCTCCAGGGGCACGTCGACGCGACGGCTGCGATCCGCGGCGTCCACAGAGACGCCGGCCAGGTCCGGCTCCAGGTCGAAATCCCCGAGGCCTGCCGTCGATTCGTCGCGACGAAGGGCTCCATCGCGATCGACGGCACGAGCCTCACGGTGGCCTCCTTAACCGATCCGATCGCGGAGATCGCGATCGTGCCCTTCACGCTCGAGCACACGATCGCATCGAGCTACGCGCCCGGAACCCGGGTGAACCTGGAAGTCGATCTCATCGCCCGCTATCTCGATCGCCTGCTCGAGGCGCGCGGCTCCCTTCTCGTGGGCGAGCCTATGAGGACACGATGAACGCACGCGCCAAGCGCGGCCCCGCCCGGGCCGGATTCGATTCGATCTCCGACACGCTGCGCGCGCTTCGCGCGGGGTCGATGGCGGTGGTCGTGGATGACGAGGACCGGGAGAACGAAGGGGACTTCGTCATGGCGGCCGAGAAGGTCACGGCCGAGGACGTGAACTTCCTCACGCGGGACGCGCGGGGACTCCTCTGCGTGTCGATGCCCGGGGTGCGCCTCGAGGAGCTTGGCCTCGCCCTCATGACGCCACTCAACACCGCGCGCTTCTCGACTCCGTTCACGATCTCCGT
>DASTKC010000011.1:0-8574 GCA_035716085.1 Candidatus Eiseniibacteriota bacterium | reverse complement strand
TGGGCGCGGGCCAGGCCGAGGTGGACCTGCCGCACGCGAAGTACGCCATCGCGACCTACTATCTCATCGCTCCGGCCGAAGCCTCGAGCAACCTCGCCCGCTACGACGGCGTGCGGTACGGTCTCCGCGCGGGGAACGGCGACCTTCAAGGGATGTACGAGACGACGCGCGGCCTCGGCTTCGGACGCGAGGTCACCCGGCGCATCCTCCTCGGCACGTACGCGCTGTCGGCGGGGTACTACGACGCCTACTATCTCCGGGCCCAGAAAGTGCGCACCCTCATCCGCCGCGACTTCACCGAGGCCTTCGCCAAGGCGGACGCGATCCTCCTTCCGGTGACGCCCACGCCGCCGTTCAAGCTCGGCGAGAAGGCGGACGATCCGCTCGCCATGTACCTGAATGACATCTACTCGATCCCGGCGTCCCTCGCCGGCATTCCCGCGATGTCGTTCCCGGCCGGGTTCACGAAGAGCGGCCTCCCGATCGGACTCCAGCTCGTCGGAAAGCCCTTCGACGAGACGACCCTGTTCCGTATCGCGCGAACCTGGGAAAAAGCGAGCGACGAGGCGTGGCGCATCCCTCCGATCGCCGAGGAGGCGGCGTGAGCGCGATCTCCCCGGCCGCCACCGCCACCGCGCGCGAGCGCTACGAGCCCGTGATCGGGCTCGAGGTGCACGCGCAGCTCAAGACTGCGTCGAAGATCTTCTGCGGCTGCTCCACGCGCTTCGGCGCGCCGCCCAACACGCAGGTCTGTCCCGTCTGCCTCGGACTTCCGGGCGTCCTTCCCGTGCTCAACGAGCGCGCCGTGCGTTATGCCGTGATGGTGGGACTGGCGGTGGGGTCCAAGATCTCGACCCGCAGCGTGTTCGCGCGGAAGAACTATTTCTATCCGGACCTCCCGAAGGGCTACCAGATCTCCCAGTACGACCGCCCGCTCTGTGAAGGCGGATCGTTGGAGATTCGCTCGGGGGAGGGCTGGAAACGGATCGGTCTCGTCCGCATCCACCTCGAGGAGGACGCGGGGAAGTCGCTCCATCCGGAAGGGAAGGAAGGCGTCCACACCACGCGCGTCGACTTGAACCGCGCCGGCGTGCCCCTGATCGAGATCGTCTCCGAGCCGGACATCCGCTCGGGCGAGGAGGCGACCGACTACATGGCGCGCCTCCGGCAGATCCTCGTCTACCTCGACGTGTGCGACGGCAACATGGAAGAGGGGAGCCTTCGGTGCGACGCGAACGTGTCGGTGCGTCCGAAGGGCGCCTCGACGTTCGGCACCAAGACCGAGATCAAGAACCTGAACTCGTTCCGCTTCGTCGACCGCGCCATCGCGTTCGAGATCGAGCGTCAGATCGGCTTGATCGAGTCCGGCGGACGCGTGGTGCAGGAAACCCTTCTCTGGAACTCCGAGCGGAGCGTCGCGGAATCGATGCGCAGCAAGGAAGAGGCGCACGACTACCGCTACTTCCCGGAGCCGGATCTCCTGCCACTCGATCTCGATCCCGCGTGGATCGAATCGGTGCGGACCTCGCTGCCGGAGCTTCCGCACGCGCTCTGGGAGCGGCTCGTGCGCGAGTACGAAATTCCCGAGTACGACGCCGAGGTGCTGACCGAGACGCGCTCGCTCGCGACGTACTACGAGGAGGTCGTGCGCCTGTCGAAGCGGCCGAAGCTCGCGTCGAACTGGATCATGACCGAGGTGAACGCGATCCGGAACCGGGACGGCCTCTCCATCGAGACGTTCCCGATCCAGGCCGACCGCCTCGGCGCGCTCGTGAAGATGATCGGCGACGCGACGATCTCGGGGAAGATCGGGAAGACGGTCTTCGAGCACATGCTCACCGACCCCTCGTCCCCCGAAGAGATCGTGAAGAAGCACGGCCTCCTTCCGATCGACGACGAGGAGTCGCTCTTGAAGCTCGCGGAGGAGATCGTGGCCGCGAATCCCGGTCCCGCCGCCGAGTTCCGCGCGGGCAAGGAGAAGACCTTCGGCTTCTTCGTCGGCCAGGCGATGAAGCGCTCGGGAGGTCGCGCGCACCCGGAGAAGCTCCAGGCCGCGCTCAAGGCGGCTCTCGCCAAGCAGGGATGAGCGAGCCGAGGGTTCTCGTCGTCGGGCAGGGGGGACGCGAGCACGCGCTCGTCGACGCTCTCCACCGGTCCCCGGACCACCCCAAGATCTTCGTCGCCCCCGGAAGCCCCGGCATGGAGCCGCTCGCCGAGCGCGTGGCCATCGAGGCGGGCGACGTGCCCTCCCTCGTCGGCTGGGTCAACTCCCACGCCATCGACTTGGTCGTCGTCGGACCCGAGATTCCGCTCGAGCGAGGGCTCGCGGACGCGCTTCGGGAGGCCCACGTCCCCGTGCTGGGCCCAGGCCGCGATGGTGCGCGGCTCGAGACGAGCAAGGTCTTCGCGAAGGAGCTGTTTCAGAAGGCGGGGCTTCCTTCCGCGTCCTTCCAGGTGGCGCGATCCGCGGAGGAAGCGGAGCGCATGGTCGACGCCGGGCCCCTCCCGATCGTGTTGAAGGCCGATGGCCTCGCGGCGGGGAAGGGCGTCGTCGTCGCCATGAGCAAGGACGAGGCGATGGCGGCGATCGACGGATGGATGCGCCGCGGCATGCTCGGCGACTCGGGGCGCACGCTCGTCATCGAGGAGTTCCTCGAAGGCGAGGAGGCCTCGATCCTCCTCCTCACCGACGGCGAGCGCTGGGTGCTCTTCCCGCCGGCGCGCGATCACAAGCGACTTCGAGATAACGACACCGGCCCGAACACGGGAGGCATGGGGGCGTGCTCGCCCGCGCGCGTGCCTGCGCCCGAGGACGCCAAGGCGATCGCTCATGCCCTCGTCGACCCGCTCTTAGCCGCGCTGCGCGCCGAGGGCACGCCGTACCGGGGGATTCTCTATCTCGGCCTCATGCTCACCGCCCAGGGACCGCAGATTCTCGAAGTGAACGCGCGCTTCGGCGATCCCGAGGCGCAGGCGGTGCTCCCGATCGTCTCCGAGGACCTGCTCCCGCTCGCCGACCAAGCGGCGCGTGGCCGTCTGCCTGAAGCGCGGCACGGCACGTTCGTCGCGCACGAGGGGGCGGCGGTTTGCGTCGTGCTCGCGGCGCGCGGCTACCCGGCGTCACCGGAGTCGGGCGCCGTGATCGAAGGCCTGAACGGCCCCTGGCCGCACGGCATCTGCGTGTATCACGCGGGCGTCGCGTCGCGCGGCGGGCAGTGGATCACGAGCGGGGGCCGCGTTCTCGGCGTGACCGCGCGCTCGGAAACGCTCGAGCGGGCCCGCCTCGCCGCCTACCAGGCGGTCGGACGGATCCGGTTCGACGGCATGCAGTATCGCACGGACATCGCGCAGTCCCCTCAAACCTCTGGAGCGTCACGTCCATGAGCACGAAGACCAGGGTCGCGATCCTCTTCGGGAGCGAATCCGACCGGACCACGATGCAGGAGACCGCGAAGGTCCTCGACTCCTTCGGCATCGGCTACGAGATGGAGCAGGCGTCGGCGCATCGGAGCCCGGACAAGGTGCGGGACATCGTGCGCGGCGCGCCCGGGCGGGGTGTGGAGGTGTTCGTCGCGGCGGCGGGGATGGCGAATCACCTGGCCGGCGCCGTGGCCGCGCATACGTCGCTCCCTGTGATCGGCGTTCCGCTCGGCGGCTCGCCGCTCGGGGGAGCGGACGCGCTCCTCTCGACGGTGCAGATGCCGGCGGGCGTTCCGGTCGCGACGGTAGCGATCGGCTCCGCAGGGGCGAAGAACGCGGGGGTTCTCGCGGCGCAGATCCTCGCGATCTCGGATCCCGCGCTGCGGACGAAGCTCGAGGACCTCAAGGCGCGCCTCGCCCGCGGCGAGAAGCTCTAGCGTCGTGAGTGCGGTCCGGCTCGCGATCGGCGCCCACCCCGACGCGGACCTGATCGCGCGCGCCGCGGCCGCGCTTCTCGAGGACAAGGTCGCGCTCCTGCCGGCGGAGGGCGTGTACGGCTTCCATGCCCGCGCCTCGTCGGCGATCGCGATCGAGCGCATCCGCGCCCTCAAGAGAGACCCCCGCGCCGGGTTCATCGGCCTGATCGCCGAGCCTGGCGATCTCGAGCGGTGGGCGCACGCATCGCCCCATGCGCTCGAGCTCGCGCGCCGGTACTGGCCGGGGGCGCTGACTCTGGTTCTCGACGCGCGGCCGGAGGCGCCCGAGTCGCTTCGGTCCGAGAGCGGAACGATCGCCCTCCGCTGTCCGGGAAGCGATCTGCTGCGCGGCGTCGTCCAAGGAGTCGGGGAGCCGGTCCTCTCGACCTCCGCCAACCGGAGCGGGGAGCCGCCGGCCTTGCGGGCGGACGACGCCCCATCCGGGGTGGCCGACTTGATCGTCGACGGAGGGGTCCTGGACGGCCGGCCGTCGACCCTGGTCCGGGTCGGGCCGAAGGGGGTCGAAATCCTGCGCCAAGGCGCCGTCCGGCTAGGGGATGGAAGCCTTGACGGTCTAGAGGCCGAACCCTAGACTCACCCGGAGCCTACGAACGCATCCCGAGGGCCAAAACGCGTGATCCAAGTCCTCATCGTCTGTACCGGGAACACCTGCCGGAGCCCGATGGCGGAGGGAGCTTTGCGGTCGCTCCTGCCCTCCGAGATCGCGGCCCAGGTGCGCGTGCGCTCGGCCGGGACCAACGCCGTTCCTGGCGTCCCCGCCACCCCGCTCGCCGTCAGCACCACCGGCTCCCGGGACATCGATCTGCGCGGGCATCAATCCACGAGCTTGACGCCCGAGCTGATCCGCGAATCCGAGCTGATCCTGGGCATGGAGCCGGGGCACGTCACGAGGGCGCGGGAGCTCGCGCCGGACGCGGCCGACCGGATCCACCTCATCACCGAACAGGGTGCCGACGGAGCGGAAGCCATGCGCACCGGAATCCACGACCCGATCGGCGGCACCTCGGTCGAATACGACGACACCTTCAACCGCATTCGAAGCCATCTCCTCCGATGGCTCCCGCTCATCCGTGAGGCGGTCGAACGGCGGGAAGGCGTCCGATAGCGGCGCATCGTTCAAGGCGGAAGGAGAAGCGAATGCCAGAGGAAGTGAGAGGGACGATCTGGATGAACGGCAAGTTCGTGCCGTTCGAGGAAGCCACGATCCACGTGCTCTCGCACGTGGTGCACTATGGCTCCAGTGCCTTCGAGGGGATTCGCGCGTACGACACGCCGCACGGCACCGCGATCTACCGCCTCGACCGGCACGTGCAGCGCCTCCTCGACTCCTGCAAGATCGCGCGTCTCGACATTCCATACCTCTACGACGAGCTGATGGAAGCCACCCGTGAGACGGTGCGGCGGAACGGCGGCAAGGCCTGCTACATCCGCCCCGTGGTCTATCGCGGCTTCAAGACCCTCGGCGTGAATCCCACGGGCGTTCCGGTGGACGTCGCGATCGCGACCCTGAACTGGGGCAAGTACCTGGGCAAGGACGCGCTCGAGCGCGGCATCGCCGTCAAGGTGTCGTCGTGGCGCCGCGCCGCTCCGGACACGTTCCCGGCGCTCGCGAAGACCGGCGCGAACTACATGAACAGCCAGCTCGTGAAGCTCGAGGCGATCACCGACGGCTATCAGGAAGGGATCGCGCTCGACTCCTTCGGCTACGTCGCGGAGGGAAGCGGCGAGAACATCTTCCTCGTCAGGAACGGCGTCCTCCACACGCCGACCATCGCGAACGCGATCCTGCCGGGCATCACGCGCGACAGCATCATCCAGATCGCGAAGGACCTCGGCATCGAGGTGCGCGAGGAGCAGATCCCGCGCGAGGCGCTCTACATCGCGGACGAGGTCTTCTTCACCGGTACCGCGGCCGAGATCACTCCGATCACGTCCATCGACAGGATCGGGGTCGGGAGCGGCACGGTCGGCCCGATGACGCGGCGGCTCCAGGACGCCTTCTTCGACATCATCGAGGGACGCGCGCGCGACCGCCACGGCTGGCTCTTCCCGGTCGACGCGAAGACCAAGGTTCAGCGCGCGGCGAAGAAGGCCCGGTGATCCGGGCGGGACGCAGGATCTGATGGCGCGCTCCGAGGCCGCGCCGGTGAGCGCGCACGACGTGGCGCTCCATGCCGCCGATCCCGAGATCGCGCGCGCCATCGACGACGAGGTCCACCGCCAGCAGACCACGCTCGAGCTGATCGCCTCGGAGAACTTCGTGAGCGAGGCGGTGCTCGAGGCCATGGGCTCCCCGCTCACCAACAAGTACGCCGAGGGCTATCCGGGGAAGCGCTACTACGGCGGCTGCGAGTTCGTGGACAAGGCCGAGTCACTCGCGATCGAGCGCGCGAAGGCGCTCTTCGGTGCGGAGCATGCGAACGTTCAGCCGCACGCCGGGGCGCAGGCCAACCTCGGCACCTATCTCGCGCTCATGCCTCCGGGCTCGACGCTGCTCGGAATGGCGCTCGCCCACGGCGGGCACCTGACGCACGGTCACAAGGTGAGCCACTCCGGAATCATCTTCCGCTCGGTCCAGTACGGCCTTTCGCCCGACACCGGGCTCCTCGATTACGACCAGGTGGCCGCGATGGCGCGGGAGCACAAGCCGCGGGTCATCGTGGCCGGCGCGAGCGCGTACCCACGGTTCTTCGACTACGCGAAGTTCCGCGCGATCGCGGACGAGGTGGGGGCGGCGTTCGTCTTCGACATGGCGCACGTCGCCGGACTCGTCGCGGGCGGGGTGCACCCGAGCCCCGTGCCCTACGCGGACGTGGTGACTTCCACCGCGCACAAGACCCTGCGGGGACCGCGAAGCGGCTTCATCCTCTGCAAGAGTCAGTTCGCCAAAGCGATTGATAAGTCGGTATTTCCGGGAATGCAGGGCGGCCCGCTCATGCACGTGATCGCGGCCAAGGCGGTCTGCTTCCGCGAGGCCTCCACGCCCGCGTTCAAGGAGTACGCCGCGCAGGTCGTGGCGAACGCGAAGACCCTGGCGCAGGAGCTCATTACGCACGGCTACGAGCTCGTGACCGGCGGCACGGACAACCATCTCATCCTGCTCGACCTGAGGAACGCTGGATTTTCCGGCGCCGAGGCCGAGGAGGCGCTCCACAAGGCCGGCATCACCGTGAACAAGAACGCCGTGCCGAACGATCCCCGTCCTCCAGCCGTGACCAGCGGCATCCGAATCGGCGCCGCCGCGGTCACGACGCGCGGCCTCGGCGAGCCCGAGTTCCGCACGCTGGGCCGCTGGATCGACGAGGCCCTCCAGAAGCGTTCCGAGCCGGCCGCACTCGCCAAGATTCGGGCGCAGGTCGAGGACCTCTGCTCCTCCTTCCCGCTCTACCCGAACCGAGCCCCTTAGACCCGAGCCCCGGACGACCACGATGACCGAAGCCACGCTGGAAGAACGCACCGCGCGCGTCCGCGAGGAGAGCGCGTTCATCGCACCGCTCCTACGTGAGATCGAGCGGACCATCGTCGGGCAGGATGAGATGGTCCGGCGGATCCTGATCGGACTCCTCGCCGACGGGCACCTTCTCCTCGAAGGCGTCCCCGGTCTGGCGAAGACCCTCGCCGTGAAGACGGTCGCGCAGACGATCCATGCGACGTTTCATCGCGTTCAGTTCACGCCCGATCTCCTCCCGGCGGACCTCACCGGCACGCTCGTGTTCGATCCGAAGACGGGCGCGTTCACGCCGAAGCTGGGGCCCGTGTTCACGCAGATCCTCCTTGCCGACGAGGTCAACCGCGCGCCCGCGAAAGTGCAGAGCGCGCTCCTCGAGGCCATGCAGGAGCGGCAGGTCACGATCGGCGAGAAGACGCATCCGCTCGGGGATCTCTTCTGGGTGCTCGCGACGCAGAACCCCATCGAGCAGGAAGGGACGTATCCGCTTCCCGAGGCGCAGATGGACCGCTTCCTCCTCAAGATCCGGGTCGGCTACCCGAGTCCCGAGGAAGAAGGGCGCATTCTCGACCGCATGGGCGGCGATCCGCCCGAGCCGCCGAAGCGCGTGATCGACGTGGAGCGCATCATCAAGTCGCGGCACACGGCGAACGGGATCTACCTGGACGAGCGGATCCGCCGCTACATCGTGGACCTCGTCCACGCCACGCGCGAACCCGAGCGGTTCGGGCTCGATCTCAGGCCGCTCATCCAGTACGGCGCGTCGCCGCGCGCGACCCTCGCGCTCGCGCGCTCGGCGCGGGCCAACGCGTTTCTCGACGGCCGCGCGTACGTCACGCCGGACGACATCAAGGCGCTCGCCCCTGACGTCTTCCGCCACCGGATCCTCCTCACGTACGAAGCCGAGGCCGAAGGGGTCCCGGTCGACGAGGTCTCTCGGCGACTGCTCGCCCGCGTCGAGGTTCCGTGATCACCCCCGAGCTGCTCGCGCAGGTCCGGAGGCTCACCATCCGGAGCCGGCGGGCGGTGGAGGAAGTCTTCTCGGGGGCCTACCGCTCGGCGTTTCGCGGCCAGGGGCTCGAGTTCGCCGAGGTCCGCGAGTACGTCCCCGGCGACGACATCCGCGCGATCGACTGGAACGTCACGGCCCGCGTGGGGCATCCCTTCGTGAAGCGCTTCGACGAGGAGCGCGAGCTCACGGTGGTCGTG
>DASTKC010000010.1:0-4417 GCA_035716085.1 Candidatus Eiseniibacteriota bacterium | reverse complement strand
GGTCCGCCCGCTTCTCGAGACAGCGCCGCGCGATGAGCGCAAGGCCGGGCGCCTCGAGGTCCACGGCCCCATCCCACTCCGCCGCGTCCTTGGTGAGAATCGCGGTCATTCGATCCGCGGGCGTCTCCCCCGGGAACGCTTTCGTCCCCGTGATCAGCTCGTGGAGGATCGCGCCGAGCGCGAAGAGATCCGCGCGATGGTCCACCGGCTGATCGCGAATCTGCTCCGGGGCCATGTAGGACGCCGTGCCCATGATCTGGCCGGTCTGCGTGAGCGTGTGGAGCTGAGGACCCGTCTCATCCCGCGGCGGCGCGTCGTCGCGCAGGAGCTTGGCGAGGCCGAAATCGAGGATCTTGAGGCGCCCATCCGGGAGGACGAAGAGGTTCTCGGGCTTGAGATCGCGGTGGACGATGCCCTTCGCGTGCGCCGCGGCCAGCCCCGACGCCGCCTGGATCATGAGCTCGATCGCGCGGCGAGGCTGGAGCGGGCCCCGGCGGATCAGGTTGCCCAGGCTCTCTCCTTCGAGGAGCTCGCTCACGAGGTACGGGATGCCGTCGGTGGCGCCGACGTCGAACACGGCGACCACGTTGGGATGGCTCAACGCGCCGGCGGCGCGCGCCTCGTGCTCGAAGCGCTGGAGCCGCTCGCGATCCTTCGCGAACGAATGCGGGAGCACCTTCACAGCGACGTCCCGGCCGAGCCTGGAGTCGCGCGCGCGGTAGACCTCGCCCATGCCTCCCGACCCGAGCGGCGTCAGGATTTCATAGGGGCCGAGCTTGATTCCTTGGGCGAGCGGCATCGTTCTCCGGGGACGCGGGATGGTCGTTCACATGCAGTGTACCACCCCACGCGCGCGGCGGAGGTCAGCCCGAATGACCGTCCGTGAGGGCTTTCTCGAGGGCGGAGCGGACGCCGTCCAGGGGCTCCGTGCGGAGTGCTTCGCGAATGGCCGCTTCGGCGCGCGGCGACTTGAGCCTGCGGAGCGAGCCGGCGGCCGCGCTCCGCACGCGGAACCACGAATCCTGGGTCAGCTCCTCGAGGCGGCGCTCCACCTCGGGGTTCAGGACCCCGAGCTTTCCGAAGGCCTTGGTCGCGGCCTCGCGCGCCTCGTTCCGGAACCGGGGCTGCGTGTGCTCGAGCAGGATCGGAATCGCTCGCGCATCGCGGAGCCGCGTCATGGCGTCGAAGATGAGAACGCGCAGCATGTCGCGGTGGCTCTCGCGCTTGAGCTCGGCCTTCAACGCCTCGAACGCGCCCTCCCCCTTTGCGCGCGCGATGCCGATGAGCGCGAGCCCGATGTTGAACGAAGAGGTCTCCTCCGCAACCGACCGCGTCAGGCGCTTGAGCGCGGCATCGTCGCCGAGCCAGCCGAGCGCCCAGAGGACGCCGCGCCGAACGCGCGTGCTCGTCTGATCGGCCTCGCGGGCGAGCCGCGAGCTCAACCCCGGAACGCGGCGGCCGATCTCCCCGAGCGACACCGCGGCGGCAGCGCGCACCCCCCAGAAGCGATCCCCCCGCAGCGTCTTCATGAGGGCGCCGATCACGCGCTCGTCTCCCCGCCTCGACAGCTCGCGAGCGCAGCGGATCCGCTCGAGGGCGAAGGGAGAGCGGCGGAGACCGAACAGGAGCTCCTCGTCCGACCGCGCGAAATCCATGGTCTTGAGCACGTCGTGCTCGGGATCGAGCGCGACGTAACGCGGACGCCCCGGAAGCGGCACGTGGATCGTCTCGCGCTTGCCGTTGAGATCGAGCGGGATGCGGAGCCGTCTCCCCGCGCTCACCACCTCGAGCGTCAGCGGAATGCGGAAGAGGGGCGTGACCTCGTCCACCTCCTGCACCTGCTCCACCGTGAGGAGGAGCGTGCGCGCGCCTTCGTCCCACGAGCGCGTGACCCGGAGCTCGGGATGGCCGCCGTGATAGACCCACTGGTCGAAGAACCAGGAGAGATTCCGCCCCGTCTCCTCCTCGAACGCGCGGCGCAGATCCGCGGTCTCCACCGATCCGAAGGCGTGTCGCTCCAGGTAGCGTTTGAGCGAACGGCGCCAGGCCGCGTCACCCACGAGGGCGCGGAGCATGTGGAGCACGCAGGCGCCCTTCTCGTAGAGGTGCCGGTCGAAGAGCGACGACGGGTAGTTCCATCGCGTCTCGACGAGCGGGCGGCGGTAGTCCTCGCCGTCCTCCGTGAGGTACGAGCTCATCTGCTCGAGCCTCGCGTAGTCGGCGTCGTCGCGCCCCTCGTCCGATTCGCGGAACACGATCTCGGAATAGGTGGCGAAGCCCTCGTTGAGCCAGCCTTCGGACCAATCGCGGCACGTGACGAGATCGCCCCACCACTGGTGGGCCAGCTCGTGCGCGATGAGCGAGTCGTACCTCTCCTCGAAGGAGTCGTTCCCAGCGTGGAGCACGCGCTCCATGAGCGTCGTGGCGCTCGTGTTCTCCATGCCGCCCCACGTGAAGTCGGCGACCGTGCTCTGCGCGTACTTGGGATACGGATACGGGAAGCCGAACACGCGCTGGAAGGTCGCGATCATCGCCGGAGTCTTCCGGAAGAGATCACGCCCCTCGCGCTCGAGCCCCGGCGGCACGTAGCCGAAGAGAGGAACCGATCCGGCGCGATCCTTGAGCTCCGAGTACTTGCCGACGACGAGCGACGTGAGATAGACGGGGTGCGCCGTGTCCTGGCGCCAGTGATAGGTGACCGTGCCCTGCTTGACGCGGCCGTTCTTCCCGCGCCGGCGGCCGTTTCGCCGCGCTGGTGCGGCGGCCCGACGCGCCTTGCGCGACACGAGCCGGCCGTTGCCGATGGCGCGGTAGCCGGCCGGCACCGTCACGACCATATCGAGCGTGCCGCGGCTCTCCGTGCTCTCGAGGCACGGAATCCAGCCGTGGGTGTCGTTCGCCTGCCCCTGCGACCACCCGCTGGGCACCCGGTTGGGCTCCGCTTCGGTCGGGCCGACGAAGAAGAACCCCTTCCGCGGCCGGGTCGCGTACTCGATCTCGATCACCGCGTGGCTCCCCGCGCGAAGCGGCTCGCCGAGCGCGATGCGGAGTTTCTCGCCCTCGCTCGCATACGCGAGGGAGCGGCGGCCGATCTTAACCGACGCGATCCGCATCTCGGCCGCGTCGAGCACCACATCGCGAAGGCCGTCCCGGAGCGATTCGATCGTGAGCGAGGTGCGGCCGCTGAGCTCCTTCTTCTCGAAGTCGACGTCCAGCTCGACCTTGTAGTGCCGCACGTGGAATTCGAGGTCGCGGCGGGGCGAGGGCGATTCGGTCCACGGCTTCCGCCCCGAGGGAGGGAACGGGTCGAAGGGCGGCGTCTCGAGCGCCGCACGGCGGCCGAGGAAAATCGGATGGTAGAACGGGTCGTGCACCGGCAATGGCTCCTTTCGGTCGAGTCAAGCCATGGTCCCCCGAGCCGCGCGCGCGTGTCAAGGCGGGCCGCGCGGGATACAATGGGCTCATGGACTTCACCTCCACGATCGCCGCCATGGCGCGCGTCTTCGGCGACGCGGCCATCGAGATCCTTCCCCTATTCCTCCTGGCCCTCGCGCTGGCGGCGGTCCTGGAGGAGTTCGTGTCCAATCGGACGATCGAGCGCTTCCTGACCGGCCGCCACCCGGCGACGATGCTGGTCGCATCCACGACCGGCGCTTTGATTCCGCTCTGCACCTGCGGCATGGTGCCGCTGGCCGTGTCGCTCCGCCGCCGCGGGAGCGACCTCAAGCACACGTTCGCCTTCCTGACGGCGGGGGCGGCCGTGAGCGTTCCGGTGCTTCTGCTCACGTGGAAGGTGCTCGGCTTCGGGTGGATGGTGGTGCGCTTCGTGACGTCGGTGATCTTCGGGCTCGGGGTCGGCTACGCGGCGGTGCGGGCGCTCCGGAACGAGGCGGCTCGTTCCGCGGAGAGCCCCGGCGGGCGAACCGCGGGCGCCCTGGGTCCCGCGCCGGACGTGGACGAGGACGTGACCCCGATCCGCCGCTCGCGCTGGGTCACCCTGCTCCGCCGACTTCGCGGGCAGCTGCTCGAGTACTTCCCCTGGGTCCTCGTCAGCCTCGCGCTCGCGGCGGTCGTCGACGTGCTCGTGCCGCGCCACGTGGTCAGCCTGCTGTACGGACAGAAGAGCGTGATCGGATCCGTCGCCGCGGCGCTCACGGGTGTGCCCTTCTACTTCTGCTCGGGAGCCGAGCTGCCCCTGGCCGGCGAGCTCCTCTCCAAAGGCATGGGGCATGGACCGGGCGTGGCGATGCTGCTGTCGGTTCCGATCGTGAACGTGCTGACGTTCGGCGTGGTGGGACGGTGGCTCGGACCGCGCGGCGCCGCGATCTACCTCGGACTCTGCGTGCTGGGTGCGGCCGTGATCGGGACGATCACGGGGTGGATCTGGGCCTAGGCCTTCGGCTCGACGTGACCACCG
>DASTKC010000009.1:0-20574 GCA_035716085.1 Candidatus Eiseniibacteriota bacterium | reverse complement strand
GAGCTCCTCGTGGAAGTGAGGGGCTCGGTGTGGATGGGGCACCTCGCGGTGCTGAGACAGCAGATCATGGACGACATCAACGCACGGCTTCCGATCGAAGCCAGGCTCCGGGCCATCCGGCTCACGCCGATGCGGAGCAGGGAGGAAGGCGCACTTGAACCAGACGCGCGATGAGGGAGGGACTCTGACGACGGCCCAGGAAGGCGGGCACTCGTACGACGCCCGGAACATCCAGGTCCTGAAGGGCCTGGAGGGCGTGCGCAAGCGTCCCGCCATGTACATCGGGTCGACCGGGCAGGGCGGCCTCCACCATCTCGTCTACGAGGTGGTCGACAACTCGGTGGACGAGGCGCTCGCCGGGTTCTGCACCGAG
This sequence comes from Candidatus Eiseniibacteriota bacterium, assembly GCA_035716085.1. Lineage (GTDB taxonomy): Bacteria > Eisenbacteria > RBG-16-71-46 > SZUA-252 > SZUA-252 > WS-9. Next base: position 20,201 of record DASTKC010000009.1, on the reverse strand, counting down.
GTCCTGGTCACCATCCACCCCGACACGAGTGTGACCGTGGTGGACGACGGCCGCGGCATTCCCGTCGATATGCATCCGTCGCAGAACCGTCCCGCGCTCGAGGTCGTGATGACGACGCTCCACGCGGGCGGGAAGTTCGACGACAACACGTACAAGGTCTCGGGCGGACTCCATGGGGTGGGCGTGTCGGTGGTGAACGCGCTCTCCGAGTGGCTCGAAGTCGACGTCTATCGCGCCGGGAAGCGCTATCGCCAGCGCTACGAGCGCGGCGTGGTCGCAAGCGACGTCGAGGAGCTGGGGCCGACCGACCGCACCGGCACGACCGTCCACTGGAAGCCCGACCCCAACGTCTTCGAGACGGTCGATTACAACTTCGACACCCTCTCGCAGCGGCTCCGCGAGCTCGCGTTCCTCAACAAGGGCATCCGGATCCAGTTCCTGGACGAGCGGACGGGGAAGAAGCACGACTTCCAGTACGAGGGGGGCATCGTCTCCTTCGTGAAGTACCTGAACGAGAACAAGACCGTCCTCCACCCGTCGCCCATCTCCCACTCGCGCGAGCGGGACAAGGTGATCGTCGAGTTCGCGCTGCAGTACAACGACGGCTACGTGGAGAACGTCTTCTCCTTCGTGAACAACATCAACACGGTAGAAGGCGGCACACATCTGATCGGCTTCCGCGCGGCGCTCACGCGCACCATCAACAACTACGCCGAGCGCGAGGGGATGCTGAAGAACCTGAAAGATCTCTCGCTCGGCGGGGACGACGTGCGCGAGGGCCTCACCGCGGTCATCAGCGTGAAGCTCCCCGAGCCTCAGTTCGAGGGGCAGACCAAGGCCAAGCTCGGCAACACCGAGGTGAAGGGGATCGTCGAGTCGGTCGTGGGCGAGGGGATGCGCACCTGCTTCGAGGAGCAGCCCCAGATCGCGAAGAAGATCATCGAGAAGTGCATCGCCACCGCCCGCGCCCGCGAGGCCGCGAGGAAGGCGCGCGATCTGGCGCGGCGGAAGAGCATCCTCGACTCGGGCTCGCTCCCCGGCAAGCTCGCCGATTGCCAGCTCACCGATCCCGCGCAGTGCGAGATCTACCTGGTCGAGGGGGACTCGGCCGGCGGCTCGGCCAAGATGGGGCGCGACCGGCGCTACCAGGCGATCCTTCCCCTAAAGGGGAAGATCCTGAACGTTGAGAAAGCCTCACTCGACAAGATGCTCTCGAACGAGGAGATCCGCACGATCATCACCGCGCTCGGGGCCGGCATCGACGACGAGTTCGACGCCGACAAGGCGCGCTATCACCGGATCATCATCATGACCGACGCGGACGTGGACGGCGCGCACATCCGGACGCTCCTCCTCACGTTCTTCTTCCGCCACATGCGGCCACTGATCGAGCGCGGCTACATCTACATCGCGCAGCCTCCTCTGTACCGAGTGGCCAAGGGGAAGGACGTCCGCTACGCCTACAACGATGCCGAGCGCGACGCGGCGCTCGATGACATCGGCCGGAAAGGCGTCCACCTCCAGCGGTACAAGGGGCTCGGCGAGATGAATCCCGACCAGCTCTGGGCGACGACCATGGATCCGGAGTCGCGGAGCGTCCTCAAGGTGACGCTCGACGACCTGGTCGAGGCCGACCGCATGTTCACGATCTTGATGGGGGATCAGGTCGAGCCGCGCCGGAAGTTCATCGAGGAATTCGCGGACAGGGTCCGGAATCTGGACGTCTGATCCCTAGGAACTAGAGAAAGGAACCACGCCGCATGGCGACGCGTGACAAAGTCATACCGATCTACGTCGAAGACGAGATGCGGAATTCCTACATCGACTACTCGATGTCGGTCATCGTGTCGCGCGCCCTCCCGGACGTGCGCGACGGGCTGAAGCCGGTCCATCGGCGCGTGCTGGTCGCGATGCGGGAGCTGAACCTCCTCCACGACCGGCCCTTCCGTAAGTCCGCCAAGATCACGGGCGACGTCACCGGCAACTACCATCCGCACGGGACCATCCCGGTCTACGAGACGATGGTCCGCCTCGCCCAGTCCTTCTCCATGCGCTACCCGCTCGTCGACGGCCAGGGAAACTTCGGCTCCGTCGACGGCGACGCCCCGGCGGCCGAGCGATACACGGAGGCCAGGCTCACCGAGTTCGCCGAGGAGATGCTCCGAGACATCGAGAAGGACACGGTCGACATGCGGCCGAACTACGACGAGACGCGCGAGGAGCCGGTGGTGCTGCCGGCGGCGGTGCCGAACCTCCTCGTCAACGGCTCCTCGGGGATCGCGGTCGGCATGGCGACCAACGTCCCGCCGCACAACCTTCGCGAGATCGTGGACGCGATCCATCACGTGATCGAGAACCCGGACTGCCCGATCGAGGATCTCCTCCGCATCGTGCAAGGGCCCGACTTCCCGACCGGCGGCGTCATCTACGGCCGCCAGGGGATCATCGACTCCTACACGACGGGCCGCGGGCACATCACGGTCCGATCGCTCGCCACGATCGAGGAGATGAAGAAGGACCGCCAGGCGATCATCGTCACCGAGATCCCCTACATGGTGAGCAAGTCGGCCCTCCTCGAGAAGATCGCCGACCTCGTGAAGGACGGCGTGCTCGACGGCATCTCGGACCTCAGGGACGAGTCCGACCGCGAGGGCATGCGGGTCGTGATCGAGCTGAAGCGGGACGCGCAGCCCAAGGTGATCCTGAACCAGCTCTTCAAGCACACGCAGATGCAGACGACCTTCGGATCGAACCTCTTGGCGCTCGTCGGCAACCGGCCGCTGACGCTCACGCTGAAGGAGATGATCCAGCACTACATCGCGCACCGGCAGGAAGTGGTGGTGCGGCGGACCAAGTTCGACCTTGGCGAGGCGGAGCGGCGCGCGCACATCCTCGAGGGCTTCAAGATCGCCCTCGACCACATCGACGAGATCGTGGCGCTGATCAAGGCCTCGGCCAACGTCGAGGCGGCGCGCCAAGGGCTCATGTCGACCTTCGCGCTGAGTGAGCTCCAGGCGAACGCCATCCTCGAGATGCGGCTCTCCCGACTCACGGGGCTCGAGCGCCAGAAGATCGAGGACGAGTACCTCGAGGTGATCCAGCTCATCGAGCGGCTCCGAGCCATCCTCGACTCGCCGGCGAAGGTGCTTCAGATCATTCGGGACGACCTGGCCGAGATCAAGGAGCGCTTCGGCGACGACCGCCGGACCGAGATCGTCGCCGCCACGGGCGAGTTCGAGATCGAGGATCTGATCGCCGAGGAGGACATGGTGATCACGATCTCGCACGCGGGCTACATCAAGCGGCTCCCGGTGACGACGTACCGGAGCCAGCGACGCGGCGGGCGCGGCATCACCGGGGCGGGCACGCGCGAGGAGGACTTCATCGAGCACCTCTTCATCGCGTCCACCCACAGCTACATCCTGGTCTACACCGACCGCGGGCGCGTCTACTGGCTCAAGGTCCATGAGATCCCGCAAGGGGGGCGCACCGCGAAGGGGAAGGCCATCGTCAACGTGGTCGAGATGTCCCAGACCGAGCGCGTGGCCGCGGTCGTGCCGGTGAAGGGCTTCCAGGAGGACCGCTACATCTTCCTCTTCACGCGCGGCGGGACGGTGAAGAAGACTCCGCTCTCGGCCTTCTCCAATCCGCGCCGCGGCGGCATCGTCGCGATCGGCGTCGAGCCCGAGGACGCGCTCATCGACGCCGTGGTCACGGACGGCACGCAGGACATCATCCTGTCCAAGCGGAACGGCAAGGCCATCCGCTTCAAGGAGACGGACGTCCGCCCGATGGGACGCACGGCGTATGGCGTGCGGGGCGTGACGCTCGAGGAAAACGACGCCGTGGTGGGCGTGATCGCGGTGCGCCGCGAGGCGAGCATCCTGGTCGCGACCGAGCACGGCTACGGCAAGCGGTCGCCGATCTCGGAATACCGGATCACGGGCCGCGGTGGGAAGGGGATCATCTCCATCCAGACCACGGAGCGGAACGGCAGCGTCGTGGCCGCGCTCGAAGTGGTGGGGGACGACGAGGTCATGCTCATCACCCGCGGCGGGATCGTCATCCGCATGCAGGTGTCGGGCATCTCCGAGATCGGCCGGAACACGCAAGGGGTCCGGCTCATCGGGCTCGAGCCGGGGGACCAGCTCATCGACGTCGCGCGCGTCGAGGAGTCGGAGGAAGACGGAGAAGCGTAGTTGGATCCGCGGATTCCGACGTCGACCATCAGGCGCCTGTCCGGGTACTACCGGGTCCTCGAGGAGCTGGAGACCGAAGGGCACCGCACGATCTCCTCCCAGGGCCTGGCGCACCAGAGCGGCGTCACGTCCGCCCAGGTCCGCAAGGATCTCTCCTACTTCGGCAATTTCGGAAAGCGAGGGCTCGGCTACAACGTGCCCCGCCTCCGCCGCGAGATCAGGCTCATCCTCGGCTTGAACCGCCGCTGGAAGGTGGCGCTCGTGGGGGCGGGGAACCTCGGCTCCGCGCTCTACTCCTACAAGGAATTCCGCCGCCAGGGATTCGACATCGTCGGCGTCTTCGACATGAGCGCCGAGCGCGTCGGACAGAAGTGGCGCGACCTCGCGATCCACCACATCGACGAGCTCGAGACGGAAGCCCAGCGGCTCGGGCTCGAGATCGGCGTGATCGCCGTTCCGGCGCGCGCCGCGCAGGCCGTCGCCGATCGCCTCGTTGCGGCCGGAATGCGCGGGATCCTGAACTTCGCCCACCGCCGCATTCAGGTGCCGCCGACCGTGGCCCTTCGCACCGTGAATCTCTCGATCGAGCTCGAGAGCCTCGCTTTCTCCATCAAGGGGATCCACCCGAAGCCAGCGACGACGAACGGCCGGCGCCGCAAGACGGCGTGACGGCGTGAGCACGGCCGACCTCGTCCTCCTCCTCGTTTGCGCGATCTGGGGGACGACGTTCGCGCTGCTTCGCGATTCGCTCCGCTCGATCCACCCCGCGGAGCTCATGGCGCTCCGGTTCACGTTGGCGACGGTCATCCTGCTCGCGGTCTTCCCGCGCCGAGTGTTCCCGCTCAAGAAGGAAGCGCTCCTCCGCGGCGGCTGGATCGGAATCTTTCTCGCATCGGGATATCTCACGCAGATCATCGGGCTCGCGACGATCACGGCCTCGCGCTCGGCCTTCCTGACGTGCACCTACATCCTCTACACGCCGTTCCTCGCGATCCCGATGGCGGGGGAAGTCCCGAGGGTGGGCGAGATCCTCGGCATCCTGATCGGATTCGCGGGCCTCACGCTCTTCTCGGCAGACGCCGGGTTCTCCCTCCGCGCCGGGGATCTCTGGACGCTCGCCTGCGCCCTGTCGTTCGGGATCCAGATCGTGCTCACGAACGTCGCGGGGAAGAAGGTGGATCCCGTGGCACTGAGCGTGGTGCAGATGGGTGTCGGAGCGCTCGCGGGGTGGGGCATCGTCATCGCGCGCGGGGGCTTCCACACGCCGTGGTCGCAGGTTCCCTGGGCGACCCTCGTCTACCTCGCTGTCGTCGCGACCGCGGTCGTGATCGCGCTCCAGTCGTGGGCGCTCGCGCGCACGACCCCCGTGCGCGCCTCGATGATCTTTGCCACGGAGCCGATCTTCGCCGCGCTCTTCGCGGTGGCCTTCTTCGGAGAAGGGATGTCGACGCGCGAGGTCCTGGGCGCGGCCATCATCCTTCTGGGGGTTGCCGTGACGATCCTCTGGAAGCCCTGGATGGAGCGCCGCGAAGCCCGACGCGCCGCACGCGTCGCGATCGATCCGAGCTAGCGGTTCGAACGGCGCGTGGAGTCGGTCCGTGCGCCTGTCGTGTCCGGCGGTCCGAAGAGCGCATCGATCGCCGCGGCAAACGCGGGTCCGACGGCCACCGAGAGGGGCGGCGGATCCATCTCGAAGTACCCGCCGGGCGGCGGCACCATCGACTGCGTCCGCTGCTCCGGCGACACCCAGGTTCGGATGGTCGGGAGCTCGGCCACGCTGTCCGGACGAGCGCGATGCTCCCCGATCCCCAGGAACTCCCCGCTCGCGCGAAGCGTCCGGGCGCGAAGGTCGTAGACGTGCACCTGGACGTGGGCGTCGAGCTCCGCCGCGCGGACCGTGCGCGTCTCCTTGGAGCCTGGGCGGACCGGAATCTCGGCATCGTCGTGGCGGACACGCGTGCGCACGATGCGCGCGAGGATTCCGAACCGCGCCATGTCGTGGAGCGAATCGGCTGCACGATCGAGCCACGCATTCTCCACGAGGCCGTGGAGCTGGTAGCCGAGGAGGAGGAAGCGCGCTGTCGAATCGTCGACCGCGTTCCGGACCTGGCGCTGCGAGTATCGCGGGATCTCGGGGCGCTTCACGGCGAGCACGCTGTCGAGCGCGGCCACGAGCGGCGGGCGAACCTGGTCCACCTCGCCCACCTCGACCACGCCCATGATCGCGATCCCGCCCTGGCGCAGCTCCGTTCCAGGAATCCGCACCGAGACGGCGGCGGCGGGCGGAGGCGCCGGTTTTGGATGTCCGCCGCCGCATCCCGCGAGCGCGGCCGCGAGCATCACGGAAGCCGCTGCCGCGGTCAGGCTCCTCATCGGACCGACGCTCCGGTGCGCGCGGTCTCCGCCCCGGGCAGCGATCGCGCGAACTCGAGGAACGCCGGCTCCGCGGCCTGCGCGACCGGCGCGGCCTTCTTGTAGACGCCGTACGTCGTCGTGTCGTTCACCCCAACGATGCCCAGACTGTCCTCCGGCTCGGCGAGAGGCGCGTCGCGGCTGCCGATCGCTTCTTCCTTGGAACCCCAGTATTCTCCGGCAAACACGAGCTTCAGGGTCTCGAGATCATAGAGGCTGACGCCCACCCGCACATCCCGTCCGGTGACCTGAAGCCCCTGCCCGGCGGTCTGGGTCGCCACGTCGACACGGTCCGAGTGCCGCACCTTCACCGCCTCGACACGCGCGAGGAGCGCGTAGCGCGCCATCGGCCGGATCTCGGGCCTGGCACGCTCGAGCCACGCCGGGTCGGCCGCCCCGTGCATCTGGTAGCCGAGGAGCAGGAATCGCTCGGTCGAGTCGTCGAGCGCCGGCGCGACCCTCGCCGCCGGGACGATCGTGAGATCGGGCCGGGTCGCGCGGAGCACGCGCTCGAGCGATGCGATGAGAGGGGGACGCACGTCGGTCACCTCGTCGACCTGGACCACGCTCACGATCGCGATCTTCTCCGAGCGTAGCGCGTCGGCGCTCAAGCCGGGAGCGCTCGTCTTGACGTCCGACATGTACGAGCATCCCGCGATCGTAACCAGCGCCGCGAGAGGCCACGCGCCCCGCGCCGGGCCGAGCGGCATCCGCGTTGCCCCGTGCGGCTTGCGGTGATTCGACCCTCCGGTCCATAGTACGCGCATGCTCCAGACGCTCCTCATCGGCGTGCTCGGCTTGGTCGGCACCCTGGCGCGCTACGGGCTTCAAGGAGTCGTGCAGCGCGCCTCGGGAGGAACGTTCCCATACGGCACCCTGGCGGTCAACGTGCTGGGGTGCTTCGCCGTGGGCTTCATCGCCACCTGGACTCTGGAGCGCACCGGAGCGTCACCGCTCTGGCGGAGCGCGCTCATGATCGGCTTCTGCGGCGGGTTCACCACGTTCTCCGCGCTCGCGTACGAGTCGTTCGAGCTCGCGCGCGCGGGGGACGTCGGGCGCGGGGCACTCAACTTGGCGCTCCATGCCGTGCTCGGGCTCGTCGCGGTCTGGGGCGGGCACGTCGCGGCCATGAGGATCGCATCGTGAAGCTCGAAGGCGAAGGGCAGCTCCTCCGCATCTTCATCGGGGAGGCCGACCGGTGGCACGGCCGCTCGCTCTACGAGGCGATCGTCCTCCGCGCGCGCGAGGCCGGGCTCGCCGGCGCGACCGTGCTCCGCGGGCTCATGGGTTTTGGCGCGAAGAGCCATCTCCACACGGCGAAGGTGCTCCGGCTGAGCGAGGACCTTCCCATCGTGATCGAGATCGTGGATCGAGCGGAACGGATCGAGGCGTTCCTGCCGGTTCTCGATGAGATGGTGGCGGACGGGCTCGTCACGCTGGAGCGGGCGCAGGTGATCACGTACCGTCCGGGGAAGTAGCTAGGCTTCCACGGTCGCGACGACGCTTCGCAGCGCGCCTCGCAGCGTCTCCACCATCCCGGTGAGCGCGGCGTCGTCGCTCACGAGCGGCGGCGCCACGAGAACGAGATCGCCGCGGTCCTCCCCGGCGCATCCGTGCGATGCGTGGATCAGAAGTCCGCGCTCGCGGCACGCCTCCCGAACGCGCTCGGATACCGCCTTCTCCCGCGGGAACGGCGTGCCCGCGGCATCCTGCGCCAGCTCCACGCCCCAGAGAAAGCCGAGCCCGCGAACATCGAACACGCCCGCTTCGCCCCCGAGCGAGCGCATTTGCTCCTCGAGCCAGGGTTCCCGCTCGGCGACGCGCGCGGTCACGCCCTCCTCGTCGAGCGCGCGGAGCACCGCCCTCCCCACCGCGGCCGCGACCGGATGCCCCCCATACGTTTGTTGATGGGTGAAGCCCGCAGGCTCGACCGTTCGCGCGACGCGGTCGGCCACGAGCACTCCGGCGAGCGCCGCGTAACCGGCCCCCGCGCCCTTGCCGAAGACGACGAGGTCGGGAACGGCGTCGGCATCCGGCGCACCGCCTCCCGGGGCCGCGCGGCGGGCGAGACGTTTCCACGCGAAGAGATCGCCCGTGCGTCCGAAGCCCGTCAGCACCTCGTCGGCGATCCAGAGCGCACCCGCGCCGTGACACAGCGTGCGCAGGCGCGCGAGCCAGCCGGGCGGGGGCACGGGCGCGCCGAGCCCCGCGGCGGGCACCGTCTCGACGATCGCGGCCGCCGGCGGCTCGTCCACGGCAGCGTCCGCGCAGGCGAGCCGGCATTCGGGAAACGTGAGCGAGCGGAAGCAGCGGCGGCAGTACGGCGCAGGTCCCAAGCGCAGGGGACCTAGAAGCGCGGCGTAGGGCTCGCGGCGCGGGGCCCACCCCGTGACGTCGAGCGCGGCGAGCGTCTGCCCGTGATAGTGGCCGGCGAGAGAGAGGACGCGATGGCGCTCGGGGTGTCCCGACGCGACCTGGTACCGATGCGCGATCTTGAGCGCGACGTCCACGGCCTCGCTCCCCGACGACGTCAGGATGGCACGCGTGTACGGAGCGCCGGCGTGGGCAAGGAGCTCCTTGCGATAGGACGCGGCCTCCTCCGAGTCCGCGATCGACGGCCGCGCGTGCGGGAGGCGCGACGCCGCGTCGGTCATGGCGCGGACGAGATCGGGACGCGAGTAGCCGAGCTGTGCGGCGAAGGCGCCGGAGGTCGCGTCCAGGTAGCGCCGCCCGTCCTGGTCCCAGACGTGAACGCCTTCCGCGCGGGTGAAGATCATTGCCCCTACTCCGACTGGGCGACCCGGACGGCGGCGCGCTGGAGCGCGGACATGCGCTCCGATGCGGCGCGGAGCGTGGTCGCGAGGAGGAGGCAGCCCTCCGCGCGCGTGAGGGTCTTCTTCGACTGCGCGAGCGCTTCGAAGCCCGGATCGAGGATCGGCATAGGCGCGACAGGCTTCACGGTACGCGCCTTCACGCGGGATTTCTTGCCCGCCGCCTTGGCCGCCTTGCGCGCGCTCGCCACGCGATCGGCCTCGGCCTTCTTCTTTGCCTCGGTCGCCTTCATCGCGGCGACCTTGGACTTCTTCGCGGCGACCTCGGCCTCCGTGTCTCCGGCGAAGCGTCGATTGAAATCGAGACCGACCTGCATGGGATCGAGCGAGGCGAGATTGGGCGCGCGCGCACGATGGCGCTCGAGACAGCGGAGCACCATCTCGAGGCCGTCCGCCTGAGTCAGCTTGTCCCCGGGCTTCTGTCCCTCCGACCCGTCCTGGTCGAGCACGCCTGCCTGCACCAGAGACGACACGGTGGACGTCCAGTCGCCGACCGGGAACGCCGTGCTCAGCCGGAAGGCCAGGACGAGCGAGCGGTAGAACTCGCCGCGATCCATCGACTCGTCGGGCCCGAAGCGCTTCTCGTCCGGCGCCGCGAGGCCGTCCTTGCATGCGGCGAAGGCGTAGCGCGCCTGCCAGGAGCCGGGCTCGAGATCCTCGAAGCGGCGGACGTGCTTGTCGAGGAAGTCGATCGGATCGGTCGTCGCGAGGAGCGCGAACGTCCGATCCTGGACGGTGGGCTCGATCTCGGTCTCGTCCTCGCTCCGCTCCTCGTCGCCGGCCGGGGCGTTCTTCCGGATCTCGAGATGGAGATGCGGCGAGCTGGCGCGTCCGGTCTTCCCCACCTGACCGATCGTCTCTCCCGCCGCCACGATGTCTCCCTGCGCCACGCACACGGACGCCGGCATGAGGTGGCCGTAGAGCGAGTAGACGCTCTCGCCCGAAGGGAGCACGTGCTTCAGGACGACGTAGTTGCCCCAGCCCGTGCGCCACTTCGTGGACGTCTTCCACTTCCAGCCGGTCTTCGTGATCGTCTTCCCCTTCACCACCTTCGTTGTCTTGACCTCCACCTTGCGGCGCGTCTTTACGAGGGCGTTCGCGTCCGCGACCACGACCGTACCCGACGCGATGGCGTGGACCGCGGCGCCACCCGAACCGCACGAGAGGTCGCAACCCTGATGGATGCGCTGGTTCTTGGATCCGCGGTGCGCCATGTAGGGATCGGAGACGTAATAGCCGTGCGACTCGCCGGAGCGGGCGCGCGTGAAATCGAGCTCGTCGCCGACGGGGTAGACGAAGGCGCCGGCGATGGGAACGTCGTCGGACTCAGGGCTGTGCGGCGGCGCCGCGAGAGCGGGGCGGGGCGGGTGGAGCGCTGCGGCCGTCAGCACGGCCATGGCCGCGGCAACACGAAGGCCCGCGCGGGTGATCCGCACGGGCCGATCAGGTACGAGCCGCCCCCGGGCTATCGGAACGCACCCGGGAGCCGGCGGCAACCTACTCGCTCTCCGGGGTGGTCTCCGTCTTCGTGAGTCCGAAGCGGAAAGTCCAGTCGAGGATCCGCCGGGCTTCGGCAAAGCGCAGGGCGTTGCTCGGAGCCCCCAGCACGATCGCCGTGATGTCCGAGCCCTCGGGCGACTTCACCTTCGTCGCCAGGCAGTAGCCCGATTCACGGATGAAGCCGGTCTTGCCGCCCGTGATCTGCCACTGGCTGCGGAGGAGCCGGTTCGTGTTGATGAGCTGGTGGAGCTTCCGGTTGCTCACGAACGTGTAGTCGGTCTTCTGCATGATGGCCTGGATCACCGGGCTCTGCGTGGCGGTCCAGAGGATGCGCGCGAGGTCCTGCGCCGTGGAGACGTTCCGCTCGTTGAGCCCCGTCGGCTCGACGAAGTGCGTGCCCGCGAGGCCGAGCGAGTCGGCCATGAGATTCATGCGGAAGATGAATTCGTTGTAGGGAACCCCGCACGTGCGGACGAGCGCCTTGGTCGCGGCGTTGTCCGACGACATGATCGAGGCATGGAAGAGATCGCGCACGGTGATCTCCTCGTGCGCGCGGATCCGGGTGCGGCTCGAGTTCTTGATGTCCTCCGGAACCATCTCGATCACGCGGTCCCAGTCGGGATTCGTGCCCAGGAAAACCATCGCGGTCGTGAGCTTCGTCAGGCTCGCGATCGGGAGGACCTGCTCGGAATTCTTCTGGAAGAGGACCCGGTTGTTCGTGGCGTCGAAGACGTAGGCCGCCTTCACGTGGAGCCGCGGGATGCCGTAGGGGGTGACCGCCGGGAGCCGGAGCGGCGCCTGGGCGTGACGTCGGCGCGACCGGTACCGCGTGCGATGCCTCTTGCGCTTCGCCGTCGTCGCCGTCGGGGCGACCTGTGTCTTTTCGGACACGCCGAAGGCCTCTCCAGCAGGGACCGTCTGGACGGTTGCTTCCTGCGCCGGAACGGGCCCGACGAGAACTCCTTCGACAAGGAATGCAACGGTGAGCGAGAGTGCGGCACGGCGGATCGTAAGCATAGGCGTCATGGTCGGTTAGCCCTCATCCGTGGACTCCCTGTCTGCGAAGGCGGAGCGAGGGCAAACGCTTGCCCTCTCCAGGGTTATCGGACTGGGCAGGCCGATATGTAGCGGAAATTGCGACATCAGCCGTGGAGGTGTCCGGCGGAACTCATTGTAACACACCACCTCTACCCATCCAACCCCGCACTGCTAGTCTGATGCAAGAAAGGTGCGGGCGGCCGTGCCGAGGTTCGTCATTGGGCCAGGGCCCCCGGTCGGTCCGCCCGCCTTTTCAGGAGCCGTCAATCGTCGTCGCGATCGCGACCCCCGTTCCGGACGCGTAGTTCCTCGCGCAGCGCCCGGATTTCCTCCTCCAACCTGCGCTGCTGGGTCTCCAGAGCCGTCAGACGCCGCTGTAGCTCGCCGTAGTCCCCGGTCGGCGGCCGCCGGTAGGCGGGCGGCACGTCCGTCGAAGCAGGGCGGCGTCCCAGCGTCACATCGATCGTCCTGCGGGAGCCGTCCCGGAGCACCACGACGCGCACCTGGGCACCGGCATCCTCGTCTTTCATCTCGCGAATCAGCTCGTCGGGATCGGTGATCTCGTTCCCGTCCACCCGGACGATCACGTCGCCACGGCGGATCCCAGCCTGGTCAGCCGGGCTTCCGTCCGCGACCATGCTGACGAGCGCCCCCTGGGTGCTCGGAAGATCGCGGGCACGCTGCAGGTCGCGGGTGATCTCCTGGACCCGCACGCCCAGATAGCCGCCGCCACTCGCGGACGGCCCGTTGTCGTCGTCATCGTGGTAGACCCGCACCCGCGGCGGGGTGCCCTGGTCCTCGTCGTCGCGTTGAGCGAAGGCGGGCGGGGTCGCCAGGATCAGGCAGACCAGCCCGGCGAGGACTCCCGCCGCCGGCACGCGGGCGCTGAAGTTCCTCATGGTTCGACCTCCTTGGGGTTTGCGGAAGGGCCGGTACCGTCCGGCCACACATTCGTCTACAGGCGGAAGGGGTTGCCGGTTCCGTCGGCGAGGGGGAATCGCCGCGAGGGCCTTGCGATTCGCTACTTGGCGGGGACCAGCTTGAAGCTGGCGCAGCCCTTCGGCGCCGCGCCGATCGGGCCGCACGCGGCGAGCGCCGCGGGGGAGAGATCCCGGATCTTGAAGTTCTGGTGGTCGGGATCGCAGAAGAGCGGGTCCCCGACGAGCGTATCGACCGAGGGAAGGGACCCGAGCGCCGCGCCGCTCGGATCGTGGATCAGGTTGCAGGTGTAGAGCGGCGTGCCATTGAAGGCGACCGTGACCCGCTGGCCCTTCGCGAGGGAAAAGATGTTCTTCCGGATCTCCGGCGACGCGTACTCGGTCCAGATCGTGGCCGATTCCCCCGAGATGTTCTGGTAGAAGGTGCAGTTCGCGAGCGTCGACTGGAGTCCCGACGGGGGACGCTTCACATATCCGATCGCGCTGGCCGCCGCCTGCGACCGGTTCCGATCGAAGATGCAGATTCCCACGTTGAGCATCGATCCGTCCGCATGGATGGCGCCGTCCGCCTTCGCGTCGTTCTCCTGGAACACGCAGCGGGAGATGGCGGACCTCGAGTCGTTCATGATCGCGACGGCGCCTCCGGCGAGCGGCGAGTGGTTGCGCAGGAACATGCACTCGGCGAAGAGGACCTGCGACGAATCCGCATACAGGGCCCCGCCGGCCCCGGTCTCGGCGCTGTTCTCCTCGAACCGGCAGGTCCGCACCGGGAAGATGAAGATCGACCTGTTCATCGTGATCGCGCCGCCGGCGTAGCCCTTGTTCTTGAGGAAGAGGCACTCGCGGATCGCGACCCCCGATCCGTCGAGCGCGATCGCGCTCCCCGTGTTCTCGACGAACTGGATCTCGTGCATGTCGATGTCGACCGATTGCCACACCGAGATGCCCGATTCCCAGTTCTTCTCGATCAGGCAGGTCGCGATCATGACCGCCGTGTCGGCCACGCAGGCGATGCCGCCGCCCGAGTTGGCGTGGCCCCGCCGGATGGTGAACCCGATCACCGCCGCATTCTTGACTCCCTCGATCTGGAGTACCCGAACGCTGTCGCCGCCGTCCAGGATCGTCGTGTCCGGGCCCTGGTCGGCGAAGAGGGTGAGCGGCTTCTTCATCACGATGGGACCGCGATAGACGCCGGGGCTGACCCAGACCGTGTCGCCTGGCGACGCAGCCTCGATCGCCTTCTGGATCGTCTTGTGCTGCTTCGGAACGAAAACTCTCCGCGCGTGCGCCGGGCTGGGAAGCGCGAGAACGAGGCCGAGGACGAGGAGGACGGCGAGTCTACGCATCCTGCTCCACGTCTCCCAGGCCGGCCGGATCGAGCGGGCCCGCGAACACGAGGACGTAGTGCTCGGGATCCAGATGCTGCCGCGCGGCGTCGCGCGCGTGCGCGGTCGTGACGGAGCGGATGATCGAGGGGTAGCGCTCGACGTAGTCGAGTCCGAGACCGTAGAGCTCGGCGCTCAGGAGCTGTCCCGCGACCCCGGCATTCGTCTCGAGTCGCACCGGGAAGACGCCCGTGAGATAGCCTCTGGCCTCCTCCATCTCCTCGTCGGTCGGCCCCTCGTCGTGCAGACGCCGCACCTCCTCGAGGATCGCGTCGGCGCAGCGCGCCGCGTTCGCGGGATTCGTCCCCGCGCGAATCTGGAGCGGGCCGGCGCCGATTCCCGCCATGAGACCGGAGTAGACGCCGTACACGAGGCCCTGGCGATCGCGGATCTGATCCATGAGACGGCTCGAGAGCGAGCCGCCGCCCAGGACGTAATTCATCATCATGACCGCGTCGTAATCCGGGGCCGTTCGCGCGACGCCCGGGATCGCGTAGGCCACGTCGGCCTGCGACTTGCCGGGCCGCGTCACGACGAGGCGCCGCGAGCGGGACGGAGCCGGCGCCTCGGGCACCTCGAACGGAATCGCCTTCGGCCGCTTCGCCCACGTGCCGAGCACGCGGTCGGCGATGGATCGCGCGCCGTCCGGCGTGACGTCGCCCACGAGCACGATCACCGTGGAATCGGAGCCGTAATGGGCGCGGTGATGCGCGACGAGGTCCTCGCGCGTGATCGAGCGGATTCCCTCCTCGTCGCCCCCCGCGTGCCGGTGATAGGGGTGGCCAGGAGGGAAGAGGAGCCGGTTCGCGCGGCGCGCCGCGACGCTCGCGGTGGAGTTCTCCGCGATCCGGTACTCGTTCAGGAGCTCGCCCCGGATCTTCTCGATCTCGTCGGGCGGGAACACCGGATTGCGGAGCGCGTCGGCGAGCGCGGTCAGGACCGCTTCGAGGTCCTCGGAGAGCATCGTGCCGTGGAACGTCACGGTCTCGGACCCACCCTCGAAGCGAAGCGACGCGCCGAGGCTCTCGATCGCGGACGCCTGCTCGAATGCCGTGCGCGTGCGCGTGCCCTGATCGAGCATGCCGCCCGTGAACGTGCCGAGGCCGCTTTTCCCCGGCGGATCGAAGATGGCGCCGGCCTTCACCACCCCGTGGAGCGCGACGGTGGGGTTGGCGTGGTTCTCCCTCACGAGGATCGTGAGGCCGTTCGGAAGGACGAGCCGGACGGCTTGGGCGGCGGGAGATTCCACGCCGGCCTCGCGGGCGGGGCTCATCCCGCGTTCGAGCCGTTGGTCGGAGGAATCGGGTCGTAGGCGCCCACGGTGCGGGCGTCCTCGGTGAGATAGGCCTGCGCGACCCGGCGCACGTCATCCGGGCCGACCGCGGCCAAGCGCTCCAGATAAGTGTCGAGGTATCGGTAGGACGCCACCGTCTCGAAGTACCCCAGTTGCTGCGCCAAGCTCCGGATGGAATCCTTGGAATAGACGAAGGAGGCCTCGACCTGCCGCTTGGCCCGGGCCAGCTCTTCGGATGTAACCGGCTGGGTCCGGACAAGTTCCACTTCGCTGTGGAGCGCCGCCTCGACCTGCTCGAGGGCGGCGTCCGGAGCCACGGTCGCCTGCGCCACGAGGAGGAACGGATCGCGGGCCGTCTCGTTGGCCGCGTCCACCTCGGTCGCGAGCTTCGTCTCCACCAGGCCCCGGTAGAGCCGCGACGTCCGGCCATGTCCCAGGATCATCCCGACCACGTCGAGCGCGTAGTTGTCCTCGTGCGCCAACGCCGGATTTCGCCATCCCACGACGAGATAGCGCGTGTCGCCGGGCTTCCGGATCTTGAAGCGGCGCTCGCCCGTCTGCGGCGGCTCGACCACGCGAACGGGAGGCGGCTCGGGACCTCTTGGGATGCCGCCGAAGTGGCGCTCCACGAGCGCGAGCGCCTTCGCGCGATCCACGTCCCCGACGATCACCGCGGTCGCGTTGTTCGGAACGTAGTGCGTGCGGTAGTAGCTCCGGATCTCCTCGGTCGTGATCTGCTCGACGTCCGTCCTCCAGCCGATGGTCGGCCAGTGGTAGGGGTGCGCCTTGAACGACTGCGCGAGGAGCTCGAGGAACATCGCGCGGTGCGGATTGTCCTCGTTCCGCTCGAGCTCCGAGCGCACGACCGTCATCTCCAGGCGATGCTCTTCCTCCGGGATGAGCGCGTTCGCCATGCGGTCCGCCTCGAGCTCGACCGCGAGCTCGAGCCGGTCGCTCGCGAGCACCTCGTAGTAGCAGGTGTAGTCGAGCGACGTCCCCGCGTTGAACGACGCGCCGTGCCGCTGCAGCACGCGCGCAATCTCCCCTTTCCCGTACGTGGGGGTGCCCTTGAACATCATGTGCTCGAGGAGATGGGAGATGCCGGTGATTCCGGAGGCCTCGTTTCGGGAGCCGACCCGGTACCACACCATGAAGGAGACGACGGGGGCGGTCCGGACCTCCTGGATCAGCACCTTGAGGCCGTTGGCCAGGGTCGTCTCGTGGACGGGCGACCGCGCGGCCGCGGCCTGGATGGGATTCATTGCACCGAATGTATCACGCCTCGGCGAGGCGGAGCGCGGCGACGCACTCGATGTGCGGCGTGTGGGGGAACATGTCCACGCCGCGAACCCACTCGAGGCGATAGCGCGACGCGCAGAAGAGCGCGAGATCCCGTCCGAGCGTGCTCGGGTTGCAGGAGACATAGACGAGCCGGGGCGCGCCCAGGTGGACGAGCCGCTGGATCACGCCGGGATGGAGTCCCGCGCGCGGCGGGTCGACGAGCACGGCGTCGATGTCCGCGCGATCGACGGCGCTTCTCGACGCCCGCGTACCGAGTCCGAGCTGGTCGCGCAGCACCTCCATCGCTTCGCCCGTGACGAAGCGCGCATTCTCGATTCTGTTCCGAGCCGCGTTTCGATGCGCGTCCTTCACCGCGACAGCGGACGATTCGACTCCGATCGCTTCGCCCGCGACGCGCGCGATCGGAAGCGTGAAGGTGCCCGTCCCCGAGTAGACGTCGAGCACGCGGTCGCCTCCGCGGAGCGCGAGCCCCTCGAGCGCGAGCGCGAGGAGCCGCTCGGCCTGCTCGGTATTCGTCTGGAAGAACGAGTTCGGTGAGATCTCGAACGTGATCCCGCCGAGCACGTCCTCGATCGTCCCGCGTCCGAAGAGCACACGCTCCTCCTCGCCCGTCGCGATCTGGGCGCGCCGCCGGGTCGTGTTGAGGACGACGGTCGTCACGGCAGGGAACGCGCGCGGCAGGTCCGCGGCGAGCGCGTGGATGGCCGGGTGGTCCTCCGAGGCGACCACGTTCACCATGACCTGCCCGGTGCGGATCCCCTCGCGGATGGTGAGATAGCGCAGGAGTCCCTGGTGCGAGCGCGTGTCGTAGGCGGTGAGTCCCGCCTTGCGCGCGGCGTCGCGAACGAAGGCCACGATCTCGCTCGAGACCGGCGTCGCGATGTGGCAGCGCGCGAGATCGAACGTGCGGTCGAAGAATCCCCGCACGTGGAGCCCGAGCGTGAGCCGCCCGGTTGCGTCCTTCGCGAACGAGTACTCCATCTTGTTGCGATAATGGTAGAGCTTCGGCGCCGGCACGACCGGTCTCGGCTCCACGCGGAGCCGTCCCAAGTGCTCGAGGCACTCCTCGATCTGCCGCTCCTTGTGGCGGAGCTGCTCCGCGTAGTCGAGATCCTGAAACCTGCATCCGCCGCAGGTCGGTACGTGCTCGCAACGGGGCGCGACGCGCGCCGGCGAGGGGCGGAGGATCCGCTCGGCGCGGGCTTCCGCGTAGCTCCGCCGCTTCTTGAAGACGGTGGCCTGGACGCGGTCCCCGGGAAGCGCGTTCTCGACGAAGACGACGAAGCCGTCCAGCTTCGCGAGCGCCTTCCCGCCGAACGCCAGGTTTTCCACCTCGAGCTCGAGGCTCTGGCCTTTCTTCACGGGAGCGCTGGCGGGGGCGTTCATCCGCGGAGTTTACACCAGCTTCGAAGGGCCGATCCGGAGCGCGGGGGGCCAGAATCGCGCTGCAGATGAAGTGCGGAGCGGCCGATCAAGGCACCGTGGACCCGAGCCCGCGCCATCCGGTGCCCTTGAGCGCCTATCTCATCGCGATCTGCGTCGTTCCCGTGCTCATCGCAGCCGGGTTCGCGCTCGTGGCTCTATCGCGCCACCCCGACAACGAGAGCGACCGGGCCGCCGCCGACGCGCTCTCCGGCCGCGCGCCCGCGGTGGAGCGGGCCCTGGCCGACGAATCGGAGCGCCTCGAGCGGCTCGCGACCGTCCTCGCGCGCGATCCGAAGTTCTACGCGTCCCTCGCGCTCCCCAAGGCGGAACGAGGGAAGCGCGAATACCGCGATGCCGTCGAGAGCGTGCTTCGCGACTTCCAGCGCGACGCGCTCACCCCGATCTTCGCGGTCACCGACGAGCGCGGGACGCTCCTCTCTCGCGCGCTCCCTCCGGACGAGCCCACCGATCTCTCGAAGGCTCCCTTCGTGCTCGACGCGGTGCGCGGCCGGCCGGGGCACGGCGTCCTGGTCGAGATGGGCATGGCGTACTGTGTGGTCGCGGTTCCGGTGACCGCGGGCGGCGTGGTCGTCGGATCGCTCTGCCTCGGGACCGCGCTCGACGCCGACGTGGCCGGCACGCTCAAGGACGCGATCGGGGCCGACGTCATGTTCACGATCGGCGAGTCCGTGGCGTCCACCACCCTCGCGCCGTCGCCCATCCGAAAGTCGATCGCCCAGCGGATCGGAGATCGGAGCCTCGACACGTCCGACCTGGCGCGGCCGCGTCCCGCGGCCGGGGATCGGACGCGGCCCGCCCCCGACGTGGACGTGGTGGAAGTGTCCGGCGCACGCTTTCTCGCCTATCACCGCTCGATCGACACGCCGATCGCCGGGGGCGGCCCGCTCGGGTTCGTCCTGATCCGCCCGCTCGGGTCGGCTTCCTCGCCGCTCGTCCTCTTGAGGCGCGATCTCTGGAAGGCGTCGGGCGTGGGCCTCCTGTCCGCGCTCCTGGCCGGCGGCGCGATCGCGGGCGTCGTCTTCGTCAAGAGGCGGAGCGCGGAGCGCGCGCACCAGGCGGAGCAGAGCTCGCTCGAAGCCAGGCTCGGCGCCGCCGAGTCGCTCCTCGCGGACGTGGCCCCCACGATGCGCGAGACAGCGAGCTCGATCGCCACGACCGCCTCGTTCCTAGCGTCGCCCGACCTCGGCCCGCTATCCCAGCCGCAGCAGGAGGGAATGGACGCGATCGCTCGGATGGCCGGGTCGCTCGAGCGGACGGCTCGGGACCTGGACGATCTGGGCGGCCTCAAGCGGCACGCTCTCGAGCCGAGTCTTCGGCCGGCGGACGTCGGCGCGCTGGTGGAGCGGGCCACGGTCGAGCAGATTCCAGCCGCAGGGCGCCGCCGCCAGGCGTTGAGCTTCGTCGCCGAGCCAGGACTCGAGCACGACCGGGTGGACGAGGCGCTCTTCCAGCGCGCGATCGAATCGATCGTCCGGCAAGTGCTCTCCACCGCCCCTGAGGGAGCGCGGGTGCTCATCGAGGCAGGACGGGTCGAGGGGGCGATCGCGGTGGCAGTCGGCGCAAGCGCCGCGCTGCCCGCTCCGGCGGCTGGATCCGCCGAGGGCCTCCAGGTCGCGCTCGCTCGGGCGATCATGGAGGCACATCGCGGCGCGCTCCACGAACGCGACCTGGGCGAAGGACGCCGGGCCTATGTCCTCCGTCTTCCGCCGACGATCGCGGCCGGCTTGCCGGGATATTTCGCCCCACCCCCGAGTGCACCGCCCACCGAGCGAGAGACGCTGCCTCTAGCCAGCTGACGCCTCAAAGCGACAACATCCGCAGACAATCGTAGTCAATATTTGATTACTCACCCAACC
>DASTKC010000008.1:0-5745 GCA_035716085.1 Candidatus Eiseniibacteriota bacterium | reverse complement strand
GACCGAAGCGCGTGCTCGATGCCGGCCCGACCACCGCAACAGCCCTCGGCCCCACCGCGGACCCCATCGAGGTCTTCGTCGATCGCCTCGCGGCTACGCCCGACAACCGCATGCGCCTCCGCGAAGCCCTCGAGCTCGCGTGGCGCGAGAGCCTCGGCTCAGTCCAGGTCGCCCGCGAATCAGGCGAGACCCTCACCTTCTTCGACGGACGGACCTGCGCCCGCTGCGGGAAGACGTTCCCCGAGCCGCGGCCGCAGCTCTTCTCCTTCAACAGCCCCTACGGCGCGTGCGACGACTGCCACGGCTTCGGGAACATCCTCACCTTCACGGTCGAGCGCGTCGTTCCGGATCCGAACAAGTCGATCCTGAACGGCGCCCTCGACCCGTGGGCCAATTCCTGGCGCGCGCACTTCATGCCCAAGGTCCAGGCGCTGGCCAAGGAGCACGGCATTCCGCTCGGGGTGCCGTTCCGGACGCTCTCGAAGGAGCACCAGAAGATGCTCCTCCACGGCACGACAGGGTTCCGGGGCGTGTTCCCGTTCCTCGAGCGACTCAAAGAGAAGGCGTACAAGTCGAGCAACCGGTTCCTCGTGAAGCGCTACCAGGAGTCGGTGCTCTGCCAGACCTGCGGCGGGATGCGGCTCAAGCCCGAGGCGCTCGACGTGCGGATCGGGAGCAGGAACGTGGCGGAGATCTCGGCGATGACCGTGGGGCAGCTCCGGCACTTCATGGCCACCCTCGAGCTCGACCCGGTGCGGTCGGCGGTGGCCGCGCCGATCCTCGCGGAGCTACGCGGCCGTCTCGAATACCTCGGTGAGACGGGCCTCGATTACCTCACGCTCGACCGCCCCTCCAAGACGCTCTCGGGCGGGGAGGCGCAGCGGATCGATCTCGCGAACGCGCTCGGCGGGAGCCTGAGCCATACGCTCTACGTTCTCGACGAGCCGACGGTCGGGCTCCATCCGCGCGACACGGAGCGGCTGATCCGGGTCCTCAAGCGCCTCCGCGAGCGCGGCAACACCCTCCTCGTGGTCGAGCACGATCCCGACGTCATCGCCTCGGCGGACTGGATCCTCGAGATGGGACCGGGCGCGGGGCACCGAGGCGGCTCGCTCCTCTACGAAGGGCCGTCCCAAACCTGGCCCGCGCGCGAGGAGACCACGCAGCCGGTCGAGATCGCGGCCGAGCGGAAGCCCTTCTATCGCACTCAGCCCACGGAGTGGATCGAGATCGTCGGAGCCCGCGAGCACAACCTGAAGGGGATCGACGTCCGGTTCCCGCTCGGAGCGTTCACCGGTGTCTGCGGCGTGAGCGGGTCGGGGAAGTCCACGCTGGTCGAGGAGATTCTCTGGCGCGTGGCGGCACGAAAGATGGGCGAGAACGTCCCGGCGCCGGGAGCGCACAAGATCACGCGTGGGCTAGGGCAGTTCGATCGCGTCACCCTCGTCGACCAGAGCCCGGTCGCGCGATCGACCCGCTCCAACCCCTCGACCTACGTGAAGGCATTCGATCGCATCCGCGAGCGCTACGCCCGCGCGCCGCTCGCCCGGCAGCGCCGCTACACGCCGGGGACCTTCTCGTTCAACGTGAAGGGAGGCCGGTGCGAGACGTGCGAGGGCGCCGGCGTGACCAAGATCGAGATGTTCTTCCTCGCCGACCTCTGGGTGCCCTGCGAGACCTGCAACGGCCGCCGATACCGCCCCGAGATCCTCGAGGTGAAGGTCCACGGTCTCGCGATCGACGAGCTGCTCGACAAGACCGTCGAGGAGACGCTCGCGCTCTTCCCGGGCGAGACGGAGATCCAGGAGCCGCTCTGGATCCTCGAGCGCGTGGGGCTCGGGTACCTCAAGCTCGGCCAGTCGCTCTCCACCCTCTCCGGCGGCGAGACGCAGCGGCTCAAGCTCGCGCGCGAGCTGTCGGGCCGGAACGCGGAGGAATCGCTCTACATCCTCGACGAGCCCACGGTCGGGCTCCATCGGAAGGACGTGGCCACGCTCCTCAAGGTGCTCCGCGAGCTGACGCGCCGCGGCGCGACGATCATCGCGGTGGAGCACAACCTCGACTTCCTCGCCGCGTGCGACTACCTCGTGGAATTGGGACCGGAAGGGGGGGACGCGGGAGGGAAACTGGTGGCGGAGGGGACGCCGGCGGAGCTGTCGCGGGTCGAGGGATCCCCGACCGCGAGCTACCTCAGGAGAATCGCGGCCTGCGCGTAGTCGAAGGGATGATCCTCCGGCAGGGTCACGCGGCCCCGCACGACGAGTCCCAATTTCTGGCTGAACAGGAACTCGAATCCGCCGTAGAGATGGGTCTTCAAGTACGCCTGCGTGTGGAATGCGGAATCGTTGAAGCCCTCGATGTCCGCGATCTGCACGACGACGTGCACGCCTGGCCCCGCCTCGATCAGGGGACGTAGCTTCCAGCCTTCCTTGTACGATTTGATCGGCCGGAAGAGGTAGTAGACGCTGAGCGCCCCCTCGCCGAGGTAGTCCTTGGCGGTGCCGCTCAGCTCGGCCGCGAGCGATTGCTCGAGCGGTCCGCCTTCGCGCATGAACCGCCGGTAGCCGAACGTGCCCAGCCAGTCGAAGTAGCCCTGCGGCACGGCCATGCCCAACTCGAAGCGGTCGCGCTCATCCTCCGTGCGCTGGAGATGCGAGGTCACCCTCCCGTGCGTGGGCGGCTCCGTCGACGGCGGCTGGGCCAGGGCGGACGCGGCGAAGGAAAGCCCGATCGCCGCGAGCACCACACCCCCCAGGGCTCTCCTCACTCGACGACCACGTCGCTCGTCGATTGGAAGTCGCCCGTCTGGAAGTACACGCGGTAATCGCCGTCGGGGACGCGATGGCCCTCGGAGTCGGTGAAGTCCCAGGTGACCGGCGGCTGGCGGAACTGGCCCGGCAAGGTCGCGGGCTCGTCGTCGTTCAGGAGGTACTTCATCAGCCTGGCGTGATCGTCGAAGACGCCGATCGTCACGTGTCCCGCGTTGGGCATGTTGAAGCGGATGTTGTACGTGGGGACGGTCTGTCCGGGTTGAAGCCCGGTCGAGGCACAGATCTGGATCTGGTCGCCGGGCGTGCCGAACTTGTCGCACGCGTCCCAGCTGGTGCGGTCGGACCCCGGGAAAATTTTTTGCGGGGAGTGCACGCCGTCGCTGCTACAGCCCGCGATAGCGAGAGCCGCCAGAAGGAAGACAATCCGCAGTGGAACCGCTCCTATTCCGGCGACGGGGGGGTGTTGCCCAGACGGTGCCGTTCTTGACAGAGATTACAGTGAGAGAGTTCCCCGCGCATCCACGTAAATTCGCAAATCAAAACCCCGCAAGAAGAAACCCGCTGGAAGGACTAGGTTTTGGCTGCGGATTGGGCACGAGGCGGCAGGGAACTCCGCTCACCCATGACGCTAGCAACCGTGGAAAAGGGGTGTCAAACATTTTTATGTCGGCCCCCCAAATCGTCGCGTCTCGCGTACATCTACGTATAGACCTGGACCCCGACAGGGCGCCGGGCACCATCCCCAAGTCCTGCCTTGCCAACCCGCTGCCTCGCTGATACCCTTCGACGTTTGCCGCTCCAGGGGTGGCCCTTGCCTCCCCCAGGCCAAGGACGCCCATGTTCGAAGAGCTAACCGACCGCCTATCAGGCGTTTTCAAGAAATTGCTCGGCCGGGGACGGCTGAGCGAGCAGGACGTCAAGGAGTCGCTCCGGGAGATCCGGCGCGTCCTCCTCGAGGCCGACGTGAACCTGAACGTCGCCCGCGACTTCCTGAAGGCGGTCGAAGCGCGCGCGGTCGGCGAAGATCTGCTCTCGAGCGTCACGCCCGGGCAGCTGATCGTGAAGATCGTCCACGAGGAGATGGTGAAGCTCCTCGGCGGCGGCGCGGCGACTCCGGGGCTCCAGTTCCCGTCGAATCGCGCTGCGGTGATCCTGCTCGCGGGGCTTCAGGGCTCGGGCAAGACGACCACGGCGGCGAAGCTCGCGCGCTACTGGAAGGGACGCGAGAAGCGCGTCCTTCTGGCGGCGCTCGACCTTCAGCGTCCCGCGGCGATCGATCAGCTCGAGGTGCTCGGCAAGCAGATCGGCGCGCCGGTGCACCTGGATCGCACGACCAAGGATCCGGTCGCGCTCGGCAAGGCGGCGCGGCAGCGCGCGGACAAGGAAGGCTACGACCTCCTGATCGCGGATACCGCGGGCCGGCTCCACGTGGACGAGGAGCTGATGGCCGAGGTGGTGCGCGTGCAGGACGCCATCCAGCCGAACGAGACGTACCTCGTTCTCGACGGGATGACGGGTCAGGACGCGGTCTCGATCGCCGAGTCGTTCACGAAGCAGCTCAAGGTGACCGGCTTCATCCTGACCAAGATGGACGGCGACGCGCGGGGTGGCGCGGCGCTCTCGCTCCGCGCGGTCGCGGGCGCGCCCATCCGCTACATGGGGGTGGGCGAGAAGGTGGACGGCTTCGAGCCGTTCCATCCCGACCGGCTCGCGTCCCGGATCCTCGGGATGGGGGACGTGCTCACGCTGGTCGAGCGCGCCCAGGAGCGGCTGGACTTCTCGAAGGCGGAAGCCCTCGAGAAGAAGCTGAAGAAGGAGCGGTTCACCCTCGAGGATTTCCTCGGGCAGCTCCAGGAGATGAAGAAGCTGGGGCCGCTCGAGGAGATCATGAAGATGATCCCCGGGGTGCGGCTCCCCGCGGGCGCGCAGGTGGACGATCGCGAGATCAAGCGCACCGAGGCGATCATCCAGTCGATGACGCCGGGCGAGCGCGATCAGCCGTCGATCATCAATGGCAGCCGCCGCAAGCGCATCGCGAAGGGCAGCGGCACGCAGGTGCAGGACGTGAACCGCGTGCTCCGGCAGTTCGAGCAGATGCAGACGATGTTGAAACGCTTCGGGCGCGGCATGCGCGGCGGGAAGATGCCACAGGGGCTCTTCCGCTGAGCGAGCGTCCGGCGATCGTGTCACACCGAGGAGGAGATTCGGAATGTCTGTCGTGATTCGCATGAGACGCACCGGGGCGAAGGGACGCCCGGCCTACCGCGTGGTCGTCGCCGATTCCCGCTACCCGAGGGACGGCCGCTACATCGAGCAGCTCGGGTACTACGATCCGCTCACCAATCCGGCGACGTTCCAGATCAACGCGGAGCGCCTGTCGATGTGGATCCAGCGCGGCGCGCTTCCGTCGGAGTCGGTCGGCGTGATGGTGGCGAAGCACGCGCCGGACGCGCTGCGGAAGCCGCTTCAGCCCGCGACGCCTGCGCCCGAGCTCAAGGAAGTTCCCGCGCCCAAGAAGAAGGTCGCGAAGAAGGCCGCGGCGAAGAAGAAGACCGTGAAGCCGGCGGCCAAGGCGACCAAGGGCGGCGAGAAGAAGGCGAAGACGCGCGCCAAGGCGAAGGCCCGCAAGGCGAGCGGCGTCGCCAAGCCTAGGGCGACCAAGAAGGCGAAGAAGAAGAAGTCCTGAGCCCGCGAGGCAAGGAGGCGGTCGTGAAAGCCCTGATCGAGTACTGCGCGCGCCAGCTCGTCGATCACCCCGAAGGGGTGCACGTGGACGAGCACGAGACTGGAGACACCACGGTGCTCACGCTCCGCGTGTCGGCCGGAGATCTGGGCAAGGTGATCGGCCGGGAGGGCCGCACCGCGCAGTCGCTCCGCACGCTCCTCGCGGCGTCGGCCGCGGCGCAGGGGAAGCGGGCTACGTTGGAGATCGCGGATTAGCGACGCTGGGTCGGGCGACGAGATCCTGGTCGGC
>DASTKC010000007.1:0-6930 GCA_035716085.1 Candidatus Eiseniibacteriota bacterium | reverse complement strand
GAGGTGTGGGGGCAGCCATCTCCACTTCGGGGAGCGCGTTGAGTGCGTCGATCAATCCCTCAGCGTCCGCCACTGGGGGGAGCGTCAGGGTGAAGTAATCGGAGAGATCGGCGATCTCTCTTCCCATTGCGACCTCGGCCCGTGATCTGAGCTCAGCCAGCCGTCTGCCGCTCATGGTCGAGGCGGACCGCCACCGTCCTCCTGCCTCTCGGATCAAGCGGAGCACGTTCAGAGCCCGTGAATTCATGCTCGGTGCGTGCAATCCACCAGGGCCTATGTGATCGATTTCCAGTTGGAGCCCATCCTGAAATTTCACAGATATCCGACGCGAGTCAAAGCCGGGTCGAATCACGAGGTGGGCAGGCTTGGTTTGATGGTGACGTGGCCTTAGTTGGCGCGCGGGACCGGCGGCGAGTGAGGGCGGTGCAGGCGACGCGCCAGCGCAAGGCGCTGGGACAACGATCACGAAAAACAGGAGGAAGCCGGCTCGAGCAAGGTGCATGGAGGGGCAAATTGTACTGCTGTAAAGCTTGCGGGATGTGGGAAAACGGCACCTCACTTCACGATCAGGAACTGTCCCTTGAGGCTGGTGTCGATCGTGTCGAGCTTGTAGAAGTACATGCCGGTGGGAAGGTGCTTCGACGAGCCGCCCTCGAGCCGAACTTCGTGCCAGCCGGCCCGCATGTACGGCTCGTCGACGAGCGTTCGGAGGAGCCGGCCCCTCGAGTCGAAGATCCGGAGCTGGGTCCGACCGGTGTCGGACGTATGGAACGAGAGCACCGCGTTTCCGCGGCTCGGATTGGGAGTCAGGAACACCCGGGTCGACGCCAGATAGGGATTCAGGTCGACGACTCCGCTGAAGGCGCCTCCTCCGACCAGGTTGCCCCGGACCGTGACGCGAGAGGTCCTGGGGAGCTCCTCGTTTGCCAAGAGATGCTTCAGGGCGTTCCTCGAGAAGCACGCGGTCACGTCCTTCACCCGATTCCCATCGACGTCCTCTTCGTTCAGATCGACCTCGTCCGCGGGAAGATGGAGTCCGGCGCTCCAGATGAGCTCCACGGTGGACGGGACGATCAGGCTGGGGTCGAAGTACGTGCCTCTGGGTTCAATGTGGATGCACACCTGACCCGTTCCCGGCCCCATGAGCACGGTCTTCTCGTCGCCCAGCGCGAACACGCGTGGCGAATATTGCCCGCCGGCCACCGCGATCGTGACGGCTGCCGTGCCGACTCCAGACGGCCCGAGGAGGGGACGCGTCGTGGAGACAAACCGCACCTTGTACGACCCTCCCTGGCCCGGCTGAGGCGTCCATGTGATGCGGGCGAACGACTGGGATGGATTCGTGGTGAACTGGGCGCCTTCCGGAAGCGCCTCGGCCACGAGGGAGAGGAAGCTGTCTCCGTCCGGGTCCGTCACGGACGCGGTGAACTCCAGGGCCTGCCCCTCGACGGCTGTGATGGACGAGGGGACGGCAATCACCGGAGGGCGATCCGTGTTGTTGATCTGGAGCTGGGTGTAGCCATAGCTGCGGACCGAATTCTCCGCATAGAACGAAAGGGGGTAGGACCCGGCGCTTCCGTAGTCGGGTCGCCACCGGAAGGTGCCTCTCGAGGCGCCGAGATTGACATCGAACACGGCGCCGGTCGGCAGCTGGAGCACACCGAGTCCGGTGATGAGATCGCCATCGGGGTCGGTGGCGGATACCGTGAAGCGGATCGAGTCCTGCTCGGCCGCCTCCACCAGCGGCGGCGCCGTGATGATCGGGCTCTGACCGGCCGACGCAGCTCGCCCAAGGAGGACCAGCATCAGGGCGCAAGCGACTGAAGCTCGCGGGCGGAGCCTACGTATGCGTTGCGGATCGGCGAATCTTCGCAAGGCCGTGGACCCAGGGCGTTCCGGCGGTGGCCTGGATATCGGAGCTTGGGGGCCCTCTGAGATTACCGGAACAGAGGCGGTATGGCTACGCCCCCTGCATGGCGGACAGGGCGCGCTCCACGGCGGCCGCGAGGGTGGCCAGGCCGGCGTCGACCCCATGGGAGAAATGGAGGCGGAGCGCGGGCCGTCCATGGGCCGCGAGCGCCTCGTAGTCTCCCAGCGCCTGCGCGGTCTCGAGCTGACCGAAGGTGAACGGCTTCCCGGGAATGGGGAGGTCCGACTTGTGCTCCGTCGTCAAGATCAGGAACATCCCCTCGTTGGGCCCGCCCTTGTAGAGCTGCCCGATGGAGTGGAGGTAGCGCGGACCGTAGCCCTGGAGCACCGGTACGTGGATCGCGTTCCGGATCGCCCGCCGTAGGAGCGCGAACGAGGCTTCGCTCGCCGCGGTGCGCTCGATGAACGCGAGCACGGCGAGGTAGCTGTGCGGCTCGGCCAGGCCGAGGAACCGGTTCAGGATCATCTCGAGGCTCGGCATCGAGGGGACGTCGGCCTCGATCCGCTTCCAGACCTCGTCGGTCGCGTGGATCTCGATGCCGGCGCTCAGCGAGCGCGGCTCGCCCGTGGGGAGCCGGCCTACCTTGGCGAGCTCGTCCAGGATCCGCTGCGTCGCGTCCTTGCTCTCCTGCACGTTCGGTTCGTCGAAGGGATCGATGTGGAGAAGGGCTCCCGCGAGCGCGACCGCCACTTCCCATCGATAGAATTCGCCCGCGATCGCGTCGCGATCGGGAAGATCGATGCGGAGCCACGGCGCGCCGGTGCGCGTCCATTCGCCTTCGAGCCGGTCGAGATCCGCATCGGGCTCGCCCTGAAGCCGGATCGTGAGCAGGAGCCGGTCGTCCCCGTAGTGATGGGCGGGACCAAGGGGCTCGCCCTCGATCGGCACGACCCCGGTGTGCTCCTTGCCCGTGCTCTCGGCCACGAGCTGCTCGATCCAGTAGCCGAGCGGGCGCAGCGCCTTCGCGGTCTCGATCGTGAGCTTGTTCCGGCCGGCCCGCGCGCCGCCGCCGAGATAGGCGCCCAGCCGGAACGCTATGTTCCGCGCCGATTCCGGCTCGAGCGATTCCTTCCGCGCGGCCGCGGCGCGCATGTGGAGCACGCGGAGGTCGAGGCCCAGGATCGCGGCGGGAACCATGCCGAAATAGCTGAGCGCGGAATAGCGACCGCCGATGTCGCCCGGGTTGCGGAACACGCGGCGGAATCCCTCGTCCTGCGCGAGACGGTCGAGCGGAGAACCTTCGTCCGTAATGGCTGCGAATTGGCGCCCAGGGTTCTCGATCTTCGAGGCGTCGAGCCGGTGGCGCATGTACGCGTACTGGGAGAGCGTTTCGATCGTCTTGCCCGACTTGCTCGAGACGAGGAAGAACGTCCGGTCGAGCCGGCTCGCCCCTTCGATGTCGTCGATGGTCGCCGGGTCCGTGGAGTCGAGGACGTCCAGCGTCGGTGCACCCGGTCCCGCGATGGAGACGATCTGGAAGACCTCCGGCGCCAAGCTCGAGCCGCCCATCCCGAGGAGAACCACGCGCGTGAAGCCGGCGTTCCGGATCTCGGCCGCGAACGCGGTGAGCTCGTCGATCTTGCCGGCGAGCCACTGCGGGGCATCCAGCCAGCCGAGGCGATTCCGGATGACGGCTTCGTGCGCGGCGTCGCTCTTCCAGAGCGTCGGGTCCCGCTCCACGAGACGCTGGAGCGCACGGGTCTTCGAGAGCTCGTCGAGGGCTGCCTGGAAGTGGGGCTCGAACGAGCCCAGGTTCTCCAGCTGGACGACAGGGCGAGTCACGTGCGGATCAACCCTTGCAATGGGTTCGCTCGTAGTCGGTGATCTGACCCACCCGCCGCTCGTGGCGGCCACCGTCGAAGGGAGCGGAGAACCACGCGTCGAGGAGCGGGCGCTCCTCGGACTCGGGCGTGAGCATGGATCCGAGGACGAGCACGTTCGCATCGTTGTGGCGGCGCGACAGCTCGGCGTGCTTGGGATTGACGGCGAGGGCGGCGCGAATGCCCTCGACCTTGTTGGCCGCGATCGCGATGCCGTTCCCGGAATCGCAGACGAGCACGCCGCGGTCGGCGCGGCCGTCCCGGACCGCCTCCGCCACCTTGAACGCGTACTGCGGATAGTCGGTCGACTCGGTGGAGTCGGTGCCCATGTCGAGCACGGTGTAGCCCTTCGCCTTCAGGTACTGCCCGACGCGCTCCTTCATCTGGAAGCCCGCGTGGTCGGCACCGATCGCGACCTTCATCGGGGAGGCTCCTTTCGAGGTCGATTCCGAAGGGGTCATCATTCGAGGCTAGGTCAGGGCCAGGGTCGGCGCAACAGTCGAGTTGACAACGAGACGCGGAAGTCGAATAGTTCCCGGCGATGGGGGCCCCCGACAAAAAGCCGACCGACTCCCTGAGGCAAGATCACGTCCGCCTGCTGACCCAGATTCATGGCCTGGGGGAGCGGCTGGAGAAGCTGCACGAGCTGGGGACCCTGGAGCAGCTCGCGGTCGCGCGGGAGGTCCTCGAGTTCGTCTCGAAGAACGTCGCCCCCCACGCCCGCGCCGAGGAGTACACCCTCTACCCGGCGGCCGACTGGGCAGCGGGGGAGGGATCGCGGCTGACCGAGATCGCCCGTTTCGAGCATCAGCTCGTCGCCCGGCGCTGTCAGGCACTCGAGAAGGCCGTCTCGGCCGGCTCGCCGGCCGGCCGCTTGATGCATCTCTCCTACGGCATCCTCGCGCTCATCGCCGCCCACTTCCAGGCGACCGAGGAAGTGATCCTGCCCTATCTCGACAAGGCCTTCGACGGCACCCGTTTCGAGAAGGAAGTCCTCACCCCTTTGAGGGTGGAGAAGACCGCCAAGCGCTGAGGGCCGCCGCCCGTGGGCGACGACCCTCATCTACGCCGAACCGCTGCTCAGGCTCCCGCCCCTAGTTCTTCCCCGCGAGCCACTGTTCGTACGCGTCGTACTGGAAGTCGCGGCCCAGGAAATCGTGCACGAGCTGCGCCGCGGGCTTGGTGCCGCCGGGTGCGAGCACGACCTTTCGATATCTCGTCGCCGCGCCGGGCTCCAGCATGTGGTCGCGGTCGAACTTGGTGAAGAGATCCTTCGCGATCACGAGCGACCAGAGATACGTGTAGTAGACCGCCGAGTAGCCGTCGAGATGACCGAAGGACATCGCGTAGTGCGTGTCCGGGATCGGCGGGAAGGGGACGTAATCGCGGTCGTACGCCACCGACAGCGAGTCCACGTTCACGGACGCGGGATCGCGATTGTAGATGTTGAGCGAGAGCGCCGCATAGTCGGCCTGGTACGCGTTGTCGATCGCGCGGCCGAAGACGCTCGCCTTGCGGAGATTTTCGACCATCTCGACCGGAATGGCCTCCCCGGTCTGGTAGTGCTTGGCGAACGTCCGGAGCACCGCGGGATCCCACGCCCACTCCTCGAGCATCTGGGACGGTGCTTCGACGAAGTCCTGTTCCGTGGCGATGCCGGCCAGCGGCGCCCAGCGCTGATGGCCGCCGAAGATCGAGTGCAGGAGATGGCCGAACTCGTGGAAGAAGGTCACGACGTCGTCGTGCTCCATGAGCCCGGGATCGCCCTTCGTACCGCCCGGGAAGTTGCAGACGAGACACGCCTCGGGAAGCTGCGCTCCCGTGACGCCGGTCCGGATGTTGAACTGGGCGGCGTGGTTGAACTTCCCGGGCCGCGGATGGAGGTCGAAGAAGAACCGGCCCAGGAGCGTCTTCCCGTCATAGACGTCGTAAGCCTCGACGCTCGGATCCCACACGTCCGGGTGCTGGATGCGCTTGTAGGTGACGCCGTAGAGCTTGGACGTGACGTCGAGCACGCCCTTCTTCACCCCCTCGAAGGGGAAGTACGGGCGGGCGGCGCTGGGATCGAAGTTGTAGTCGCGCTTCCGGATGAGCTGCTCGTAGTAGCGCACCTCCCAGCGATTGACCGCGGTCGCGCCGGGAACGTCCTCCTGCTTGCGCTTCAGGTAGATCTCGTACTCGCGCTGGCTCTGCTCCCGCGTGAGCTTGCCGATCCGGTCGATGAACTGAGCCGCGTTCCCCGCGTTCCCGATCATCTTATTCGCGGTGATGTAGTCCGCCCAGTTCGGGTAGCCGAGCATGCGGGCGAGGCGGTAGCGCTTGTCCAGCATCGAGTCGAGCACGGCTTCATTCGCCGGATAGGCGCGATTCATGGCCTCGAACTGGAGGCGCTTGCGCACGTCCTCCTTCTTGGCATACGTCGCGATGGGGAAGCGGTCCGGATACTCGATCGAGAGCGTGACCTTGCCGTCGGCGCCCGGCGGGTGCGCCTTCAAGAAGTCGTCCGGCATGCCGTCGAGGTCGGCGGGCGCCACCTTGATCGTGCGCGAGTCGTTCCGGATGTTCCGATCGAATTCCTGCGAGACCAGGACCAGCTCCTCCTGGATCGCCTGGATCTGCTTCCGCGTCGCATCGTCCTTGTCGACGCCGGCGAGCCGGAAGTCGCGAAGCGTCTTCTCGACGAGATACTTCGTGGTCGGATCCGCGGCGCTCACGTCGACCGCCTGGATCGCTTCGTAGAGCTGCCGGTTGAGTCCGAGCTCCGTGAAGAACTTGCTCGCGTCCTGGCTCATCGCCTCGGCCGTCGATCGGAACGCGGAGTCGGGATGCACCGACTCCATGAGCCCGGCCCAGCTGCCGGCGTTGTCGGCGTGGAGCGTCAGGCTCGAGTAGAGCGTCATCGTGTTCTGGACCGTCCGCTTGCCCTTCACCGCGAGAAGCTTCTTCAGATCGGCGCGCGCGAGGCCCAGCTCCTGCGTGGAGAGCTGGCGGTACCGCGCCGCGTTCGGCTTGCCGGTGAAGAAGCGGCCGGGCATGGCCGTCTTGGCGCCCGTGGACTTGGCGGCGGCCGTCTTGCTCTTGGTCGTCGTGGTCTTCGAAGTGGTGGAGTGCGTGGCCGTTTGGGCCGCGGCCGGGTCCGCCATCAGGGCCCCCGCGGCGAGAGCTGCGATCAACAATCGG
>DASTKC010000006.1:0-7119 GCA_035716085.1 Candidatus Eiseniibacteriota bacterium | reverse complement strand
GACATCACCGTCTCCTTCCCGCCCG
Organism: Candidatus Eiseniibacteriota bacterium; assembly: GCA_035716085.1. Lineage (GTDB taxonomy): Bacteria > Eisenbacteria > RBG-16-71-46 > SZUA-252 > SZUA-252 > WS-9. Next base: position 7,094 of record DASTKC010000006.1, on the reverse strand, counting down.
GCGTCGGCGCGCAGGTCTCGGTGGAATCGGGCAGCGGCGGGATTCGTTCCGAGCTGGCCCTCGAGACGCAGGTGCGGAAGCACGACGCCCTGGTCGGACGGATCGGGGACGGGCGCGGCACGATCGGCATCGAGACCGGCTCGGGCACCATCACCTTGCGGGAGCGAAAGCCCTGAGCGTACCGTCGAGGAATGAACGAATCCTGGGGGCGCGTGCTCCTCGTTCTTGGAGCCGCGCTCTTCCTCGTAGGAGCGGTCCTGACGTGGGGGCCGCGCATGCCGTGGCTCGGGCGTTTGCCCGGGGATTTCCGCTTCGGCGGGTCGAACTGGAAGGTCTACATCCCGCTCGGGACGTCGCTCCTCTTGAGCTTGGTCCTCTCGCTTCTATTCTGGGCGCTGCGCCGCAGGTAGGCGCAGCGCCCATGTTCGTTCTCGGCGATGCGCTACTGCCCGTCGCCGTCGAGGAGATTTCCGAGACCGCCCAGGAGCGAGCCTTCCTCGCGCCGGCGGCCACCGGCCTGCGGAGCGGCGGCATAGATGCGGCTCGCGAGTCGGCTGAACGGGAGCGACTGGAGCCACACGGTTCCGGGCCCTCGGAGCGTCGCGAAGAAGAGCCCCTCGCCCCCGAAGAGCGCGCTCTTCAGCTTGCCCACGTACTGGATGTCGTACGAGACCGAGGGCTGGAGCGCCACGAGGCATCCCGTGTCCACGCGGAGCGTCTCGCCCGCCGCGAGCTGCCGCTTCTCGAGCGTGCCTCCGGCGTGCACGAAGCACCAGCCGTCGCCGGTCAGGCGCTCCATGATGAAGCCTTCACCGCCGAACAGCCCCGCGCCGAACCGTTTGTTGAACGCGATCCCGACGCTCACGCCCTTCGCCGCTGCGAGGAACGAGTCCTTCTGCGCGATGATCTCGCCCCCGAGCTCCTTCAAGTGGAGAGGCTCGATCTTGCCGGGGTACGGAGCGGCGAACGCGACCGCGCGGCGCTCGCGTCCCTCGTTGTGGTAGACGGTCATGAAGAGCGACTCGCCCGTGAGGAGCCGCTTGCCGGCGCCGACCAGCTTGCCGAGGAAATCCTGGTTCGGCTGCGAGCCGTCGCCGAAGATGGTGTCCATCTGGATCCCGTCCTCGATGTACATCATTCCGCCCGCCTCGGCGACGACCGCTTCGCCCGGATCCAGGATGATCCGGACGAACTGCATGTCGTCGCCCAGGATCTCGTAATCGATCTCGTGCATGGTCGGCATGGAGCTCCTCCTCTGGAGTGTCGTAGCCTTCACGGTCGGCGATCTTGCCGTCCGGGGAAGCCTTCGATTGCCGGTCACTATAGGGCCGGACGGGCGCCGCGTGACAGAAACCCGGGCCGGGACTAGACTCGTCGATCCTACGGAGGACCCGGACGCCGTGTTTCGAAGAATGGCCCAACGCAGTCTGGAGACCAGGTTACGGCTGCCGGCCGCGCTCGTCGCGGCCTTCTTGGCGCTCGCCCCACCGGCGACCGCGCAGCCGCGCGAGACCACAAAGTCCACTTCCAAGAAGAGCGCGATCGGCTCCGACGTCGTCGCCAAGACCCTGCCCAACGGTCTTCGCGTGATCGTCTGGCCCGACCACGACATCCCGAACGTCGCGCTCTACATCTGGCACAAGGTGGGGAGCCGCAACGAGCACAACGGCATCACAGGGCTCTCGCACTTCTTCGAGCACATGATGTTCCTCGGCTCGGAGCACTACCCAGGCGGCGAATTCGACCGGGTCATGGAGGGGAACGGCGGCGCGAACAACGCCTTCACGACCCAGGACGTGACCGTCTATTCCGACTGGTTCGCGAAGAGCGCCCTCGATCTCGTCCTCCGCATGGAGGCGGACCGGATGTGCTGCCTCACGTTCGACTCCACCTCCGTGCAGAGCGAGCGCGAGGTCGTCTACTCCGAGCGGCGCACGAGCGTGGACAACAACAACCAGCAGTTCCTCGACGAGTCGGTGGAAGCGACGGCGTTCGAAGCGCACCCCTACCAGATCCCCACGATCGGGTGGCCGAGCGACATCGAGCGCTGGACCATGGCCGACCTGAAGGAGTACTTCCGCATCTACTACGCGCCGAACAACGCGGTGCTCGTCGTCGTCGGAGACGTGACGGGGTCCGAGATCATGGCGCTCATGGACAAGTACTTCGCGGGCATCCCGGCGCAGCCGCCGCCGCCCCAGGTCCGCACGATCGAGCCTCCGCAGCTGGGTGAGCGCCGGGTCGAGATCCGCCGTCCCGCCCCGGTGCCGCTCCTCGAGGTCGGATACCACGCGGGCTCGGCGAGCGGCCCCGACGCCGAGGCGGAGGAGCTCCTCGACATGATCCTCACGGCCGGCGAATCGTCGCGGCTCTATCAGCGAATGGTCGATCGCGATCGCGTGGCCGTGGACGTGGACTCCTGGCTCCAGCGGGGCTTCGATCCCGGCATGTACGCGTTCTTCGTGACGGTCGCGCCGGACAAGGGGCTCAAGGCCGCCGAAGCGTCCCTGTTCGACGAGCTCGCGCGCGTCGCGAAGGAAGGCGTCACCGAGGCCGAGCTCCAGAAGGCCAAGACCATCCGCCTGGCCTCGTACTGGCGCTCGCTCAAGACCATCGACGACAAGGCGTCCGCACTCGGGCGCTTTGAGACGCTGCGCGGCGACTACCGGATGCTCTTCACCGCGCCGGCGCGCTACGAGAAGGTGACGCGCCAGAAGGTCCAGGAGGTCGCGCGACGCATCTTCACGGAGAAGAATCGCACGGTGGGGACGCTGGTCCCGGAGAACGAGCCCGAGGCCGACGCCAAGGGCTCGTCGTCCGCGCGGAGGGGGAAGCCATGACGACCGGTTTCCGGATGCGCGCTCCCGTGACCGCGCTCTGCGCCGCGCTCGCCCTCACGGCTCTGCTCGGCGCTCCCGCCAGCGCGGAGATCGTCCTCCCCAAGTCGCGCGCGATCACGCTCTCGAATGGCGCGCAGATCATCCTGGCGGAGCGGCACGATCTCCCGCTCATCGCCTTCCGGGCGTTCGTGAACGGTGGATCGCTCGCCGATCCCCCGGGCAAGGAGGGCCTGGCCGGGCTCACCGGGGCGATGCTGCGCAAGGGAGCGGGGAAGCGCTCCGCGCTGCAGATCTCCCAGGCCGCGGACGGAGCGGGCGCTTCGTTCGACACGGGGGGCGGTCTCGAGATCTTCTGGGCCGCGGGCGAGTTCATGTCGAAGGACGAAGCGCTCATGGTCGAGCTCTTGCGCGATACCTTCCGGCACCCGCTCTTCCCGGACTCCGAGTTCGTGAAGCTCCGCGCGCAGACGGTCGACGCGCTCAAGTCCGAGAAGGACGATCCGTGGGGGGTGCTCGGCCAGTACGGCCTCGCCTATCTGTTCCCGGATCATCCCTACGGGCGACCGAGCAGTGGAGACGAGAGCACGGTGGCCGGCATCACGCGCGACGACGTGATCGCCTGCTATCGGGGTCGATTTGGCGGCGATCGTTTGATCCTCGCGGTGGTGGGCGACTTCGACTCCAAGCGCATGGAGTCGCGGCTCAAGGCGGCGTTCGGCGACTGGGCGCGTGCCACCGAGCCGCTTGCGAAAATCCCCGAGACTCCGCGAGTCGATGGACGCCGCGTGCTCCTCGTGGACAAGCCGGACGCGTCTCAGACCTATTTCTGGATGGGAAACCGCGGCATCGGACGTCACGATCCGGACCGGGACGTGGTGGACGTGGCGAACACGGCCTTCGGCGGGCGATACACATCCATCCTCAACAGTGAGATGCGCACCAAGAGTGGGCTCACGTATGGCGTGCGCTGCCGCTTCCTGCGGCTGGGCCAGCCCGCCTCGGTCGCGATCTCGAGCTTCACGAAGACGGACTCCACGCAGCGCGCGATGGACATGGCGCTGCGCCTCCTCGGCCAGCTCCGTGAGAAGGGGATCGACGCGACGACGGTCGCATCGGTGAAGAGCTACCTGAGCGGCCTCTATCCGCCCGACTACGAGACCGGAGACCAGATCGCGGCCGCGTTCGCCGATCTCGCGTATCACGGATTTCCGATCACCGAGGTGACCCAGTACGTCGAGCGGATCCAGCGCGTTCCCGACGCGTCGATCCTCCCCGTCATCAAGCGCGTGTATCCCGATCCCAAGGACCTCTCCATCGTGATGATCGGGAACGCGGCCGCCATCCGGAAGGTCGCGCAGGGCTACGGGCCCGTGCGCGAGATCCGGTTCGACGAGCCCCTCCTCCGCACCATCCACGAGGCCTCCGCCCGGGCACGGTAGTTGCCCTCTCCTCCGGCATCGGTCCGCTCGCGGACCGAACTCGTTGTGCCCCAACGCCAGAGCCGGAGGAAACGCGATGCGTACCGACACAGTGTGGACGAAAACCTACGAACGCCCATGGATCGTGGCGGCCATCGCGGCGGGGACCGTCGCGACCCTGTTCTTGCTCTTCGCCCCTAGGGCCGAGGCCCAGTACGGAGGGGAGATCCGGGGTGACCGGCAGGAGCTGCACCACGACCAGTGGGATCGAAACGGCGACTGGACCGACGTTCGCCTGTTCGATCGACAGCTCCAGAGGCTCGTGCGGGCGGAGCGGGTGGGGGATCGTTTCGAAGAGCGGCGCGCGCGGGCCGAGCTGCAGCGCCTCATGCGCCTCGAGCTCATGGAGTCGCGCCGGGATCTCAGGCTCGATCAGGGCGAGGCTCGGTGGGACCGCGACGATACGGGCGCGCGCTGGGACGACCGCCGCGATGCCAGGGCCACACGCGCGCGCCTCGCGCGCGAGCGGCGCGTGGTGCACGAGCTCGCTTCGATCGAGACCAACGTCTCGCGCGGGGCGCCGTGGGCGCTCGATCGCGAGCGGAGATTGCTGCGGGAATTCTCGAGGCTGACGAGGGAGGACGCGCTGGCGAGCGGGAGGGAGCTACGTGAGGACAGGCGCGAGCTCTGGAACGACCTCAGGGACGATCGGGATGAAGGACGCCGCGATTTCGGTGGCGATGGTGATGAACGCTCCTTCTTCAAGAACGATCGTCCGGCTCCTCCCCCTCCGCCTCAGAACTGGAATCGCGATCAGGACGACCGCGAGGGCGTTGATGGCCGCTCTGACCAGAACGCTCCTCCTGATCTGGACCGCCAGGACGAGGACCGGACTCCGCCCCCGCCTCCTGACGACGAGGACGCTCTCTAGTCTTCGAAGACCTGGAACGGCCGGCGTCCTTCACAGCGTTGGAGAGCAGGTACTCGATCTGCCCGTTCACGCTGCGTAGCTCGTCGGCCGCCCAGGCTTCGATCGCCCGCCAGAGCTCCGGATCGATCCGGAGCAGGAATGCCTTGCGGGGCGCCATGGATCAGTTGTGGAGCGTTCCCGTATTGAGAACCGGGGTCGCCGCGCGCTCGCCGCAGAGCACCACGAGCAGGTTCGACACCATCGCAGCCTTCCGCTCCTCGTCCAGCTCCACGATGTTGTTCGCGCTCAGCCGCGCGAGCGCCATCTCCACCATTCCCACGGCTCCATCCACGATCCGCTGCCGAGCCGCGATGATGGCCGCGGCCTGCTGACGCTGGAGCATCGCCCCCGCGATCTCGGGCGCGTACGCGAGGTGGCTCAGCCTGGCCTCGACGATCTGCACGCCCGCCGGGCGCAGACGCTCCTGGAGCTCGGCACGCAGCGCCTCGGACACCTTGTCGGTGCTACCACGCAGCGAGATCGCGTCGTGGTCGTACTCGTCGTACGGATAGATGCTCGCGAGATGCCTCACCGCGGTCTCGCTCTGCACCGAGACGAAGTCCTCGTAGTTCTCCACGTCGAACACGGCCTGCGCCGTGTCCTGCACGTTCCACACGACGACCGCGGCGATCTCGACCGGATTGCCCGCATGATCGTTCACCTTGATCATGTGGCCGTTCAGCGAACGCACGCGGAGCGAGATCTTCTTCCGCGTGTTGAAGGGGTTCGTCCACCACCAGCCGCTGTCGCGCACCGTCCCCGTGTAGGATCCGAACAGGATCAAGACCACGGCCTGGTTCGGCTGGACCGTGAAGAGTCCCGCCGCGCAAAGCGCCGTGACTACAGCCAGGGGAAGCACGGTCGTCGCGAGCAGAAGAGGACGGCCGGCCTGGACCGCGCCGACGAAGAGATAGACGGCCAATCCCCCGAGAAGCAGGGTGATGGTCAGACCGATGGCCCCGCTCAGGGCCGCGACCCGACGTTCGTGGATCATGGACGAACACGCTCCTTTCAAAGGTTCGGGCAGGCCCCCCGTGGGCTCCCCGGTGGTGCGATATAAGTATGATATCATAAAGATAGCGCGATGTCAAGGGTGCGAGGCTGGAATCCGTAACTAGAAGGCGGGACCTGGATTGCTCCGGGTCCCGCCTTCGTGCTTGGATCCTCTGCGTGGAAAGAACAGGAGTTCCGCCCGGCTGCTGCCGGGCGCCTTAGCTACTTCATCAGCAGCATCTTCTTCGCGCTGTCGAATCCCGGCGTGACCAGACGATAGAAGTACACTCCCGAAGCCGCCTTCCGGCCCTCTGCGTCCATGCCGTCCCATCCGACACTGTGAAGTCCAGCATCGAGCGACCGCTCGAGGAGCGTCCGGACCAGACGGCCGCTTGCGTCGTAGACGCGAAGCGTCGCCGGACCGCTTCGCGCAATCTCGAAGGAAATCTCGGTGCGAGGATTGAATGGATTGGGCCGGTTCTGGGCGAGCCCGTTCCGATCGATGACCGGGGAGGACTCAACCCCCGTCACGGTCCCTCCCTCATACAGGAGAACCTGCGCGAAACCGGCTGCTCCGTAGAGTGCGCTTCCGGAGGCCACGATATCCGTGCGGCCGTCCTCGTTCAGATCGCCAACGGCGAGCCCCTCCGGCGTCGCCGGGACGCCCCAGGAGCGGCCCTGGAACGTGAATCCGCCTCCGGGCGAGCCGTTCAGGATCGAGACGGAATAGTTGTAACCGTCGACGACGAAGAGATCGGGCGAGGCGTCCTGGTCCGCGCTCCCGACTGCGATACCGCTCCAGGTACCAGGTTTGACGTACGCGGTCGCGGGGAGAAACGTTCCGCTCCCGGAATTCAGGAGGACGGAAATCGT
>DASTKC010000005.1:0-10251 GCA_035716085.1 Candidatus Eiseniibacteriota bacterium | reverse complement strand
TGATCGCAGGAGCCGACGCCGTGAGACGACCGTCGCTCGCCGAGAACGTCACCGTGTAGCTGCCGGCATCGGTATCCACCGGGCTCCACGAGAACTCGCCCGTCGCCGTGTTGAACGTCGGACCGGGAGGCAGATTCGAGGTCATCGAGTAGGTGATCTCGTCGTCCCGCGTGTCGTCCGCATCCGTCGCCACGACCGTGAACGAAAGCGTCGTGAATGCCGCCACGTTCTTGTCGCCCACAGGAGCGATCGTCGGAGCCGCGTTGCCCTGGGCCGTGACGTTCACCGTCACATTTCCGCCATCGGACATGATCGTGACATTCGCGCTGTGGAACGCGCCGTCGTTGATCAAACAGATGAGATTCAGCCCATCCGAACCAGCCGGAGCGATGGGGATACTCGGCGCCGAGCCGAAAAACGCCGGATCGGTCGAGTTGACACTGAGGATGTGCAGAGGCTGGTCACCGATGTTCGACAGCGTGAACGTGAAAATGCCGGAGTTCCCGTTGTCCACGACGCCATAGTCGTGCGCCAGCGGGGCTACTTGAAGAATCGGGCCGCTCACCGCGGTCGCGTGCACCGCGGCGCTCGAAGCGAGCATCTCCGACAAGTCCTGTCCCTGTCCGGCCGCCGCGGCGTAGCCGGGGGCGAGAGCGAGGGTCAAAAGCCCGAGGAGAGCGACTTTCAGAAGACCTTGGTTGCGCATTGCGTGTCCTCCCTCATGGAAATCAGAGCAACGAAGCAGCTAGTAGGCTTTCAACCAAACAGAGCCGACCGGATGCTCACCTCCCCTCGTCTCGGTAATTAGGTTCCAGATCACTCAACGAAACAGAGAGCCGCACCGACACGCGCGCTTGACGCGCACGCATCCCTGCGGCAACAACCAATTTGTGGACAGGGTGGTGCTAGAACCTTCTAAGTGTAATACAAACGGGCACTTGAGTCAAGCGAAACCCGCACCCCCTTGGAGTCCCCCGGCGGCGCGGTCCCGAAGCGGCTAAGTACTCGTAAATTCCGTGAGTTGGAAGGCTCCGCCCGCCAGGCGGACGACGGTGCGCCGGTTGACCCAGTCCCCCAGCACTAAAAAGTCCTTACCCTCCCCCTGCCAATGGACTGGACGGTGGAAATGACCGAGGACGACCGCATCGTAGCCTTCCGCATACCGCGGCTGGGCGAGCCGGTCGCGGAGGTCGTCGTCGCTGACCGAGGGGCGCGGAGCGTGGTGGCGGCTCGTGTGGGAGCAGGCTGCGGCCAGGGGAATGCCGATGTCCGGATGGATCCAGCGAAAGAGCCCGCGCGCGACGCGGTTTCGGAGCACCCGCTTCAGGACTTTGTAACCGTGGTCGCCCGGACCGAGCCCGTCCCCGTGGGCAAGGTAGATCCGCCGTCCCTGGAGCGTCAGAGGGACCGGCACGTCCGAGAAGGGGACGTCGAGCTCGCGCGCCAGGTACTCGCCGATCCAGAAGTCGTGATTTCCGCCGACATAGAGAACGGGCACGCCGCGACGCCGCAGGTCGCCCAGGGCCTGGAGCACCCGGACGAAACGCTTCGGGATCGCATGGCCGTATTCGAACCAGAAATCGAAGAGGTCCCCGTTCACATAGAGCGCAGCCTTTTCTTCGTGGACCTTGTCGAAGAAGGCGAGGAGATCCCGCTCGCGGGAGCGGTTCGATTCCGGAGACCCTTGTCCGAGATGCGAATCGGCGATGAAATAGGCGCATCTGGGCTCGGACATGAGGCGTCAGTATAGACATCGCCGGGCCTCTCGCAAGACGGAGGGCCGAGGCTCCCGCCAGCGGAACTCCCGATACCCGAACGGGTAATACCAGCTTGACAGGCCTCACCGGCGATTCCTAGATTGTACCAACTACCTGTGCTGTGAGGATTTATGGCTGGCGAAACCGGGTTCTGGAGCCGCATGTCCGAAGAGTTCCGATCGGTCTCCGATCGGACGCGCGCGAGCGCGCGTCGGGCGGTGTCGATCGGCGTGCTCCGGGTCGACCTCGTATCGCTCCGGCGCGACCGCTCTCGGGCTCTGTCCGATCTCGGCGCGCGAGCGCTCGCGCTCTGGAACGGCGGCACGCCTCACGCACTCGAATCGGACGCCGAGGCGCTCCGCCTTCGCACCTGGATCGCCTCGATCGATGAGATCGTGCGCGTGAAGCGTGCGGAGCTCGAGCGGCTCCGCGCGGAAGCACGAGAGACCAAAACGGCCGGGGAGCCGGAAGGATCGGTGTCGTAGCTCCGGCGTCCCCTGCGCCGGGCGGAGTTTCGGCGAGCCTCGAGGGCTCCCGATCAGTTCAACGGAGGTAGCGAACATGGAGTCCAGAGAAACGATTCGCGCGGCGAAAGCCCTGATGCTCGCCGGCGGACTGTTGATCATCGGCATCGTGGTCGGGTTCATCCTGGCTGGCGATTTGAATCTATCGCCGCAGGTGAGCGCCAAGGACGCGGCTCCGGCGATCACAGGCGCGCTCGAGAGCCCCTTCACCCGGATCGCCGATCGCACGCTGCCGGCGGTTGTCTCCATCGAGACGAAGCGCACCATCAACCATCCGAGCGGAGGCAGCTTCGACGGCCCGTACGGGGACTTCTTCCGCCGCCTCTTCCCGGACAATCCGCAGGGACAGGGCCAGGGGCAGGGCGACGACAACGACAATGACAACGACAACGACCAGACGCCGCAGCGCCAGATGAAGGTGCCGAGCAGCGGCTCGGGGTTCATCATCGACGCGCAGGGACGGATCCTCACGAACAACCACGTCGTGAAGGACGCGTCCGACATCACGGTGACGCTGAGCGACCACCGGAAGTTCAAGGCGAAGGTCGTCGGGACGGATCCGAGCACGGACGTCGCGGTGATCCAGATCCACGACGGCGAGGACCTTCCGGTCGTGCCGCTCGGCGACTCGGATGAGATCCGGATCGGCGACTGGGCCATCGCGATCGGCAACGCCCTCGGCGAGCTGGACGGAACGCTGACCGTCGGCGTGATCAGCGCCAAGGGACGGAGCAACCTCTCCATCGTGGGCGGCGCCCCGGCCTACCAGCAGTTCATCCAGACCGACGCGTCGATCAATTTCGGCAACAGCGGCGGGCCGCTCCTCAACATCCGCGGCGAGGCGATCGGCATCAACACCGCGATCAATCCATCCGGTGAGGGCATCGGCTTCGCCATTCCGATCAATCTCGCGAAGAACATCGCTCACCAGCTCGTGGCCAACGGCAAGGTGGTGCGCGGCTACCTCGGCATCCTTCCACAAGAGTTGACCCCCGAGCTGGCCGACAACTGGGGCATGCACGGCCGGAAGGGCGTTCTCGTGGGCAGCGTCTCGGGCGACACGCCGGCGTCCAAGGCGGGCTTCCAGGTGAAGGACGTCATCACGACCTTCGATGGCAAGGACGTCGACGACGTGGAGCGCTTCCGTCTCCTCGTCGCGGACACGCCGGTGAACAAGAAGGTCAAGGTCAACGTGCTCCGGTCCGGGCAGCCTCGTGACCTCTACGTGACCTTGAGCGAGCGTCCGAAGGACGAGGTGCTCCAGAAGCAGGCGCAGCCCAAGTTCGAGCTCGGGCTCCGGGTCGAGTCCCTCTCGAGCGAGACGGCGCGCAGCCTCGACATCAAGGACAAGTCGGGCGTCGTGGTGGTCGACGTGAGCCAGGGGAGCGCGGCCGACGACGCCGGACTCCAGCGCGGCGACGTGATCAAGGAAGTGAACGACCAGTCCGTCAAAGACGTCACCGACTACAATGCCGCCGTGACCAAGGCGCGCGACAAGAATCCGGCCAAGCCGATCGTTTTCCTCATCAAGCGCGGCGACGCCACGCGATTCCTCGCGGTGCAGCCGGACGAGGATTGAGCGGGATTTGAACCAGCATCACGGCGCGGGCGCGAGGCCCGGACGAAGCCGCCGAACCAGGGCGGCTCGGACGGGCCTCGTCCTATGCTCGGCGCTCTTCCTTGCGGGGCTCGCCGCGGCCGCGCCGGCGAGGAAACCCGCCCCGGCCAAGCCCGCGCCGCCGGCCGCTGAGCTCGCGCGCATTCGCTGGTGGACGGCTCCCGAGAACACGCGGCTCGTCCTCGATCTCACGAGGCCGCTCGGCGCGGAGCCGCAGTTTAGGCTCGCGGACTCGCTCACGTTCGAGATCTACCTCCCCAAGGCACGCAAGTCGGCCGCGGTCACGACCGAGTTCGTGGGGGACAGCCTCGTGGCCGACATCTTCCCCGCGGTGTCCGAGACGGGAACGTCCGTCCGGATTCGCCTGAAGCGACCGACCACGCCGCTGGGATTCACGCTCCCCGCGAGCGAAGGGAATCCCGACCGCATCGTCGTGGACGTTCCCGCGCCACCCAATCCCGAGGCCGAGAAGCAGCTCGCGCAGAAGGTCACCGAGCTCAAGCAGAAGCGGAACCTGATCGTGGCCATCGACGCGGGACACGGCGGGGAAGATCCGGGCGCGATCGGTTACCGGAGGTTGCAGGAAGCGGACATCACGCTCGCAATCGCGAAGAAGCTGAAGGCTCAGCTGGACATCATGCCCGGGGTCACCGGGTTCCTGACCCGGTCGGGAGACTACTTCGTTCCGCTGCGGAAGCGGATCGACATCGCCCGGCGCTTCCAGGCGGACCTCTTCGTGAGCATCCACTGCAACGCGAGCCGGGACCGGGACGCGACGGGGACCGAGATCTACTTCCTCTCCCTGACGGGGGCGACGGACGAGGCGGCGCGGGGTCTGGCCGAGAAGGAGAACGCGGCGGACCTGATCGGCGGCGTCTCCCCCGAGGCCGGAGACGACCTCCTCTCGATCCTCTTCGACCTGCGCCAGAACGACACGATCCGCAGGAGCAGCGACCTCGCTGAATCGATGATCGACGCCGTCGGCGGGGACTCGAGGCTCACGACCCGCGGCATCAAGCAGGCCGGCTTCGTTGTCCTGAAGGCCCCGGAGATCCCGTCGGTCCTGGTCGAGACCGCCTTCATCACCAACGCCCGGGAGGCGGCCATCCTCAAGGACGGCCAGTTCCAGAACAAGTTCGCGGAGATGCTGGCCCAGGGCATCGACCAGTACCGGACCTCGCACGTCCGGGCCACGTCGAATTGACAGGAGACGCGCCCCGGGACCCGGGGTATCCTTACCGGAGCCGGATAGGCTCTACGCCAACCCACGCTAGGAGAAAGCCATGAAACGGATCGCCACCATTCTTGGAGTCGCGGTTCTCACCCTCGGCCTGGCCGCAACTTCGTGGGCCGGCGGAGCTTCCTGTTCGGGCGACGGCGCCAAGTCGTCCTCGGCGACGATGTCCTCGGGCGGTCACTGCTCGGGCGACGCCGAGCACACGATGGCCTCGGGCAAGTGCGAGGGCGTCAAGGCCAACCAGGTCATGTACAGCTTCTCGGTGCCCGCGGTCGAGTGCGAGCACTGCGTCGACAGCATCCAGAAGACCGCGATGGCGACGAAGGGCATCCAGTGCGCCCACGTCGACCTCTCCACCCGCACCGCCTACGTGATCGCGGACAAGAAGCTGAGCAAGCAGCAGGTCTCGAAGATGCTCACCGAGGCGGGCTTCAAGAACAAGTTCACGGCCCAGGGCAAGAACGCCCAGGCGGCGTTCACGAAGGCGATCGCCTCCGGCGACAAGGCTGTGGACGCGTGCTGCGCCAAGGGCAAGGACAAGGTCTAAGCCCCACCTTCACGCATCGCGATATCGCGGCCCTCCGTCCTCGCGGACGGGGGGCCGTTTTTATTTCTGGGCTTTGGCCAGCGTCCCGGCGACGGTGAGACGGCGCGCGAGGGCGCGCCGCGTGGCGGGCATGTTGTCGAAGGTGGCGAGGAGCGTCCGGACCTCGGGCCATCCGTCCACGGCGTGCGGGTTGAGCGACGCCACCGTGACCGTCTCGGGGAATCGCGTGAGCCACGCGCGCCCCAGCGCTTCCTGCTCGGGCGTCGTGGAGCCGCGCACCGCGACCGTGAGGAGCGCGCTCCCCTGGATTGTCTTGGGCCACGTCGCCGGATCGGCCTGGCGCTCCTCGGCGGTCATGCCGTGCGCGCGGAGGAGGTCCGTCATCCCGGCTCGCGAGGTGGGGCGGTTGATCTCGAGCACGTCCACGGGTGAGCGCAGCGGAATGCCGCCCGCTCCCTGGCGAAGGATGCGGAACGCGCCGTCGGCGACGCGCTCCAGCTCTTCGTGGGTGATCATGTCCCTGGCTTCCCGCTCGATGCCAGGCCCCCAGTCGCGCGGCCGCGCGGCGCTCCCGGCCCGGAGCCGGCGGAGCCGTCCGAGCGATTCGAGGATGCGCGCTTCACTGAGCCGTCCCGCGCGAAGCGCCTCGCGGAGCGCGACGAGCGCCTCGTCCGGCCCGGGATGGAGCTTGGAATAGAGGAGGAGATCCGAGCCGGCCTCGATCGCGCGGACGGCGACCTCGCCGTAGGATCCGCGCGAGGTCACGCCCGCCATCTCGAGCGCGTCGGTCACGACCACGCCCTGGAATCCCATGCGCTCGCGGAGCGTTCCGGTGACGACCGGCGGCGAGAGCGTGGCGGGGCGACCGGGGTCGGGATCGAGCGCGGGCACCACCACGTGCGCGACCATCACGACCGGCGCGCCCCACGCGACCGCGGCCTCGAACGGGCGGAGCTCGCGGAGCGCGAGGAGCCGACCGTCTGCCTCCAAGCGCGGAAGTTCCACGTGGGAGTCGAGCGACGTGTCGCCATGTCCGGGGAAATGCTTCACGACCGGGATGATCCCCGCCGCTTCCATTCCCTCGACCGCGGCGCGTCCGCACGCGGTCACTTGCGACGCCGCCGTGCCGAACGAGCGGATCCCGATCACCGGGTTCAACGGATTGGAGTGGATGTCGAGAACCGGCGCGAAATCGAGATTCACGCCGAGCGCGAGGAGCCGGCGCGCCGTGCGCTGAGCCAGATCCTTGACGAGCGGCGGTCCTCCCGAGGCGGCCACCGCACGCGCCGACGGAGGCACCTCCCAGAATCCGGAGAGCTGGGAGACCATGCCCCCTTCCTCGTCCGCGCACACGAGCGGCGGCTCGGCCGCGGATCCCAGGGTCGCGTGCACGGCGCGGCAAAGCCGCGCCGCCGTTCCCGCGTCGGGGAAGTTGGCCGCGAAGAAGATCACCCCGGCGGGGCGGATGCGCCGGAGCTCGGACTCGATCTCGGGCGTCCACTCCGTGCCGGGGAAGCCGACGATCAAGAGCTCGCCGAGGCGCTCCTCCACCCGAAGCTCACCCGCCGTGTCGCTCATCGAACCTCCGCTTCCTCGAGGAGTCTCCGGTAGCGCGCGTAGATCGGGCGCGGGACGGAGCCCGCCTCGAGCCCCTGGAGCACCGAGCAGCCGGGCTCGGCGCGATGCGTACACGTCCGGAACCGGCACGGGGGCGCGTCGGCGATCTCAGCGAATACGGACGCGACCTCGCCGACCTCGGCCCGCCCGAGCGGGACGCTGCGCACTCCGGGCGTGTCGATGAGCACCCCCCCTCCCGGCATCGGATAGAGCCGCGCGCTCGACGTGGTATGGCGTCCCTTCTTGTTCTTCGCGCTCACGTCGCCTGTCGAGGCTTCGGCTCCCGGCACGAGGAGGCGGAGGATCGAGGACTTGCCCACACCCGAGTGGCCGACCAGCACGCTCGTGTCCCCGGCGACCGCGGCCCGGAGCTCATCGATGCCCCACCCGGTTTGCGCGCTCAAAAAGTGGGCCGTGAGCGGGATCGCGGCCTCCGCCACCGCGCGCTCGGCGTCGGCCTGGGTCCCGAGATCCACCTTGTTGAGGCAGAGCCACGGCTCCATTCCGCCGCGGCGCGCGAGGAGCGCCCAGCGATCGACGAGGCCGGGGCGGAACGGAGGATCGCGGAGCGAGGTGACGATGAGCGTGCGCGTCGCGTTGGCCGCCACGATCTGGACGCGGCTCCGGGGATCGTTCGCGGCGCGCTCGAGCTGCGTCCGCCGCTCGTGCCGCGCGACGACGCGGAGCGTTCCCGATCCGCTCGGCTCGACGTCCACGCGATCGCCGACCGCGAGCGCGTTCGTGTGCTGGGGGTCGGCCGACGTTTTGATCTGTCCGCCGAGAGCGGCAACCTGGAAGGTGTGGCCGTCCCAAAGCTCGACGCTCGCGCCGTGCACCTGCGCGACGATCCAGCTCGATGAGGGGGTGCGGATTGGCTCGACGATCGTCCCAGTGTAGTCGAGCGTGCGTCGGGGCGGCAAGGCAACCGTTCCCTCGAGTGGCCCATTCGCTGCGAAATTAGTACACTGCGAGCATGGCTACGGACTCCGGCATCACCTGCCCGCGCTGCGGCGAGCGGCTCCCCGAGGGATTCACCCGATGCGATGCCTGCGGCGCGTTCCTGTCGGCGCCCGCCGCCCGAGCGCCGAGCGCGCCGCGTCCCGCGCGCGAGCCGAGGCCGCCTGCGAAAGCGCGCCCCGCACCCGCGCCCACGGCGCAGGCCATCTCCGGCACCGCGTGGATCTTCTTAGCCGCGGGACTCCTCTGCGGCGGGGCGATCGGCTACACGCTCCACGGCGCCGTGGCGCCGCGCGAGGAAGGGGGCGCGCCCAGGGGGCCGGCCGACGTGATGGCCGGCGCTTCCGCGGGTCAGGGAATGCCGCAAGGTCAGATGCCGGAGGGGCAGATGCCTCAGGGGCAGATGCCGCAAGAGGTCGCGAAGATGATCTCGGAGTATCGCCAGAGGCTGGCGACGAATCCCGACGACGTCGACGCGAACATCGGCATGGGGAATCTCTACTTCGACTCGAGCCAGTGGGAGCGGGCGGTCGACAGCTACCAGCGGGCGCTCGACAAGGCCCCCGGGAACGCCGACGTGCGCGTGGACATGGCGGTCGCGCTCCACAATCTCGGCCAGAACCAGAAGGCGAAGGACGAAATGGAGCGAGTCACGCGCGAGAGCCCCGAGCATCGCAACGCATGGCTCAACCTCGGCGTCGTGAGCGCGCAGATGGGCGACCGCGCCGGCGCCGTCAAGGCCTGGGAGCAGTACCTGAAGCTCGACCCCAACGGACCCCACTCCGCGTCGATCCGCGCACAGATCGAAAACATGAAGCGGGGCTCCTAGCCCCGCTCACGCCGTGCCCAGGACGAGCGCCGGGATCCTTCTCTTTCGCGGAAGCGGTCCGGAGCTCGAAGTGCTCCTGGTTCATCCCGGCGGACCGTTCTGGGCCAAGAAGGATCTCTGGGGCATTCCCAAAGGCGAGATCCACTTAGGCGAAGATCCGCTCGAAGCGGCGCGGCGCGAATTCGAGGAAGAGACAGGCTTCGCGGTCGACGGTCAGTTCCTGCCGCTCGGCGAGGTGCGCCAGAAGAGCGGAAAGATCGTGCGCGCGTGGGCCGTGCGCGGCGATCTCGATGCCGACGCGATCCGGAGCAACGAGTTCGAGGTGGAGTGGCCGCCGGGCTCGGGGCGAAAGCGATCGTATCCGGAGATCGACCGCGGCGCCTGGTACGGTCTCGACGAAGCCGCGCGTCGGATCCGGCCGGAGCAGCGCCCGCTCCTCGACGCGCTCGTCGCTACGCTTCGAAGGTGAACCCCTCCGCTTCCGCCCGAGCGAGCGTCGCCGCGTCGTCGATGTCGTAGTGCGGCGCGAGCAGACGCACCGCGTAGCCGAGCGCCCGGGCGCGCTCGACCGTGACCTCGAGCGTGCGTCCCGTGCTCCATGGAATCCCGTCGAAGATCCCGCCCCGGTCCCCACGCGCGCCGACCAGGTAATAGCCCCCGTCGTCCGCGGGGCCCAGCACCACATCGCATTCATCGAGCGCGGCGATCGCCTCCGCGATCCGGGCTGGATCGAGCGTCGGGCTGTCCGCGCCGATCGCGACCACGGACTCGGCACTGCCCGCGCGAAGCGCGCGGAAGGCAGCCGCGAGCCGCGCGCCGAGATCGCCCTCCGCTTGCGGGATCAGGCCGAGGCCCGCCGCGCGAATGGTTTCGATGAGCGCAGGATCAGGGTCCCCATCGAGGAACAGCGTGAACGGGACGTCGATCGCGCGAGGGAAGCGGTGAAGCGTCTCCAGGAGACACGCCCGCGCCACGTGCGCCGCCGCCTCGGGCGTGTAAGGCGGCGTGAGGCGCGTCTTGGCCCGGCCCGGCACGGGGGCTCGAGCGAGGATCGCGACCGCCGCCTTCATCCGGCCGCGCGCCGGCGGAGCGCCGCCATCGAGGGGAACGGCCCCGACGTTCGCCGTAGATGAAAGAGGACCTGCTGGAGGTAGCCGCGTCCGGG
>DASTKC010000004.1:0-22143 GCA_035716085.1 Candidatus Eiseniibacteriota bacterium | reverse complement strand
AGAGCGCCATCCCGAACGAGAGGCCGCTGACGAGGTACAGCCACAGGCCGCCCCGTTCGCGGGCCTCGAGCAGCGCGTAGAGCCCCAACACCGAGAAGAACGCAATCAAGTGCGTGGCATGGCCGGAGGAGCCGAGCAGAGCAGGCGACAGCGCCATCACCCCATAGACGAGCGCGCCCGCGCAGCCGGCAAGTCCGCCGTGTGTCTTTCGGAGGATGAGGAAGACCAGCGCCATCGTAGCCGCGTTGGCGAGAAGAAACCCGAGATGGATGCCCACGGTGCTCTGCCCGAACAGCAACAGGAACAGCGCGTACACGTAGTACGCGCCGGGCAGCTTCTGGGTGTACGCGGACAGGTAGACCGGCACACCGTGGAGGAGCTGCTGGGCGATGTAGCCGAACTCGCCTTCGTCGCGCTCCAGGGGGAAGTTGAGGTGGATGGCCCGCGCGAGAGACACGAGCACGATGATCGCGATCGCGACGAAGGTCCAGACTCGCCGCCGATCCGGACGCCGGGGTCCGGCGGATCGCTCGGGCTTCCGCCCAGGCTTGGAAGCGCGTCCCTGCCTCCGGCTCATCGCGTAGGCCCCCGACCCACGCGTCTCATCGGTCCCGCTTCCTTGCCGTGACCGCGATCGCCGGCGTGAAGCGGCGCAGCCGTCGCGTGGGGAGATGCGCGTACCCGAATCCGGGAACCAGATATCGGTAGATCCCGCACCACGCGACCACCTCGAACCGACCGCGCGCCCAATCGAGCCAGAAGTCGCGCGAGCGCTTGTGCACGTGCGTTTCGTCCTTGTCGAGGAGACGGATGATCGGCCCGGTCACGCCGTCGTACACCGGCACCACGAAGACGAAGTGTCCGCCCGGCGCGAGCCTGGACTCCACCGCCGACGCCACCGCGTCCAGCGAGGGGATGTGCTCGATGACGTCGAAGGACGTGATCATGTCGAAGGGGCCGGGGAAGGGAATCGCATCGATGTCCGTCCGTGCGAAGTGGATCTCCGGGAGAGCCGCCGCGGCCTTCTCCACCGCGTACCGGCTCACGTCCGTGCCGTAGCGCTCCCAGCGCGGATCGAGCGCCGAGAGAAACGCGCCGAACGCGCAGCCGATGTCGAGGATCCGCACCGGAGCGCGGACGGGCGCGACGCGCTCGACCAGCCCGCGATAGAACCGCAGTTTCCGGGCTGGATTCTGACGCGCGTAGTCGGGATAGACGGACGCGTAGTACTCCTGCTCGAATCGCGCCTCGCTCATCCGCCGAAGCGCCGCTTCCACATGAGTCCCAGCGTGTCCTTGACCGTGCGGGTCACGTTCATCTTGCTGCCGCCTTCCTTCCAGTCGTAGCGGAGGATGAACGGAACCTCTCCGAAGATCAGATTCATGCGCCGGAGCTTGAGCAGGATGTCCACCATGCACTGGAACCCGCCCTGGTCCAGGAACTCCTCCCCGTAGCGCGCGAAGGCCGCCTTGACCACGGCGGCGCGATAGGCGCGGTAGCCGCACGTGTAGTCGCGCACGCCCTGGATGGGAAAGACCACGCGAAAGAGCCAGGACGCGCCGTGGCTCAAGGCCAGACGGTGGAGCGGCACGCCCACGCATCGAGATCCTTCGCGGTAGCGCGAGGCGATGACGACGTCGTACCCCTCGGAGATCATTCGAACCATGCGGAGCACGAGGCCGGGCGCGTGTGTGTCGTCCGCGTCCATGGTGACGATGATGTCCGCCTCGCCCGCGGCTTCGGCCGCGGCAAAGAGTCCGTCCCGGATCGTGGCGCCGAGCCCCTTGTTCACCTCGTGCCGCATGAGCATGAGCGGCATGTGAGCGGCGCGCCGGCGGATGATCGCGTCCGTCCCGTCCTTGCTCCCGTCGTCGACGAGGACGACCTCGTAGCGGATGTCGGCATCCCGCATGGCCTCGTCGATGTGATCGAGGAGGCTCCCGATCTTCGCCTCCTCGTTGTACACGGGGAGGACGACCAAGACCTTGCGGCGGTTCCGGGGCGGGGTCGCGCTCGTGTCGGCCATCTAGCGGAAGCGAACCGGGACCCGGGATTCCGCCGCGTGCTCGGGGCTCCCCGATGGATTGCTCTTCTCGATCACAAGGAATCCGGTCGACTCCTCGGGCGGAGCGCGGAAGACGATCGACGCCTCGAACGGGACGAAGTCCGAGGTCATCCACTCGCCCTTCGCACGGGCGACGCCCGTTCCGACCATCTTGTCCTGGGAGTCGAGGACGCGGATCGGGAATTCGGCCTCGTGGTACCAGGACCCCCGAGCCTTCCCGGTCACCAGCACAGGGCTCGTGATGAGCGCTCCACTCTCCGGGGAGTCGACGATGACCTGCTTCGCCGGCGGCGTTGGGGGCTCCGGCGGCGTCGGAGTGGAGATTCCGGCCGTGTCCGGGCGCTCGACCTGCCGGCGCTCCGAGGTCTGGCTGCGGTCACGCTGACACGATGTCCACGCGAGTACGCACGCGGCGAGGAGCATCAGCCGAACGAGAGTCGAGGTCATCGTGTCCTCCGAACCATGAGTATCGTCGTGTCGTCCGCGAGCGGCTCGCCGGCCATGAACTCGTCCAGATCCTTTCGAAGCTCGGCCATCGTGTCGCTCGCCGGACGGCTGGTCGATCGCGCCAGCATCGAGTGCAGCCGCTCCTCTCCGTACTCGGGGCCGCCCACGCGGGCCGCCTCGGGCATTCCGTCGGTGTAGAGGCAGAGGAGCGCGCCGGCCGGCACGTCCACCGTCCTCGATCCGTATTGTGTCCCCGCCATCATGCCCGCCGGTATTCCCGTGGCTTCGAGACGGACCGCCTTCGCGCCGGGGGCGAGCAGCACGGGAAAGATGTGCCCGGCGTTCACGTACTCGAGCGTGTGGCGCTCCGTGTCGAGGCGGCCCAGGAACAGCGTCACGAAGTGGTCGGGATCGGTGGATTGCTCGAGCTGCGCGTTCAATCGCTCCATGATCTCGACGAGCGAGGCGGACTCGGTGAAGCTCATACGGAGCGGCGCGAGCACGTTGGCCATGAGGAGCGCGGCCCCGAGTCCTTTGCCGCTCGCGTCCCCGACGACGAGCCCTACCTGGCTCGAGGAGAGCCGAAGCACATCGTAGAGATCCCCCGACGTCTCGAGGCTGGGCCAGAGGTCGGCGACGATGTCGTAGCCGGACGCCTCCGGCAGCCGCTCGGGCAGGAGCTTCTTCTGGATCCGCGCCGCGATCGCGATGGCATCGGACATGCGATCCTTCTCGCGCTGGAGCTGCGCGTGCTCGCGGAGCCGACGCTCGAACTCCATGCACTGGGCCATCTTCATCGCGAAGAGGCTCGCGAGCGAATTGAAGGCGTGGAGCGCGGTCCTCGTCCCGTTCTCGTCGAGATCGCTCCGGCCCACGTAAAGGATACCAACGGGCTCCTCATTCACCCGAAGGGGCGCCACGAACGCCACGCGATCCAGGGCGTCCCCGATCTCCCCGCCGTGGCCGTCCCGCGGCAGGCCATCCCCCGTCGCACCGTCGATCGTGGTCCCACCTCCCACGCGCTCCACCAGGTGCGACATCTTCTCGTTCATGGCGGTGCGCAGGAGGTCGGCGGTGAGGAGCGTCTTCCGGCTCTCGAGCGCCTTGGCCGGCCACGCGGCCTTGAGGTACATCTCGCGCCGCGTCGTGTCGTAGAGGAGGAGCGTCAGCGTCCGGTGCGGCCCCATGCATTGCACCAGCTCCGGCAGCGTCTGGATCGCCTCGTCCGGCGTCTGCGTCGCGATCATCCGCGGAAGCGCCGTCGTGACGACCTCGAGATGTCCCTCGTACGTGTCGGCCTCCTCCGGAACGGTCTCCATCAGATCCATGAGGCGGCTTCCGATCATGGTCGGGAGATTCTCCGGATCGGTCTTCGTGTTCTTTCGCTCCCGGATCACCTCGAGCGGGACCTGCATGACGGTCCGAACCGCCTCCGCGGGAAGGAGAATGGTGGCGATCTGCTGGATGCCCATCGTGGGCGCCGCGGTGGGGAGGAGCGTCAGCACGATCGATCCGATCCGGATCTGGTCGCCGGGCTTGACCGCCGCGGAATCCGTGAGGCGCCGTCCGTTCAGGTAGGTCCCGTTGTGGCTGCCGAGGTCTTTGAGCTCGAGATGGTCGTCGAGCACGCTGAGGATCGCATGGCTCCGGGACACGGTCGCGTCGTCGATGCGGATGTCGGCGTCCTGGGAGCGCCCGACACGCAAGGCGGGCTTGTCCAGGTGGATGCGAACGTACTGCCCCTTGACGGTGCCCTCGAGAACGAGATCCATGGCGTCGGAGTCTGGGCGGGGGCGGAATCTTAGTCAAGTCGCGCCCATTGAACCGGTTTCGTCCCGCGCCTATAGTTACCGCCGCCCTTGAGCCACGCCGCCGGTCCCTCCCCCTGCGCGGCACCCGACTCCACAGCGAGGCCGTCGTATGGAGCGCCGGTTCCAACGGGACCTGAGCTCGCTTCCCGAGCTCTCCCGGTTCGTCGCAGATTTCCTGTCCCACCACGGTCTCAGTCTGTCCAACGCCTACGACCTCGACCTCATCCTCGAGGAGCTGTTCACCAACGTCCTCAAGTACAGCTCCGGCACGGACGAGGTGGCGGTCGGTCTCACGCGCGACGACTCCACGATCACGATCGCGCTTCGCGAGTTCGACGTCGCGAAGGCGTACGACATCACCCGCGCTCCGGATCCCGACCTCACGCGCCCGATCGCGGAGCGCAAGGTGGGAGGCCTCGGAATCCACATGGTTCGACAGCTCGCGGAGACGATCCGCTACGAGTACAAGGATCGAGTGAGCACCACGACCATCACCAAGAAAGTGAGCTCGAATGCTTGAGATCAAGGTCGAGAACCAGAGCGTGAAGCTCAAGGGGAGGCTGGACGCGGCCTCGGCGCCCAAGGCGCGCGAGGCGCTCCGGCCCTTGAAGGGGCCGATGGCCCTCGACCTGAGCGACCTCGAGTACATCTCGAGCGCGGGGATCGGCGTCGTGGTCGAGACCTACAAGCGCCTCCATGGCGAAGGCGCTCCCCTCCGGGTTCTCAATCTCACGCCTGGAGTGCGGGCCGTGTTCCGGTTCGCCGGCCTCGAGCAGATGCTGGCGATCGAATGATTCTCACCAACCTTTCCCGTAAGGGCAGGTATTGATGTCCGACGACGAGGAGCTGGCGGCGGTCGAGCGGTGCCTGAGGGGGGAGTCCCGGGCCTTCGAGACCATCGTGGACAGCTACCAGCGGGTGCTCTTCAACGTGGCGCTCCGCATGGTGAACGACCGCGACGACGCCCAGGACGTGGTGCAGTCGGCCTTCGTGAAGGCCTACGAGAAGCTCCACACCTACGACCGCCGCCGGAAGCTCTTCAGCTGGATCTATCGCATCACGGTCAACGAGTGCCTCGACCAGCTGGCCCGGCGAAAGCGCCAGGGCCCCATGGACGAGGACGAGCCCGGGCGCGGTCCCGAGGACGCGCTGGAAGAGCGGGAGGTGGCAACAGTGATCGGAGCGGCGCTCCTCGATCTCTCCGTCGACTACCGGGGGGTCATCATCCTGCGCCACTTCGTCCACCTGTCGCACCGCGAGATGAGCCGGGTGCTCGAGATTCCGGAGAAGACGGTGAAGTCGAGGCTCCACACGGCACGCAAGCTCCTCGGGGAGCTTCTGGCCAAGCGGGGGGTATCGCGCGCGTGAGAGACGACGAGTTCGATCGCCTCGTCAACGACGAGCTGGATGGAGTGGCGACGCCGGAGCAGAAGGCCGAGCTCGCCCGCCGGCTCGCGGAAGGCGAGGCGGCCCGCGCCAGATATCACGAGATCCAGACCGTCTTCGGGATGCTGGACCGGATCGAGTCGATCGATCCGCCGCCGTCCCTTCGCGGGAACGTGCTTCGCGCCGTCGAGTCTCGGGCGAGGACTCGATCGGAGCGCGGGGGCTGGCGCGGTCTCATCCTGGCGGGCTTCGGCAAGCGGCCCGGCCTGGGCCTCGGGTATGCCTTCGCCGTCGGCGCCGTCGTGGGGGCGGTTGCACTGGCGATCGGCTCGGGGCTCTTCGACCGCGCCGGCCTTCGGGGACCGGAAATGCAGGGAGCGCTCCTCCCCCCGACGGGGAGCCGGGTGGACGCGATCCACCTGGCGGCGAAGGGCGCCCAGGCCACGGGCGAGATGTGGACAGAGTTCAACGGAGGCGTCTCCGTGAGGCTCGAAGTGCGATCCGACGTCCCCTTTGAGGCTCACGTCAAGTTCAACCCGGAAATCTATATTCCTGTGTCGCTTCGGCGGGTTGAGCCCAGTGGGGGGCGGTTCGATCTCCGCCGGGGCGAGCTCCAGGTCAGCGACCGGGGAAGCGCCCGGTTCGAGCTCCGGCTACGGGCCGTGACGGCGAGCCGGCCCCCCTTGTCGGTGTGGGTCGGGACCTCCGGCGGGAGCGCGGAGGGCCAGCTCGAGCCCCGGCCTCCGAACGACCCCAAGATCCGGCGGTAACAGAATTTCATCAACCTTGATGTTCTTCACCCGTACTGTCGCACGCAATTCGGAATCAACGCGCACCACCGGCCGCGGGACGCGCGGCGTCTAGAAACGAAGGGGGGATTCGAGATGTCCACCAAGCGGATCGTAATCGGATTGGGCGTCGTCATTGCCATTGCCCTGGGAATCGCCTCCTTCACCGGCGTGATTCCTCCGAAGAACGGGGTCATGGGCACGATCGGAGCTGCGAAGCGGTACCAGACGACCCAGATCTCGGCCGGTGACGTGACGCTCACGGACGCCGACATGCAGGACCTGCTCCAGAGCGACGTGTTCCACCAGCTCGTGACCGACGCGAACTTCCGCGAGGTCATGCGCACGCAGAGCGAGTCGTTCCGGACGGTGCTCCTCGACAAGCAGTTCCGCGACCTGATGGGCAAGCAGGGATTCGCCGAAGTGATGCGGTCCGATCTCTTCAAGACCGCCGTGGAGCAGAACCGGTATGACCTCCTGGCCAAGGCGAGCCCGGCCGACTTCCAGAGGACGCAGCTCACGGAGCGCACGCAGAGCACGCTCGATCGCGCCAACGCGGAGCAGCTCCGGACCCAAGTGACGAACGCGCGGACCGAGGTTGCGAAGGCCCAGGCCGCGTACGACAAGAGCGTGAGCGAGCTCCTGAAGACGAGCTCAACGGCCAACAAGCAGGAAGTGGCCAAGGTCGAGCAGGCGAAGGCGCAGGACGTCATGGCCCGCACCGAGCTGGCGAAGGCACAGGCCGCGTACGACAAGACCGTGACCGAGCTCTCGAAGATGGAGCAGGCCAAGACCGAGGCTGCGAAGGCCGAGGTGGCGAAGGCCGATCTGGCCAAGGCCACGACGGACATCGGCAAGGCCGGCTGGAACAGGACCGATCTGGCCAAGGTGGAGCAGGCCAAGGCCGAGCTCGCGAAGGCCCAGGATGCACTCGACAAGACGTCGACCATGTACCAGAAGTCGGTGACCGAGCTGTCCAAGCTGAGTGCGGCGAAGACGGAGGTCGCGAAGACGGAGCAGGCGCGGACCTCTGCCGAGGCCGCCCGGACCATGTACATGAAGGCCAACCAGGCCTACGAGCGCACGGTGAATACGGCCCTCGACAAGGCCGCGACGACGGAAGCAGGGCGCACGGTTCAGGCCGAAGCCGGCCGCACCGCCGACGCGAATGCCTACGCTCAGGCGCAGGAGCTGGCGCGGTCCGAGCAGTTCAAGACCGTGTTCGCCGACGCGAACTTCCGCGAAGTGGCGAAGAGCAATGAGTTTGCGAAGCTCGTCACGATGGACAAGTTCCAGCAGGTCGCTAAGATGGAGAACTTCCAGAAGGCCGCGAGCAATCCCGAGATCTGGAAGCAGGTGGCGGTGGAGCGCACGCAGTCCGCTGAGTAAATGGAGGGGGCGCGGCTCCCGGTGAGAGCCGCGGCCTTGTAAAGGCGAGGAGATCCCGGACGCGGGATCTCCTCGCTGTTTGTCCGGATACCGATCTTCATTCCACCCGAACGGAGAGGCATGAGAACCAGAAGAGCCGCCGCAGCGCGCCGTGCCTCGCTCCTCCTCGGACTGCTCGCGTGCCTCGCCCTGGCCCCACGCCCCGCGCGAGCGGAGCTCAAGTCGATCGAGACCGACCACCTCCGGCTGATCTATCTCAGCCCCACCCTCGATTTCATCGCTCCGTACACGGCCCGCTGCTTCGAGAACTCCCTCCGGTTCCACAGCAAGCTCTGGAACTACACCCCGTCCGAGAAGGTCAACGTCATCCTCGAGGACTTGGCCGACTACGGAAACGCCGGGGTATGGGTGAATCCCCGAAACAGCATGGTCGTGG
Organism: Candidatus Eiseniibacteriota bacterium; assembly: GCA_035716085.1. Taxonomy (GTDB): domain Bacteria; phylum Eisenbacteria; class RBG-16-71-46; order SZUA-252; family SZUA-252; genus WS-9. The sequence goes on along the minus strand of DASTKC010000004.1, from coordinate 13,821 downwards.
ACATCGCGCCGCTCAACTTCGTGTACGAGACCGGGCCGGCCAACGAGCGGATCAACCACACGATGAACCACGAGGTGGTGCACGTCCTCGCGCTCGACAAGCCGTCAGGGCGGGATCGCTTCTTCCGCTCGCTCTTCCGCGGCAAGGTGCGCGAGGCGAACGAGCATCCGGAGACGATGCTCTACGGCTACCTCACCACGCCCCGTCGAGCGGCGCCGCGCTGGTACCACGAGGGGATCGCCGTCTTCATGGAGACCTGGATGGCCGGCGGCCTCGGGCGTGCGCAGGGCCCGTACGACGAGATGGTGTTCCGCTCGAAGGTGAAGGACGGGAGCACGATCTACGACCCGCTGGGGCTCGAGGCTGAGGGAACGAAGGTCGACTTCCAGGCGGGCGTGAACTCCTACCTCTACGGCACGCGCTTCCTGAGCTACCTCGCCTACGAGTACGAGCCCGAGAAGCTGGTCCAGTGGGTCGGGCGCGGCTCGGGGAGCAAGGCCTACTACGCGTCTCAATTTCACAAGGTGTATGGCCTCCCGCTTGGGACGGCGTGGCGGAACTGGATCGACTGGGAAAAGGGGGAGCAGACGGCGCAGCTCGACTCGATCGACCTCCACCCGATCACGCCGTACCGCGATCTCTCGCCCCGGGCGCTCGGCTCGATCTCCCGCGCCTACTACGACCCGGACCGGCGCGAGATCTACGCCGCGGTCCTCTATCCCGGCGCCGTGGCGCACATCGCGGCGATCCCGACCGATGGGCGGCCGCTCCGGCGGATCTGCGAGGTGAAGGGACCGGCGCTCTACTTCGTGACGTCGCTCGCCTACGATCCGGCCGACAAGCTCCTCTACTACACGGCGGACAACAGCAAGTGGCGGGACCTCTGCGTGGCCGATCCGAGGACGGGGAAGTCGCGGGTGTTGATCCGGGACGCGAGACTCGGGGACATGGTCCTGAATCCCGCCGATCGCACCATGTGGGCGGTCCGGCATTTCAACGGGGTGTCCACGCTCGTTCGCCTGCAGCCGCCCTACACCAACTGGAATCGCGTCTACTCGTGGCCGTATGGCCGCGACATCTACGACATCGACATCTCGCCGGACGGCGCCAAGCTCGCGGCCTCCTGCACGGAGATCGACGGCACCCAGTCGCTCAAGATCTTCCGCACCGAGGCGCTCCTCGCGCAGGACACCACCTCGACCACGCTCTACGACTTCGGCTCCGCCGTGCCCGCGGGGTTCGTCTTCTCGAAGGACGGGCGCTATCTGGTGGGGAGCTCGTACTACACGGGGGTCTCGAACATCTTCCGCTGGAACTTCGCCGCGGATTCGATGGAAGTGGTGACGAACAGCGAGACAGGGGTGTTCCGCCCGCTCCCCATCGACGGCGACTCGCTCATCGCGTTTCGATACACGGGCGAGGGCTTCGTCCCCACGATGATCGATCCCAAACCGCTCGCCGACGTGAGCGCGATCTCGTTCCTCGGAACCCAGCTCGCGGAAAAGTATCCGGTCCTGACCACGTGGAAGGCGGGATCGCCGGCGACGGTGAACCTGGACTCCATCACCACCTATTCGGGGCCGTACCGGTCGGTGAGCCTCATCCGCCCGTCCTCTCTGTATCCGATCGTGGAGGGGTACAAGGACTACACCGCCGTCGGGATGCGGCTCGAGCTCTCGGATCCAATCCAGACGAACACGCTCGGCCTCACGGCCTCGTACTCACCGAGCGAGGGACTTCCCGCGAACGAGCGCTGGCACGTCCTCGCGGGCTACAAGCGATACAACCTCCAGCTGAGCTATCAGCACAATCTGGCGAACTTCTACGACCTCGTCGGACCGACGAAGACGAGCCGGAAAGGGGAGGGCGTCGTCGCGTCGTATACGCGCTCGCTCCTCTATGACGCGCCCCGGTCGCTCACCTTCGACGCCTCGGCCGCGGGCTATGTCGATCTCGAGCGGCTTCCGGACGCACAGAACATCGACGTATCGCCCGGGTTCCGGAGCCTCGTCACCACCGATCTCGGCCTCCGCTACGAGAACACGCGCGCCTCCCTCGGCGCCGTGGACCGGGAGAAGGGGTACAAGTGGTCGCTCGGCATGCCGTGGAATCTCGTCCGCTACGACCGCCCCGAGGGCACGGTCTGGCAGGGATTCCCGCAGGGTCTCGCCACGCTCGACGTCGGCACGCCGATGCTCCTCCCGCACTCGTCGATCTGGCTCCGCACCGCGGGGGGCTTCGCGCCGGGGGACCGAGAGGAGCCGTTCGCGAACTTCTATTTCGGCGGCTTCGGGAACAACTACATCGACCGGAAGGAGCCGAAGCGCTACCGCGACGTCGAGAGCTTCCCCGGCTTCGAGCTGAACGAGATCGCCGGCACGAACTTCGCGAAGGCGCTCGTCGATTGGAACCTGGCGCCGCTCCGCTTCCGCCGCCTCGGCACGTCCGCGCTGTACGCGCCGTGGCTTCGAACCTCCCTCTTCGCGGGCGGGCTGGCCACGAACATGGACCTCCCGTCGCTGCGCCGCACCGTGTTCGACGTCGGCATCCAGTCGGACCTCCAGATCCAGCTCCTCACCCAGTACAAGCTCATGCTCTCCGGAGGGTACGCGCGCGGATTCGAGGACGGCGAGCGCACGTCGGACGAGTGGATGATCTCGCTCAAGGTTCTTTGATCCACGACCGCGCTCCCGTAGGCTGACCCGCGTGGCTCCCGCGCACTTAGTCGACGGCCTGCCGATCGTCCTCGGCTTCCTCCCGGTTCTCCTCTTCCTGACCGGCCTCGTCCTCCTCGACAGCTACAAGCTGGTCACGGGGCGCGCCATCGCGGTGACGATGGGGCTCGGGGCCGTCGCGGCGATCGTGTCCTTCGCGATCAACCGCAGCCTCCTCGGCGCCGTGCTCGACGAAGGCACGCTCCGGAGCTACGCCGCGCCCCTAATCGAGGAGATCGCGAAGGCCGCCTATCTGATCTACCTCGTCCGCTCGCAGCGCGTCGGCTTCATGGTGGACGCGGGAATTCGCGGTTTTGCGGTGGGGACCGGGTTCGCGGTGGTGGAGAACCTCTACTACGCCCGCGCGCTGGGGGACTATGGCGTGCTCCTCTGGCTCGTGCGCGGGCTCGGCACCGCAATCATGCACGGCTCGACCAGCGCCATCGTGGGTATCCTCTCGAAAAGCTTCGCCGACCGGCATCGCTCCTCCGCGTGGTGGGTCTTCCTGCCCGGGCTAGGCATCGCGATCGCGTCGCACGCGATCTACAACCAGTTCTTCGTGAACCCGCTCCTCGCGACCGCGATCATGTGCCTCCTCATGCCGCCCCTCGTCATCGCCGTGTTCGAGCGAAGCGAGCGCGTCACGCAGCACTGGCTCAGCTCGGAGTTCGACAGCGACCTGGAGCTCCTCGATTCCATCCTCACCGGAGAGCTGGGGGAGACCCGGGTGGGGCGCTACCTCGAATCCATCCGCCACCGGTTTCCGGGCACGGTGGTCGCGGACATGCTCTGCCTGCTCCGGATCGAGGCCGAGCTGGGTCTCCGCGCGAAAGCGAGGCTCGTCGCGCGAAGCGCGGGCGTGGAGATCCCGCTCGACGACGTGGAGGCCGATCTCGCGGAGATGGAGTTCTTGAAGAAAGCGATCGGCCCGACCGGACTCATGGCCATGTCGCCGGTCCTGCGTCAAGGCGGCCGGGACGAGTGGCAGCTCTCGACGCTCGAGCGCTAGTCGTTCCGGTCTCCCTCTGGCCCTCGCGCCCCGGTCCGGTTATGGTGGGGGCCTCATGCGCCAACGCATCGTTCTCGCCCTCGTCCTGGCCGCCGTCCTCTCGGTGCGGTGCTCCGGCGACGACAATCCGACCGGCCCGAGCCTCGAGCCGCGCTCGTATCGCATGGGATTCTCGGGTATCCCCCCGCGCAACGACTTCAACCTCGTCATCCAGACGATCAACCTATGGTCCTTGCGCGCGGATGCGGCGCTCGTCCTGAGCGAGCCCCCCTGGGCCGCGCTCCTCTCCGGAATTCCGGCCGACTCCGCCGTGCGCGCGACACAGCTCGGCCTGGTGAACTACTACCGGGCGAAGGGGCTCCAGATCATCGTGAGCGTGGATCCCACGAACGGGCTCAACCGCTCCGCCGAGTCGCAGCCGCTCGTCGACGCGGGGAGGAGCCTCGCGGAGCCCGCCGTGCAACAGCTCTACCGCGCGTACGTGACGGCGATGGACACGATCCTGCACCCCGACTACATCGGCGTCGCCTCCGAGACGAATCTCGTGCGCGCGATCGCGCCGGCGTCGGTCTACAACGCCGTCGTCCAGGCGGCGAACGGTGCGGCCGCGGACGTGCGTGCGGTCGATCCCAACGTGCAGCTCTTCAGCACCGTTCAGGTCGAGACGGCCTGGGGAAAGCTCCTTCCTCCGGGCACCTTCGTCGGCGTCGCCCAGGACCGGACGGACTTTCCGTTCATGCAGGTGCTCGGACTGTCGTCGTATCCGTATCTCGGCGGCTTCACCGACCCCGACAGCATTCCGCTCGACTACTACACGGCGCTCACGTCGGGGAATCCGATTCCGGTGATGGTGATCGAGGGTGGATGGCCGTCCGATTCCATGGGCGTGGCGGGGACGCCGGAGAAGCAGGCGCGCTACATCGCGCGGCACGCGGCGATCCTGGATCGCGCGGAGGCGGGCGCGTGGTTCCAGATCACGTTCACGGATCTCGACGTCGATTCCTTCCCGGTTCCACCGGGGACGAGTCTCGGCCCCTTCGCGCACCTCGGACTGGTGGACGAGCACTTGAATCCGAAACCGGCGCTCTCCCAATGGGATAAGGTCTTTTCAAGACCGCGCCGCTGATTACAAAAACGGGCACATCCTCCCGAACGTGAAGTTTGAGGTTGGTCGGCGCCGTTGGTTCCCACCACAATTGACTCCGCGCTGACACACCCAGGGACGCCAATCCATGCGACCTCTGCAGCTCCTCCTCATCGAAGACGACGTCGACTCCGGCGAGGCCATGTCCCTTCTGCTCCGGAGCGAAGGGATCCATGTGGATTGGGCGCGCACGGGACGGGAAGCCATCGACATCTTCCGCGCCGTCAACGGCGGCCCCGCCATCGACGTCATCCTGCTCGATCTCATGCTTCCCGACATGGACGGCTCGGTCCTCATCGAGCATCTGCGGCGGATTCGACCCACTCCTTCGATCGTCATCCACTCGGCGGCCGGTCAGGCGGAGGTATTCGACCGTGGGCGCCAGCTCGGGGCGGCGGCCGTGCTCCGAAAGCCGACGGATTGGACGGAGCTTCGTGGGATCCTGTTCGCCTGCCGCCCGTCCGAGGTGGCTCGGGAGCACTGACGCGGGCGTGGCGCCGAGCTAATTCCGCGGCGCAGGCGGTGTGGATGCTCCGACGCGAGCATCGATCAGCGGGATCTCGAACCAGATGCATGTGCCGTGCTCGAGGTCCTCGACGCCGATCCGGCCCTCGTGCTGCTCGACGATGCGGGCCGAGATGAAGAGCCCCAGCCCCAGGCCGGACCGGGCCGCCCGACCCTCACGTCTGGTCGGATTCACGAAGTGCAGGAAGAGATCGTCCCGATATTCTTCGGGGATGCCGGGACCCTCGTCGCACACCTCGACACGTCCCCAGGCTCGGCCGTTGTCGCGCTTCTCGGAGAGCCGGACCTCGATGCGCTCGCTCGCGGAGGCGTGCTTCATGGCGTTGGAGAGCAGGTTGTAGACGACCTGCGCGAGGCGCATCTCGTCGCCGTGCACCGTGAGATCGGCGTCGGCGGACGTCACCTGGACGCGCGCGTTTGCGCCCAGGGCGAGCGCCTGATCCCGCCCCTCTTCGACGGCGTGCCTCAGATCGACCGGCCTCCGATCCAGGGTGAGCTTGCCCGACCGGATGCGCGAGATGTCGACCAGGTCCTCCGTGAGACGCGACATGTATCCGATCTGGCGGCGGAATTTGCCGATGACGTCCTGCACTTGCCGCTCCCAGTCCGGAGTCCGGCTCTTCTCGCCGAGCAGATGGGCGAGCACCTCGATGTAGGCGGCGAGGGGCGTCAACGGGGTCCTGAGCTCGTGGCTCGCGAGGGAGAGGAAGTTGTCCCGGAGCCGGTCCACCTGCTCGACCGCCTCACGGGCCAGGACCGGACGGGTGACCTCCACGGCCGTGACGACCACGAAATCGACGGCTCCCCCCCCTTCGGGTGTGATCGGGATCAGACTGCAATCCCAGACCGCGCGCTGCGGGTCGCCTTCGATCTGAACCTCGTTGAGTCGCTGGGCCCGCCCCTCGCTTACCGCGGTCTGGAATGTGTCGAGCAGGTCGGGCGCTCCGAACCAGAGGCGCTCCCAATCCATGCCGATAGCATGGGCCGGATCGATCTTCCGGAGCCGCTGGAGCATTCCCAGGAACTGCTGGCTCGCGTGGACCAGCTTGCCCTCGGCATTGAACAGACCCATGGCGAGCTGGCTCGCGTGCTCCAGCATCAGCCTGAGCCTGGACAGCTTCTCCGCCTCCTCATGGATCCGCCGTGCGGTCACGTCCTCCGCGTAGAGCACGATGCCGTCGACCTTGCCTCCGGAATCGTGCGTTGGAACCGCGGTGAACTGATAGAAGCGCAGGTCCATCGGCTGTCCCACCCGGATCCAGCCGCTCTGCCACGGGCGGCCGTTGACGAAAGCGTTCCGCACCCCGGCGCGAACCGGAAGGAGAGCCGGGTCGGTGGTCACATCCTCGAAGGAGGTCTGCCCGCTCTTGGTTCCGGGGAACAGATCGATAAGGGGCGGATTGATGTCCTCCACGATCAGGCTGGGGCCGCGCAACAGGAGGACGTGGAAGGGGGCCTGCTCGACGATCTGAGTCAGACGGCTGCGCTCGTTCGACAGGGCCCGCGTCAGCTCCTGGAGCTCGGACGTGCGCGCATGAAGCTCTTCGTTCGTGGTCTCGAGCTCCTCGTTCGTGGCCTGCAGCTCCTCGTTGTTGGTCTCGAGCTCCTCGTTCGTGGCTTGGAGCTCCTCGTTCGTGGCCTCGAACTCCTCGTTGGTGGCCTGGAGCTCCTCCTGGGTGAGCATCATCTCCTCGTTGGTGGCCTGGAGCTCCTCGTTCGCGTCCTGGAGATCCCGATTCATGTCCATGAGGCGATGATTGGCGGTGCCTAGTTCCTGGGCGAGCTGGCTCTGCTCCGACTGGACCGCTTCCAGACGCCGCTGCGTCTGGACGAGCTCGGTGACGTTCTCCACGCAGATCAGGGCGGTCTCGACGCCGAGACCTTCGAAGGGAATCAGCTGGATGGCCAGGAAGCGCGCCTCGCCCAGGCTGTCGGTCAGCTCCACTTGCGGGAGCACGGTCACGGTCCGCTCGCGGAAGCAGCGGTCGATGGCATTCCGGATTTCGACGTACGGCAGCCCTTGCACGGTGTGCAGGAAATCCTGATCCGTGGCCACCTCGCGGATCCCGAATAACCGTCGCGCCATCGCGTTCACACTGAGGATCTTGTAGGAGCGGTCGATGGCGCACACGCCCACGGAAAGCGATCGCAGGAAGAGCTCGTTGACCCGCCTGAGCTCGACCTCCTCGGGGATGCGCGCTCCCGCCGCCTGGAGCGTCTCGGCGTTGAGCGTCGCGGGTCCAGACACGGCCGGGCTTTCGCCGCGTCCCTTCTCGCCGCGCGGGCGGACCGCGATCGGGAGCGGGCCGCTCAAGCAACGGTAGACCTTCCACTTCTTGTTGACGATCTCGTAGGTCGATCTGGACGGGCGTGCCGTCTCCGCTTTGCCGAGGAACAGGAAACCGTGCGTCTGCTGGAGCGAATAGGCGAACAGATCGAGCACCGCCTGCTGGAGCTCGGGTTTGAAGTAGATGAGCAGGTTGCGGCAGGATACGAGATCGATCCGAGGGAAGGGAACGCCCTGGGCCAGGTCCTGCTGTCCAAAGATGATCATCTGTCGAAGGGCCTTGCTGATGCGCAGCCCCTGGTCGAGCGGCTCGAAATAGCGGGCCTTGTACTCGGCCGGCAGGCTGCGCAGCACGGTGGCGGGGTAGACACCGCGCCTCGCATAGGCGATCGCGTCCCCATCCGCGTCGGTCGCGAAGATCTTGATGCTCCACTCCGGCAGCTCCCGGCCCAGCATGTGGGAGACCATGAGCCCCAACGAATAGGCCTCCTCACCCGTCGCGCACCCGGCGGACCAGAGGCGGAGCACGCGACCCCGTCCTCGCCCACGCTCGATGAGCTCGGGCATGATCTCCCGCTCCAGCACGGCGAATGCGTCGGCATCGCGGAAGAACTCGGTCACCTTGATCAGGAGCGACCGGACCAGCATCGCGACCTCTTGGGGGTTCAAGGCCAAGAAATCGCGGTATTCCTCCAGCCCGTGGATGTGGTTGAGCGCCATGCGGCGGCTGAGACGGCGGAGGATCGTGGTCGATTTGTACTGGCGGAAATCGATGCTTCCCTGCCGCGTCAGGATTCCGAGGATCTCGTCGAGATCCGACGAGTGCGCGGTCTCGATGCGCCTCTCGATCGTCGTGCCCTTCAGGATGTCCTGGAGCAGGGGCGCGATCTTGTCCAGATCGGCGACGTGATCGACCAAGGTCGGGGGAAGGGACGAGGGCATGGAGGGATGGGCCGCGGTGCGCGGATCCTGGATGACGACGCACCCTCCCCGCTCCTTGACCTCGATGGCACCATCCGCTCCGTCCGAGCCCGAGCCGGTCAAGATCACCGCGATGAGCCGCTCCCGATAGACGCGTGCGGCGGTGGAGAAGAGAAGATCGATCGAGGGGAGTGGCCGATCGTCGTTATCCTGCTCGAGACCGACCGTCCCGTCCTGGATGACGACATGCCGGTTGGACGGAACCACGTAGACATGACCCCGCTGGAGCTTGGTGTTCTCCGTGAGGGTCTCGACGGGCACCTTGGTGCGTCGCTCGAGGATCCCCGGGAGCATGCTCGGGCGCGAGGGATCGAGGTGCTGGGCCAGAACGACCGGAGCCGGGAAATCAGGGGTCAAGCCGGACACCAGTACACCGAGCGCCTCGATGCCGCCTGCCGAGGAACCCACGACGACCAGGTGGCCCAGATCGTGCTCGTCGTCTTGGGTCACAGTTCCTCCGAGGGTAGACCTCAAGGCTAGTCGCACGTCCGGATGAGGTCAAGGAGGCGGACGCCTGCTATCCTTCCGCCCCATGGCGCCTTGCAAGGGCGGTTCGTGACCGCGCTCTACACGCTGTTCGCGCTCGTCGGCTTCGCGGCGAACTCGATCCTCTGCCGCCTTGCGCTCCAGCCGGGAGCGATCGACCCCGCCTCCTTCACGGTGGCCCGCCTCGCTTCGGGGGCGATCGCGCTGGCTCTGATCGTGAGGGCGCGTCGTAGGAAGTCCCGCGGGGCGTCGCACGCGGGCTCGTGGGGATCCGCGCTCCTCCTCTTCGTGTACGCGCTGCCGTTCTCTCTCGCCTACGTGTCGCTCGGCGTGGCGACGGGGGCGCTGATTCTCTTCTTCTGCGTCCAGGCGACGATGCTCGTCGGCGCGGTCGTCTCGGGGGAGCGAATTCACTGGCTCGAGGTCAACGGCATCGCCGTCGCCCTCGCTGGACTGGCTCACTTGATGGCGCCCGGCCTCTCCGCGCCGTCCCCCGAGGGGGCTGCGCTCATGGCGCTCGCGGGGGTCGCGTGGGGCCTCTATTCCTTGCGCGGCCGCCGCTCGACCGACGCGATCGGCGACACGGCGTCCAACTTCGCCCGCTCGGCGCCGATGGCCCTGGCCGCGTTCGCGGTGGCGGCGCCGCTGGGGCACCTCCATCTTTCGACGCACGGCCTTCTCCTTGCGACAGCGTCCGGCGTCCTGGCCTCCGGGGCGGGCTACGCGGCGTGGTTCGCGGCCCTTCCCAGGCTGAACGCGCTCCAGGCGGCGGCGCTCCAGCTCACCGTCCCCCTGATCGCCGCCGTCGGCGGCATTGCGCTTCTGGGGGAGCAGGCCACGCGGCGCTTGGTGCTCTCCGCGATTTTCATCCTGGGGGGTGTCGGGCTCGCCATTGGGGGACGCGCGCTGCGGGCGCGGGAGGCCCAGCGTCGCGCGGCCAGGTCGGCCCCGGAGCGAGAGACCTCTTGATCCCGCCGCGTGAGCCGGTGCAGCATCCGCCGATGCGATTCGAGACCCGCGCCGTGCACGCAGGGGGTGATCCCGACCCGGCGACCGGCGCGATCGCGCCGCCGCTCCATCTCTCCACGACGTTCGAGCACGGTCCCGCCGGCGAGCCGCGCCCCGCGGGGCACATCTACATCCGGGAATCCAATCCAACGCAGTCCCGGCTCGAGGAAGCACTCGTCGCGGTCGAGGGCGGGGAAGTGGCGCTCGCGTTCGGCTCCGGCGTGGGCGCGGGAGCGGCGTGCCTCCAGGCACTCGAGCCGGGAGCGCACATCCTCTTCCACGGCGACCTCTACTACGCCTTCCGCACGATGGCGCTCGAGTACGTGCCGCGATGGGGCATGGAAGCTTCGTTCGTCGACATGACCGACCTCGACGCGCTCCGGAGCGCGCTCCGTCCGAACACGCAGCTCGTCTGGACGGAGAGCCCGACGAATCCCACGATGCAGATCCTCGATCTCCGCGCCATCGCCGCGCTGGCGAAGGGGGCCGGCGCGCTCCTTCTCGTGGATGGAACGTTCGCCACGCCCGCGCTCCAGCGTCCGCTCGAGCTCGGCGCGGACATCGTGCTCCACTCGACCACGAAGTACCTGGGGGGACACAGCGACGTGCACGGCGGGGCCCTTGTCTTCCGGACCAAGGGCGAGCTCTCGCACCGCGCGCAGCACAACCGCCACATCCTGGGGGCCGTCGCGTCGCCGTTCGCGTCCTGGATGGTGCTGCGCGGCCTTCGGACCCTCGCGTGCCGCATGGAGCGCCAGTCGGCCAACGCGCTCGCCGTGGCGCGCGCTCTCGAGGGGAACCGGGGCATCCGCTCGATCCATTACCCCGGCCTCGAGTCGGATCCGGGGCATGCCGTGGCGAAGGGCCAGATGAGCGCGTTCGGGGCGATGCTCTCGCTTCGAATCGCGGGCGGACGGGAGGGAGCGGTGCGTGCTTGCTCGCGGGTGAAGCTCTTTCGGAACGCGACGAGCCTGGGCGGCGTGGAGAGCCTGCTCGAGCACCGCCGATCCGTGGAGAGCCCGGACTCGCCGACTCCGGATGATTTGATCCGGGTCTCGATCGGCCTCGAGCACCCGGACGATCTGATCGAGGATCTACGTCAGGCGGTGGCGGTCTAGCGACCTTCGGGCCGTGTCTGTCACACCGTCCAGTACCGAGCGCCCTGGGCATCGAGAAACGCCCGCGCTCCGGCTCCCTGGAGCTGCGCCAGGGTGGCCAAGGTTCCCGCTTCGAGACAGGTGGCCGCGAGCACGGTGACGGATCGCGGGCCGCCCTCGACAGGCCAGCCGGTCCGGGGATCCAAGATGTGGCCGAGGCGTTTCCCGCGCCATAGAACGAACCGACGCGCGTCCCCGCTCGTCGCGATGCCGCCCCGATCGACCTCGATTCGATAGAGAGCGGCCGCACCGGGTCGTTCCGGATCCTCGATCCCCACGCTCCAGGGACGCCCGTCCCGCCGTGCCCCGCTAGCGACGAGATCTCCGCCGAAGTTGACCAGGATCGCGCGAGACACTTCGTCGCGAACCAGCCCCGCGGCGCGGTCCACCGCGTACTCCTTGCCGAACCCGCCGAGATCGATCTCCATGCCCGCCGGCATCGCGATGGCCGTGCCGTCCCAGCGCACCTTCGACCATCCGACGTGCTCGAGGAGCGCGCGCAGTTGGGACGCTTCGGGGACGCGCGTGCCTCCGTCGAACGTCCAGGCGCGGCGAAGGGACCCCGACGTGATGTCGAAGAGGCCGCCCGACATCTCATGACACGACGCCGCAAAGTCGAGGAGCTGCGCGGTCTCCGCGTCCACCCGCACCGGCACGCCACCGGCATGGTTGATCCGGTGAACGACGTTGTCCGGGCGGTAGCGGCTGAACTTCGCCTCGATCCGTTGCGCCTCGGTTTCGGCAATCCGGAGTGCGTGCGCCGCCTCGTCCAAGTCGTCCGTGTCGACGAGCACCTCGCACGGGCTCGCCATGGCTCGGAAGCGGCCTACCAGACAGCCGTCGCCCCGCTCGACGAAGGATTCGCCAGCGGGGCGGGGCGATGGTGCGGATCTGGCCATGGCGCTGTCGATCAGAAAGCCACGCTGTAGCCGGCGACCAGGGAGCCGATGTTCACCGGGGGCATGAGATCGAAGTCCTGCTGCACGCCCACCGCATTGTCCGGGTGTCCCTTCCCGAACTGGAGGATGTACTCCGCCCGGATCGTGAACTCGCCCGGCGACTCCGGGAGGTGGAAGCCGTACGTCAACCCAGCGGTCGCGGTCTGGAGCGGACCCAGCCGGTAGTCGCTCGACGCGTACTGCGGAATCGGCGCTCCCTGCACCAGGCCGAACGTGAAGAAGTCCGCCTGGCTCTGCTGGTAGTACCGGAGATGCGGCTGCAGGAACGAGCTGTCGCCGGTGTCGTGCCGGAGCTTCAGATCGAACGTGTTCGACCGCACGCCCCAGTCGTCCCAGTAATAGCGGTGCGACAGATGGAGCACGTCGCTTCTGAAGTGATAGGCCATCGTGGTCATCACATCGGACCGCTCCCGCGTCGATGGGCGCCCCTCGGTGATCTGTCCCGCCGTAAAGCCGGTCGCCGGATCGATGAGGCTCACCACCTTGTAGGGCTCGGTCAGATAGCCGTCCTCGTACGTCCTCGAGCCGTTCACGGAAATGAGCCAGCGGCGCGTGATAACGCGCGACAGTCCCACCAGTCCGCCCGTCACGTGCTTCGCGTTGCGCTCCTCGTGGAGCACCGAGCCATCGCTCAGGGGGAGCGGCGTTCCACCGGAGGGGAAGACGTGGTCCTGGTTCGCGCTGCCTCCGATCGTGAGCGTGGTGAGCTTGTGCAGGAAGTCGAGCGATATCCTGGCGCTCCCCCCGATCGACTCGTAGTCCTTCTCCCGCGAGTAATACCCGCCCAGCGTGGATCCGAACGCGCTCGTGATCGGCTCGTGCCACTCGGCATCGAGCGCAACGCGGGTGTCGTTGAATTGGGCCAGGGGAATCGCGCCTGGATCGGGCGCGTGTTCGGATCCGCCGCCACCGCCGCCCGAGGCCGCCGTCATCGTCTGGACGCGCCGCGCCTCCTCGCCGGGGGGCAACGTCGCGGTCGAGTCCACGACACCCGGGGGCATCGCTCCGGTCGGCGTGGCGCCGGTCATCGCGTCGAGGACGATCTGCCCCGACAGCGAACGGCCGCTCGGCTGGATGCGCGTCACGCGCACGGTGGGCTCGATGACGTTCGTCCGGCTCTGCTCGCCGTAGAGGAGCATGGTCGCGTCGACCTGGGTCACGGCTCCCGATGCATCTCCGCGCGCGGCGGCCGGAGCCACCGACGCGAGCAGCATGCAGGCCGCGGTTCCCAGCTTGCCGCGAATGGAGGCTTGGCCCGGTGAAGCTAGTTGCATCCGCAGCCGCCGCCGCCGACGTCCAGGCCGCCGGTCGAGCCTTCCTTGCTGAAATAGATGTGCTCGTCGATGGCGTTCACCATCGGATGGGGGACGAGCTGCATCTTCTTCTGGGCGAGGAGATCGCGATCCCAGGGCTTGACCGAGGTGGCGGCGCATCCTGCCGTCAGCGCGGCGAGCCCGGCGAGTGAGAGGGCCCGAACGAGGCGCCGAGCCGCGACCCGAGTGAACGAACGCTCGATCTTCATCGTATACAAGCCTCCTGGATCAGGTGCTC
>DASTKC010000003.1:0-8052 GCA_035716085.1 Candidatus Eiseniibacteriota bacterium | reverse complement strand
AAACGGGCACTTCGGCGACTCCGTTGCCATCCGTATCCATCACGATCGCGGACTTGGTGGCGACAGCATGGATGCTGCCGCCGCCGTCCACCGGAGACAGCGTGATCGACGTGAGGTCCAGGTCCGCGTTCTCGTACGATCCGGCGACCGGCTCGAGGCGCATGCACGTGGTCGGTTTGCCCCCGGCGGGAGCGTTGGAATCTGTAAAGGCGCGGGCTTCCGGTGCGCCGGCTCCGCCCGCGTCGTTGAGCCAGAGGAATATGTTACCGGCGGCCACCGCGAGGTCAGGGAAGCCATCCTCGTCGAGATCGGCGCTTGCCGGGCCGTAGGCCTCCTGGGTGGTGAGCACTCGATTCGTGCCGAATGTTCCGTCCCCATGGCCCTGCGCGAGTTGGATGGTCGGCTGATTGACCACGATGGCCAAGCTCGTCGCGATGAGGTCGTCGTTCCCGTCGAGGTCCAGGTCCGCTGACGCAAGCTGGATGAGATCCCCAAACCCGGAGAGCGTCGCACCCGCCGTGAACCGGCCGGCTCCGTCACCGGTGTAGATGCGTACGTTGTCGCTCCCCATGCCGATGGCGAGATCCAACTTGCCGTCGCGATTCCAGTCGCGCGCGATCAGATCGAATGGAGCTGCGCTGAGGGCGATGTGCGCGGCATCTCCGAGCGTGCCGTTCCCGAAGCCGAGGCGGATGCCGAGATCGTGGGACGCGAGGTTGGCGGTCGCCACATCGAGACGCCCGTCCAGATTGAAGTCCTCGAGGACGAGCCCGTGGGACACGCCCCCCATGGGATAGTCCGTCCGGGTCGCGAACGTGCCGTCGCCGTTCCCCAGGTACACGGACACTCCGGCACTCTGGGCTACGACCAGGTCGAGGTCGCCGTCGCGGTCCAGGTCGCCGGACCGGATGGCTTGGGGAATGCTCGATGCGGGATAGAACTCTGTCTGGCTCAGCCCGCCCGCCCCGTCGCCGCTCAGGATCACGATGTGGTCCGGATTCAGGACGGTGATTGCGGCGTCCAGCATGCCGTCCGAGTTCCAGTCCCCCAGCGTCACGGACGTGAGCTCGGATCCCCGCACGCCCTGGGCGCTTGTTGTGAATGAGCCGTCCCCGTGACCGATCAGGGTCGTGAGCTCGCCATCTTGCCCGCCCGCCAGGAGGTCGACGTGCTGATCGCCGTTCAAGTCTCCAGCGGCCAGGACCAACGCGCCATAGGCCGCGACGGCTGGAGGCTGCGCCGGCGCACCCCCGCGAGTCTTCACGAGGATGTCGATGGACTTGGAGTCGCTCGCGATGCCATCCGTGGCTTCGACGGTGGCTGCGGTCACGCCGGCATCGCAGGCAGTCGGATCCAGGTCGAGGCTTCCCACGGCGCCCCCCATTCCCGACGCGAGCGTCGCGACGTGCGCGTAATCGGGGCCGGCGATCTTGTGGAACGAGAGCGTCTGCCCATCGGGGTCGGACGCGCTGAGCGGGAAGCGCGGCGTGGTTCCGGCGACCGCCGTCACGATGGCAGGGGCCGACAGCGACGGAGCGCGATTGGCTCCTTCGGTCACGGTGATCTGGAACGAACGCTCGGCCGACGCGAAACCGTCGGTCACAGCGACCGTTCCGGTGCTCGTGCCGACATCGCCGGTCGTGGGGGAGAGCGCGATCTGACCCGTGGCCGTTCCCGCTCCCGGGTCCAGGGTCGTGACGATCAGGAAGGTCGGGCCGACCGTTTTGGAGAAGGTGAGCGTCTGATGATCCGCGTCGGTCGCCGTGAGGGTCTGGAACGCCAACGTCCCGCTGGCCACCGTCATGTCGTCCGGCTGCGCGAGGAGCGGAGGCTGGTTGGAGCCGCCCGTTCCGAACGGGAGGCCGTCGACGTCGTACCAGTCGGTGCCCAGCTTCATTGTGTTGTCGAAGTCGTGCCCGTAACAGGCCGAGCCGAAGCTCGTCACGTCCACGGCGCCCGTGATGGAAGGCACGATGTCGACGGATGGCGTTCCGGATTGAATCGTCAGGACGATCGTAGCCAGGCGATAGAGCCCCGCGGACAAGAGACTGGGCCCCCCGTAGCCATTTTCGTATTCGGTCGAGCTCGAGTGCTCTCCGAAGGCGACGGTCATCGTGGACTGGCGATTGACGAAGCCGCTCCAGATCGCCGTGCCGTTAGCGGCCCGCAGCGAGAATACGTACGAGCCGATCGTGTTGGGTTGGGTCGTGTCGGGATAGCAGACCGCCAGGGTTCCATCTCGGTTGTGCGCCGTATCCAGCCAGACGTCGATGGTCGTCGGTCCTGCGGAGTTCACGACATCGGCGGTCGAGCGAACGCCGTCCCCGTTGGAGTCGAGGTACATGTACTGAGCGTGGGCGGGGCTTACAAGGAGCAGGGCTGTCAGAACGGAGAGAGCGACGGTCATCCAGGCACGCGAGATCACGGCGGAGCCCCCCTTTTCGATCCTACGTTCGGCGATGCTGGCGTGGGGACCTGGGGGGAAGGGTGCGATCATGGGCACTCTTGCACCAGGGGAGTCGAGACTACAACTCCTGCGCCGCCGCGGCCAATGATACCCAAGGCGGTGTCCATGGCCCGAGGACGCGGGCCACTCACCTGAGAAAACGCGCGTCCCCCAGAAAAGCGCACCCGCATTGCGAAGAAAAGCGCCAAGGTGTCTAAGTCACACGTCCACGCCTCCCTCCGGCACCGGCCATACGCTAGAACCCGCCGACGTCCTTCCACCGCTCCGACTTCTCAGCCCCTCCGATGATCCCCCCAAGCACCGTTGTGAGCACGGTAGTACCGGCCCACACCGCGACCACGGCTCCGCCATCGAAGCTGGTCCCGTAGGGATCGGCGTCCTCGTCCAGGACAGCCTCGGCCACGAAGAATCCGGCGACGCTGCCGACCAGGAAGCCGAGGAAGGCGCCGCGTACGGTGTGCCCCTTCAAGCCTTCACTGGTTTCGAGGCGGGTGATCGAGGTCCGGTGAAACGAAGCCATGGCCGGCGCGGCGGCCTGGGAGGGATCGAGCTGAATCACGAGCGAGTCGGGCGTCCAGTGATGGACCCGGCCCACCGCTTGTGGGACCGATGACCTGGGAGCAGTGACCCGGACCCGTGACTCCGGGGCCGCGCCAACCGGCCAGGAATCGCGGGCGGGCTGAGCGGACGCCTGAGCGGCGAGGAAGAGACCGATGACCGCGAGGCGCAACGCGGCGCCTACCGCGCCGCCTTCACCGGATACGCCTCGAGCGCTCCGGCCAGGACCTCCATCGCGGCCTTCAAAGCACCGGTCTCGAGCACGTAGGCGAACCGGATCTCGTTCTTGCCGCGGCCCGGCGTCGCGTAGAAGCCGTCGCCCGGCGCGACCATGATCGTCGCGTTGTCCTTCCGGTACTCGCGGAGCATCCAGATCACGAACTCCTCCGCATCGGGCACGGGGAGCTCGGCCATCAGATAGAACGCACCCTCCGGCTTCCGCGCGAACGTGCCGGGGATCTTGGCGAGCCCATCGAGCACGAGATCGCGCCGCTTCTTGAACTCGGCGACGACCCCCTGTGTGTACGCCGCGGGTACCTGGTCGATCACCGAGGCCGCGTACTGGCCCAGGGTCGGCGGCGACAGCCGCGCCTGCGCGAACTTCAAGCACGCCTCGCGCACGGCCGCGTTCTTCGTCACCAGGGCGCCCACGCGGGCGCCGCACATGTTCAAGCGCTTCGAGATCGAGTCCACCAACACTGTGCGCTGATCCGCGCCCGGGCGCGTCATCGGGCTCTCACATTTGCCGCCGTCGTAGATGAACTCGCGATAGGCCTCGTCGGTGATGATCCAGAGGTCCTTTCGCTTCGCGAGATCCACGATCGCGTCGATTTCGGCCGCCGTGTACGCCGTGCCGGTGGGATTGGACGGCGCGCAGATCAAGATCCCGCGCGTCTTCGGTCCCACGGCGCGCTCCACGGCTTCGATCGGGGGCAGGTGGTAGCCATTCCGTCCATCGCAGGTCATGGCCTTCACCGACACGCCCGCCAGCAGCGCCATCGTCGCGTAGTTCGTGTAGAACGGCTCGAACAGCAACACCTCGTCGCCCGGATCGAACAAAGCCCAGAAGGCGAACTGGAGCGCTTCGCTCCCGCCGACGGTCGTGAGCACTTCCGCGGGCGCGACCGACAGTCCGTGCTGCTGGTAGTAGCCGGCCATGCCTTTCTGGAACTCGGCGGTCCCGGCGGACGGGCTGTACGGGACGTACTTGCCGGGGTACGAGCGGATCCGATCCATCACGATGTCCGGCGTCGGGAGGTCGGGCTGTCCGATATTCAAGTAGTAGACCTTGGCGCCGCTCCGGGCCGCCTCGTCGGCGTGCGGAGCGAGCCGGCGGATGGGGGAGGCCTGCGCCTCGACCCCGCGTGCGGAGACCTTCATCGAGATCCTCCCTTGGCCGGCGCGCCCGCGAGTAGCTTCGCGACGAGCGCCGCGGTTTGTGTGATGTCGCGCGCGTGGGCGAGCGAGAACGCGGCGCCGCTCCTACGTGCGGGAATGGCCACGAGCGCGGTCGGGACCCCGGTCCGCGCGGCGCGAATCGCGCGCGCGTCGGTCCCTTCGTGCTCGCGGATCAACCACTGTGTTTTCAAACGCGCTGCCGCGGCGGCCTTCTTCAGCAAGGCGAGAGCCTCCGGATGCGCGACGTAGCCCGATTCCTTCAACCCGAGACACGGCCCCTTGCCGACGGCGATGCCCGGTGTCTCTTTCCCCTCCAGGTGCGCGACGTCGACCACGATCGCAAGCTCGGGATCGATCCCGAACGCGCCGGTCGTGGCGCCGCGGGAGCCGAGGTCGGACTGTGCCGCGAAGACGACGTGGAGATCATACCGCGACGAGCGTGCGACCCGAAGCGCAGCCACGACCGCGGCGCAGCCGGCGCGTCCCTCGAGATTCGCCCCGCACCAGAACTCGCCGAGCCTGGCGGGACGATCCTCGATCGCGCCGACGGATCCGACAGGGAACTCGCGCTCGCCCTTCTTCCCGAGGCCGGTCTCGAGGAAGAGCTGATCCGCCTCGAGGTCGACGCCGTTCTTCGATCCCGGTCCGCGGTCGTACCCGAGGAGCGCCTTCCGGCCGTCCTCGAACACCACGGTGGAGCCCACGAGCTCGACCGGCGCGCGGGCGCCGAGAAGCGTGACGCGACCGAGCCCGCTCGCATCCACGCGTGTCACGATGACACCCGCCGCGTCCATCGGAGTGGCGAGCAGAAGACGCGGTCCGCGGCCCGGGCGGTGGAGCCTCAAGTTCCCGGTCGCGTCCTCGCTCAGGGTGCCGAGACCGCGCAGCGCCTTCCGAAGCGTGCGGCGAACGCCGCTCTCGCGACCCGACGGACCGAAGGCGGCGAGGAGCTCGGGAAGCAGGGCGTCGACATTGGATTCGAGCGAGCTCACGTCCACTCCTTTCTCAGGGATTCCAGCGTGTGCCAGACGAGCGCCGTGACGCGCTGCGGGTCGCGCACGTCGAGGTATGCGGCAGGAGCGTGGATGTAGCGGCACGCGACCGACACGACCGCGGACGGAATGCCCGCGCCGGAGAGCGAGATGCGTCCCGCGTCGGTGCCGCCGACGCCGGGGCGCTTCCACTGGGTGGGGATCTTGCGCTCCTTGCCGGTTCGTTCGAGCAGATCCACGAGCCGCGCATCGGCCATGAGCGTGCGGTCCTGCACCGTCAGAGCGGGGCCGCCACCCATGACGGGAGCGCTTTCACCGGGAGATGCGCCGGGCGCTTCGCCGGACGCGGTGCCCTCGAGCACGATCGCGACATCGGCGTTCGCGCGGCGCGCCGCGGCTCCCGCGCCGCGCAGGCCCACCTCTTCCTGCACGCTCCAGACCGCGATCACGGGCACGGGGGGACGCTTCTTCACGAGGCTCGCGAGCACGGTGCATCCCACGCGATCGTCGAACGCCTTGCCCTTTCGCGTGGATCCCCACTTCTCATAGGTGGTGTCGAAGCAAGCGTAGTCGCCCACGGCCACGTGGCGCTCCGCCTCCTCTCGCGTCGAGGCGCCGATGTCGAGGTACATGTCGTCGATCGAGATCACCTTCTCGCGCTCGGGGCGGGGAACGAGATGCGGCGGAAGCGCGCCGAGCACGCCCTTGAGCCCGTTGGCGCCGACGCGGAACACCTGCCCGACGAGGATGCGCTGGTCGATGCCTCCCACGCGGCGGACCCGCAGGCGTCCATCCTTCTCGATCGCGAACACCATCAGTCCGACTTCGTCCATGTGTGCGCAGAGGAGCACATGCGGTCCGTTTCGCGGACGGCGCGAGCTCTTCGGCCGCGACGATCGCGGCGCCGCGGGCGAGATCCTCGCGACGAGACTCCCCAGAGCGTCGATCTCGAGCGTGTCCACGTGGTCGCGCACGTCGTCGATCAGGATGCGGCGCACGGCGTCCTCGCCGCCGCTCACGCCGGATGCCTCCGAGAGCCGTCCGAGGAGCGCATCGTCGAACGGAGGGGCGATCACTTGAGCACCTCCTCCGCGCGCCACGAGGGCTCGAGGCTGGCGACGAAGTGTGCGAGCACCCTGGCGCAGCGGTCCACATCCTCGGGTGCGACGGTTTCGATCCCCGTGTGCATGTAGCGGCACGGGATCCCGATCACGCCGGTGGGAACGCCCTCGCGCGCGATCTGGATGTCCATCGCGTCCGTGGCGGATGTGATGGGGCATCCCTCGACGCTGTAGGGAAGGCCGAGCGTGCGGGCGCTCCGCTTCATTCCCTCGAACACGAGCGGATGAATGTTCCCGCCCACGCAGATCGAAGGGCCGCTGCCCAGCGGGTAGGTGTCGCCCTCTTTGACTCCGGGCATGTCGCCGTGCGTGACGTCGATCGCCACCCCGAGCTGCGGGCCGATGGACTCGGTCGCCGTCTTGGCGCCCAGACAGTAGAGACCGAACTCCTCCTCGACCGTGGCCACCATGACCACATCCCACTCGGGCCGGTTGGTGTGGAGGATCTCGAGCATGCCGAGGAGCACGGCCACGCCCGCCCGATCGTCCATGGCGGGAGCCGCGAGCCGGCCGCCGAGGAGGTCGACCGGAGGCTGGCGCAAGGTCACGGGCGTTCCGATCGGAACCATCCGGCGCACATCGCGCTCGGAGCGGCCGGTGTCGATGTAGAGATCCTCGCTCGGGATGACCCGGTCCGCCTCACCCTTCTTCAAGAGATGGGGCGGCTTGGTCGCGAAGAGTCCGACGATCGGCGGGCTCGAGTGGATCACGACCTCCTTGGCGAGGAGGGTCCTCGAATCGAAGCCGCCGAGCTCGGTCAGGCGGATGAAGCCCCCTGGCTCGATCGCCTTCACGAGGAAGCCGATCCGGTCCATGTGGGCGGCAAAGAGCGCGCGCGGCCTCGGCTTCGGCGCGCTTCCCTCGATCCAGCCGCGCACGTTGCCGGCTCGATCCCGCTCCACGCGGTCGGCATGGATCGAGAACGCCTTGGCGATGGCCTCCGCGGCGGGGGCCTCGTGGCCGGGGACCCCGGGGAGGGCGCTCAAGAATCGGAGCCAAGCGACGGTGGAGCGTGGTTCCGGACGGGGCATAGCCTGCGAATTTAGTCCACCCTCCGAGGGCAGGCAAATGTAAACTCCGCGCCCCGATGGACGCCCTCCGGATCGCCGTCCTCCTCCCTCATCTCGGCGTGTACGGCGGTATCCGCCGATTCTTCGAGCTGGGCCGCGTCTGGACCGCGCGCGGACACGAGGTCGCGCTCCTCACCCCGCCGTCCGCGGGGGTAGCCAGGCCGTGGCTTCCGTTCGCGGGACGGATCGGAATTCTCGACGACCTGCCCCGTACCACCTGGGACGTCCTGCTTTCCCCCGATCCGGTCCTCTTCCTACAATCGAAGGTGCCCGGCGCGCTCCGGGCGTTCTACGCGGTGCTCGAAGGGGCGCCGCGGGCGCGCGAGGCATGGCGGAGCGCGGACCTCGTGATCGCGAACTCCCTCGGCATGGCGCGCCATGTTGCGCGCAACCGCGTCCGCGCGGTTCACGCCCCGGGGGGCGTGAACACGGAGTTCTTCCGCCCG
>DASTKC010000002.1:0-4599 GCA_035716085.1 Candidatus Eiseniibacteriota bacterium | reverse complement strand
GGGGAACGCGCGCCGCACGAGGATCGTGAGCTTCTGCGCGGTGTCGGCGCCGGAGAGATCGAGGCTTGGGTCCGACTCCGCGAAGCCGAGCTTCCGCGCCGCTTCGAGAGCCTCGGCGAAGTCGCGCCCCTCCCGCTCCATCGTCGAGAGGATGTAGTTCGTCGTGCCGTTCAGGATCCCGACGAGGAGCTGGAAGCGCTCGGTGCGGAGGCCGTGGTCCAGGATCTGGAGCACCGGGATCACGCCGGCGACGGACGCCTCGTAGCGAAGCGTGGCTCCCGTGCGCGCGGCAATAGCCTCGAGCTCGGCGCCGTGATTCGCCACGAGGAGCTTGTTCGCGGTGACGACCGGGAGGCCGCGCTCGAGCGCGCGGGTCACGGGAGGGAGCGCGCGGTCGGCGCCTCCCATCACCTCGACGAGGAGGTCGATGTCCTCCGCCTCCGAGACGGCCATCGCGTCGCCCCCCACGGTCGCACCCTCGAGCGCGGCTTCGCGCCGCTTCTTCGGATCCGCCACGGCGACGCGCATCACACGTAGAGGCGCGCCCACCGCCTGCTCGATCTCGGAGGCGCGGTCGCGCAGCAAGTGGAGGAGTCCCGTACCCACCACGCCGCAGCCGAGCATGCCGATTCGCAGAGGAGAATTCATGAGCCGGTCCAAGCTACTGGACCGCGCGGGGGGTGTCAAACGAAGCGGCCGCTCGGGCGGCCGCTTCAGGCGTTCTCATGGATCGGGAAGGAGCTACGGACGCCGGGGCGGGCCCCACTTCTCGCGGAAGACGCGGAGCGAGAACTCCGGGTCGATGCGCTTGAGCTCGCGCGCGGCGCGCATGAGCCGGCGGCGGGCGTCCTTCGCGTGGGTCTTCTGCCACTCCACGTAGCTGTCGAGGAGCGCGTCCCAGGTCGCGCGCTTGTGCTCGCCTTCGAACGACTCCTGCGCGGAGCGCTCGATGTGGAAGACCTCGCCCGCGCTCAGCCGGCGCACGAGATTCAGGTACTCGCCGCTCATCCAGGTCATCACCTTGGTGTAGGCCTCGAAATTCCGCGAGAGCTTGTCCATCACCTCGGTTATGCCCGCCTTGGGCCCGTAGAGCCGCTCCGCGTACGCGGACGCGAACTGGTAGTAGGACTTGCCGCGCCCCGTGAGACGGTCCGCATCCTCGTCGGTGGCGCGCACGGGATCCACGCCCGCCATGCCCTCGCTGAAGATGCCGAGCGAGACGTAGAGGAAGTCCGCGTTGGCCTTGTACACGCGGTAGCGATAGCGCTGGTCCTTGCTCTCCTGGACCCGCGCGAACACGTCCGCGTCGCGCGTCGAGACGAGGTCGGCGCGGAGCAGATCCTCGCGCCCCGAGACCACGCCGGAGAGAAGTGACGCCGTGTAGATGTTCACGTCCTCGTCGAACTCGGCGAGGTCGGACGGAAGGTCCGAATCGATGCGCGAGAGGAGGAAGCTGTTGATGAAGAAGTAGCCGACGTCCTCGTGCGCGGACGGCGCTTTGAGGTCGGGCTGGATCGCCAGCTTC
Source organism: Candidatus Eiseniibacteriota bacterium (assembly GCA_035716085.1). Taxonomy (GTDB): domain Bacteria; phylum Eisenbacteria; class RBG-16-71-46; order SZUA-252; family SZUA-252; genus WS-9. The sequence continues at coordinate 3,074 of DASTKC010000002.1, read as the reverse complement.
AGATAGTGTGGACCGCCCATAGGACACCCCCTGTCCAGGCGCAACCATCTACGCGCCGGAGGGGGGGAATTGCACGTGTCATGCCATTGGATATTGCACCGCCGGCCGGCCCATCAGGGGGCGGTGCCACTCCTTCGAACCGACGATTTTCCAGAAAGTTCCGGCCGTCGCCCGCGCGCCGGCGACGGCTGGGGAATTGCGCCCAGGCCACCACGGTGATGCGAAAAGCCACCCAGTGGAATCTTGCACGGTCAGCGGGAACGACGGGCGGTCAGGCGTGCGGCGCGATCGGCAGGGCCATGTAGAGGAAGCTTCGAATCACGACGGTGAGATAGACGACGAACACGGTGAGCACCGCGCCGTAGAGCCAGCGCACCCTCCTCCGGTAGCGCCAGAGGAGCACGCAGCCGAGGGTGGGAACGAGCGTCTTGTACATCCAGAACACGTAGGGCGAGTGATCGAGGAGGAACGCCATGATGCGGTTCGCCTCGATCATCATCTTCGCGTTGAGCAGGTAGACCGTCTGGGCGGCGTCCGTGTAGTTGAGAATGCCGACGCCCCAGAGGAGGTAGAGCATCTGCTGCTCCATGCGCCCCTGGGCCCGCCGGTCGGACCGCCTCCGCTGCCCGTTCCTTCGCTCCATGACCACCTGCTCGGCCAAGCCCTTCCTCCTTCGAGGAGCACCTGTCCTGCGCGAGTCTCCGCCTATTATCGGCAAGGTGGGATGGAACTTGCGCGGAATTGGCAGGCCCGGCCGGCGGTTTGACACCCCGCTTCCGCCGATGCTAGAGTGCCGCGGGCCCAACGGGAGAGCCGCCTGCCATGGAAGTGCTGATCGGAACGGCTGATATCCACCGCCGGATCGGGGAGCTGGGCAAGCAGATCGCCCGGGACCACCCCCACGGCACCCCCCTTCTCGTCGGCGTCCTGAACGGCTGCATCTTCTTCGTCGCCGATCTCATGCGCGCCATCCCGATCCCGCACGAGCTGGATTTCGTGAGCGTGACGTCCTACGGCTCATCGAGCGAGTCGAGCCGCGCTCCGCGCCTCGTGAAGGACCTCGAGCGCGAGATCGCCGGCCGCGACGTCATCCTGGTCGAGGACATCGTGGACAGCGGGCACACGCTCTCCTTCCTGAGGGACACGCTCCTCGCGCGCGGTCCGCGCTCACTGAAGATCGCGACCCTTCTCGACAAGCGGGAGCGGCGCGAGCGCGAGGTCCCACTCGACTACGTCGGCTTCGTGGTCCCCGACCGATTCCTCGTCGGCTACGGTCTCGACTTTGCCGAGCGCTTCCGGCATCTCCCCTACATCGCCGCCATCCAGCCGATGGAGCTCGAGCCCGATCGCGTTCCGGAGACCGCTCGGTGACGCCGGGGGCCAACCGGCGCGGCATCCTCATCGGCATCGCGGGCGGCACGGGAGCGGGCAAGACCCTCGTCGCGCAGTCCATCTCCGAGGACATCGGCTCGGAGAAGGTCCTGATCCTCGAGCAGGACTCCTACTACAAGGACCTCACCAACATCCCGCTCGGAGAGCGCGAGAGCCGTAACTTCGACCATCCCGAGGCGTTCGACCGCGATCTCCTGCGCAGCCATCTCGAGGCGCTCCTCGGCGGCGGCGAGGCCGACATTCCGATCTACGACATGCGCACGCACACGCGGCATCCGCAGCCGGTGAAGGCGAAGGGACGCCGCATCATCATCCTGGACGGCATCCTGATCCTCGACGATCCGGCGATCCGCCAGCTCATGGACATCAAGCTCTACGTCGACGCGGATCCCGACATCCGGTTCATCCGGAGACTGAAGCGCGACCTGACCGAGCGCGGACGGACGCTCGACCAGGTGATCCGCCAGTACGAAGCGAGCGTGCGGCCGATGCATCTCCAGTTCGTCGAGCCATCGAAGCGCTACGCCGATCTCGTGATTCCCGAGGGCGGCTACAATGCGGTCGCGATCGATCTCCTGAAGACGAAGGTCCGCTCCCTGTTGCGCGAAGCGGGCTGAGGGCCGGCGTGGACGCTTCGCTCTACCTGGGCCCGCTGGTGCAGCTCCCCATCGAGTGGCTCGCGCTCGCGCTCCTCATCGTGGCGTGCCTCTTCTGGGAGCGCGCGGGCCTCTCCGGTCTCGGGGTCGAGGGATGCGTCGCGAGCGCGTGGCTGGGACTCTTCTTCGGCTACGAGGCGACGGGACAGATCGCCGTGGCCGTGTTCGCGGCCCTGGGTGCGGCGCTCGTCTTCGCGGCCGCCGCGGGAACGCTCGTCCAGCTCACGCGCGTCGATCCGGCCCTCGGAACCTTCGTCGCGAGCCTCGTCCCGTGGAGCGCGCTGGTCCTCCTCCTGCGCTCCCACGCTCCGCTCCTTGCCACGCAGTCAGCGGATGCCTGGCTCCTCCAGGGGACGACGTTCGACGACACCTACGCGGCCGTGCTCGCTCTGAATCCGGCGGTCTGGGCCGCGCCGCTCCTCATCGTTCTCGGCGCCGCGATCCTCGCGAACACGTCGTTCGGTCTCAGGCTCCGCGCGTTCGGAGAGAATCCGGCGTGGTGGGTTCCCGGCGCGCCCCCGACCGCGTACCGGATCGGCGCCGCGGTCGTGGGCGGAGCGTTCGCCGCCCCGGCGGTCGTCCTGCTCGCGCGCTCGCACGCCGCCGCGCCTCCCGCGGCGCTCGGGATCCTGGCGCTCGCGTGCGTCATCGCCGCGCGCTGGTCGCTCGTGCCGGCGGTGCTCCTCGCCCTGGGGCCCGCGCTCGTGCGCGCGGCGCGCCCTCTCGGCGGCACAAAGCCGGAATGGGGCATCGCTCTCGACCTTGCGCCGTATCTCATCGCGCTCGTCTACCTGATGCTCCTCTCGAGGCGGGCGCTCCGCCTCGCGCTCTCGCCGCAGACCGGCACCGACCCGGACGTCCTGTAATGGCGGCTGGTCCGCGCTCCGCGACCGGCGCGGTCGCGATCGACATCGACGAAGCGCTCCGCGTCGTCCGACGCCGCACGCAATCATCACCGCGCGTCGGGCTCATCCTGGGAAGCGGGCTCGGAGTTCTCGCGGAAGGAGTGGCCTGGGAAGCGAGCAT
>DASTKC010000001.1:0-7822 GCA_035716085.1 Candidatus Eiseniibacteriota bacterium | reverse complement strand
CGTAGGCGGACTTCAGAGCAAAGAGCGAGTCCTGTGTCGCCCAGCCTCCGGAGTGCGCACGCCCGCACGTCGCATAGCCAGCCCACCCCAGGGACACGAAGTCGTCGAGGAACACGACATGGACCTCGATCGTTCGCTCGGGAAGCTTCACGTGGTACGTGGTTGGCTCCTGGGTCCGCCAGATCATCAGCTCGTAGTAGGGCAGCGTGACGCCGGTCAGTGCAAAGAGCCTTTCTCCGGCGATCGCGAGGCGAGCGCGCTCGCTGACGTCATCGAGGCGGGCGGTGTCCGTGGGTGCGATCGCGAGGATGGATCGGAGAGTGCCGAGCAGGGTTCGCTCCGCGTCGGCCTGGGGCGCACGCCTGAGCATCGCGGTCTGCCAGTAGGTCCTATACGCATCCAGGATCTGTCCCGACTTCGGCGGGAGGTCTTCGTGCACCGGCGGGTTCCCGAAGGTCCGCTTCAGGCATTCCCGGGCGGTGGAGTCCTTCGGGCTCAGCTGGGACACGTCGATCGAGTCGAGGATGGCGAGGGCTCTCGCCATGTCGCCTCCGAGTGCCGCTCCGTAGACCTTCTTGAGGTCGGCCGCCGTCGCCGCCGGCGGCCCCGGGATCGTCAGGGCCGCGGCAGCGATCAGCATCGCCGTCAGAATTCGTGTCGTTGGAAGCATCAGGTCTGGGGATGGTACCGCACCTGGCCTGCTCGTGGGGTGACCCTCCCGAATGTCGCCATGGTCACTCCTCCCTCAGACGGTCGCGACCGCTGGGATTTCCTCCGGAGCCTCACCCAAGTCTCCGGGCGCCGCCTCTTTCTCACGAACCGCCACCCGCTCCTGGGCGTGCGCCACGAGCATGTAGATCGACGGCACCACGAAGAGCGTGAACGCCGTCCCGATGATCATGCCGGTCACCAGCATGATCCCGATCGAGTTTCGCGCGCCCGACCCCGGTCCGCTCGCGAAGATGAGCGGCAGGTGGCCGAACACCGTGGCCGCCGTGGTCATGAGGATCGGACGAAGTCTCGTGCCCGACGCTTCGATCACCGCCTCGAGCTTGGCGATGCCCGTCTCCCGGAGCTGGTTCGCGAACTGCACGATCAGGATCCCGTTCTTCGCCACCAGTCCGACCAGCGTGATGAGCCCGACCTGGCTGTAGATGTTGAGGCTCGTGAATCCCAGGAACGAAAAAAGGAGCGCCCCGCTCACCGCGAGCGGCGCCGACCCCGCGAGGATCACGAACGGATCCCGGAAGCTCTCGAACTGGGCCGCGAGCACCAGGAAGATCAGGACCGCCGAGAGAAGGAAGATGCCGAGGAACCGGCTCCCTTCCGTCCGAAGCTGCCGCGACTCGCCCGCGTAGTCGATCGTGTAGCCCTGCGGAAGGATCTTCTTCGCTTCTCCCTCGAGATACGTGAGCGCTTGGTCCAGCGACACGTTCGGAGGAACGACTCCCTGGATCCGGACCGCGTTGAGCTGCTGGAAGCGCTTCAGCTCGCGCGGCTGCGTGCTCGACTGGATCGACGCGAAGGTCGAGAGCGGCACCAGTCCGCCGTCGGTCCCGGTGACGTACATGTTCTCGAGCTGATCGGGGGTGAGCCGCTCCGTCCGCTTCACCTGCGGGATCACCTTGTAGCTCCGGCCCTGAATGCTGAACCGGTTGACGTAGTTGCCGCCGAGTAGCGTCGAGAGGTCCTTCCCCGCCTGGCTCAGCTCGACTCCTTGCGAGCGCACCTGGTCGCGGTTGAAGACGACCTCGGCCTGGGGCTGGTCATACTTCAAGTCCGCATCGGCAAACATGAAGAGTCCGCTCGCGTACGCCTTCTGGACGAGCTGGTTCGAGAACTCGATGAGCTGCTGCGGCTCCGCGGTCGACGCGATGACGAGATCCACGGGGAAATCGCCGCCACCGGGGAGCGGGGGTGGGACGAGGGAGATGACCCGGATTCCCGGGATCTTCGAGAATTGTGCGGCCGCTTCCACCTGGAGCTGGGCGGTGTTTTTCTTCCGGTCGCCCCACGGCTTGGTGACCATCCCGCCGAAGCCGCCCGTCGGGAACGTGAGCTGGAACGTGTTCTTCGTCTCCGGGAACGACTGATAGACGTCGTTGACGGCCGTTGTGAAAAGACGCGTCTGGTCGAGCGTCGAGTTGGCCGACCCCTGGATGATCCCAAACACGACCCCCGGATCCTCGCGCGGCGCCAGCTCCCGCTGCGAGAACAGGTAGAACGGCGGGATCAGGAGCACCACGAACGCCCACACGACGTAGACCGCCGGGCGATACCGGAGGGTCGACGCGAGTGCGTCTTTGTAACCGTCGCGGACACGATCGAACCGGCGATTGATCCACCCCGCGAAGCCCTTTTCGTCGTCGCCGGCGCGGAGGAGCCGCGATCCCATCATCGGGGACAGTGTGAGCGCGACGACACCCGACACCACGACAGCGCCCGCGAGCGTGAACGCGAACTCGCGGAACAGCGATCCCGTGAGGCCCCCCTGAATCGCGACCGGCGTATAGACCGCGGCCAGGGTGATCGTCATGGCGATGATCGGGCCGGTCAGCTCCCGGGCGGCGTCGATCGCCGCCTGCATCGGTTTCGAGCCGGCGCGGAGATGTCGCTCGACGTTCTCGACCATGACGATCGCGTCGTCGACCACGAGCCCCACCGAGAGCACGATCGCGAGCAGGGTCAGGAGGTTGATCGTGAATCCGGCGGCCGCCATCAGGAACACAGCTCCGATCAAGGAGATCGGAATGGCCACGACCGGGATGATCACGCCGCGCACGGATCCCAGGAACAGGAAGATGACGAGGACCACGATGAGGAGCGTCTCGGTGAGGGTCTTCAGCACCTCGTGGATGGCGCTCTCGATGTACTCGGTCGAGTCGTACGGGATCCCAGCCTTCATCCCGACCGGAAGCTGAGCCTCGATGCCCGGCAGCGCCTCGCGCACGCGGTGGATCACCTCGAGCGTGTTCGCGGTTGGGAGCACCCAGATCCCCATGAACGTCGCCCCCTGCCCGTCGAAGCGGACGTCCTGCTCGTAGTTCTCCGCCCCCAGGGACACGTCGGCGATGTCGCCCAGCCGCACGACGTTTCCCTTGTCCTCCTTCACCACGAGCTGGCGGAACTCGTCCGGAGTCTGGAGGTCCGTGTTGGCCACGAGGTTCACGGAGACCATGGAGCCCTTCGTGCTCCCGACCGCGGCCAGGTAGTTGTTGTCCGCCAGAGCGTCGTGGACGTCCGACGGCGAGATCCCGCGGGCTGCCATGAGATCCGGCTTGAGCCAGATGCGCATGGCGAACGTGCGCCCGCCGAGGATATCGGCCCGCTGCACGCCCTCGATCGCGCTCAGCTTGGGCTGCACCACCCGGGTCAGGTAGTCCGTGATCTGGTTCTGGTCGAGATCCTTGGACGAGAACCCGAGGTACATCGCCGCGAACCGGTTGTCCGCGGTCTCGATGTTGATGATCGGCGCCTCGGCCTCGGGGGGCAGGTCGTTTCGAACCTGGGCCACCTTGGCCTGGACCTGAGTAAGGGCCGCGTTCGTATCGTAGTTGAGCTTCAAGTGGGCCGTGATCGTGCTCACGCCCTGAGCGCTCGACGACTCGATGTAATCGATGCCGTCCGCGCTCGCGATCACTCGCTCGAGCGGTGTCGTGATGAAGCCTCGCACGAGATCGGCGTTGGCCCCGACGTACGCCGTCGAGACCGTGATGACCGCCATGTCACTCCGCGGATACTGCCGGACGCTGAGGGAGCGGATCGACTGGAGCCCGGCGATGAGAATGACCAGATTGACGACCATCGCCAGGACCGGCCGCTTGACGAACAGGTCGGTGAATTTCATCTCAGCTGTCCTCCGGCTTCGGCGTGGGATTGTTGGACGGAATGACCTTGTTGTTCACGAACACGGCGGCGCCGTTTCGGAGCTTGAACACGCCGGAGGTGACGATTTCCTCCCCCGGCTTGAGTCCGGAGACGACGGCCACCTGGTCGCCGCGGCCGGCGCCGAGCTTCACGAAGCGCTGCGACACGCCGGCGTAGGTCTTCCCCTTCGGATCCTTGAGCTGGCTGACGACGAAGACCGAGTTGCCATAGGGCGCGTAGCTCACCGCCGAGGCTGGGAGGGCGATCACCTGCTGCGCCGACCCCCGGCTCGCCTGGACGTCGACGTACATGCCCGGGCGGAGGGAGCCACTGAGATTTCGGAACGTCGCCTGGACCATGACGTTTCGGGTCGCCTGATCCACCACGGCGTTGATGGCCGTGACCCGACCCGCGAAGACGCCCGCCACGCTGTCGGCCGTCACCGTCACCTCGGCACCGAGCTTGAGGGCCGCGACATCGCCCTGCGGGAGCGCGAAGTTCACATAAATGGGATCCATGGACTGGAGCGGCACCACGGGGTCCCCGCCTTTCAGGTACTGGCCGAGGTTCACCTGGCGTATGCCGAGGACGCCCGAGAACGGCGCGCGGATTCGCTTCCGGTCGATCGTCGCGCGGATCTCACCGACGCGCGCCTCCGCCTGCTTGGCTTCGGCATCGAGTCGGTCGAACTCCGCCTGCGCCACGACGCCCTTGTCGAGGAGCTGACGCCCGCGTGCGAGGTTGAGGTTGGCGAGATCGCGCTGCGACTCCGCCGCGTCGAGCTGGGCTTGTTCCTGGCGCGTGTCCTGCCGCACCAGCACGTCCCCGGCGCCGACGCGCCGACCGGAGTCGATGTTCACGGCCTCGACGATGCCCGGCAGGTCCGCGCTCACGGTGACACCGTGGACCGCCTCCACGCTGCCGATCGCGGTGAGCGACGCGGCCCACGGTTCCTCATGGGTCACGATGGTCGTGACCGCTTCCGGCGGCTGCTGCCAGTTGGCGTACTGGGCGATGGCCGCGCGGATCTGGAGGAACTTGACGGACGCGATCGCGACGAAGAAGACCACGAGGGCCGCGACCACGATGATCATTCGCTTCTTCATGAGAGCACCTCCTCTATCGTTGGGTGTCGCTCGTGTCGATTCCGTATTCCTCGGCCAGCCGCCCCGTGGCGCGCGCCATCTCGGTGCGCGCCGCGCGGTAGTCGGTGAGGGACGAGATCTCGTCGAGCTGGGCACGGGACAAGTCGTTCTGACGCGTGAGCACCAGGAAGTTCGTGGAGAGCCCGCTGGCGTACCGATCCTGCTCCGCCGAGAGCTGCACCTCCGCAGCCTCGCGCCCCGCCTTGGCGGCCTCGATGCGCTGCCCGGCGGTCTCGAGCGCCGCCGCGGCGTCCAGCACCTCGGCGCGGATCAACTTCCGGACCAGCTCGAGCTCGGCCCGAGCTTGGCGCTCGCGACTGCTCGCCGCTTCCGTCGCCCCCTTGGCGGCGCGGTTCACGATCGGGAGCTCCAGCTCGAGCGCGACGCGTGCCGCGTCGAAGTCGCCATCGGTGAGCGACTGGAAGGAGTCGCCCCACTTCCCCTGAAGATCCGGCGCGACCTCGCCTGGAGGAACGGCCGGGTCTCCCGCGATGCCGAACCGGTCGTAGGAGAGGACCGCGTCCAGACTCGGCCAGCGTCCGTCCTTCGCGAAGGACGTCTCGGTCCGGCGCTGGTCCACGATCGCTTGCGCGACGGCGAGCTCCGGCCTGTTCTTGAGTGCGAGCTCCATCTCGGCCGCGATGTCGACCGGCGCGACCGTGACGGCCGAGTCGTCGACCGGCGCCAGATCCGAGTCCCACATGGGATCGCCGGAACCGGCGAGGATCAGGAGCTTGAGCGCGTTCTGGGCGCGGGCACGAGCCTCGGTCGCCTCGAGGAGGTCACCGCGCCGCCGCGCGAGCTCGGCCGTGGGCTGAGACAGCTCGGTGCGCGGGACCGATCCGGTATCGACGCGATGCTGGGTCTCGGTCAGCTGCTCCTGGGCAAGCTCGACCGCGCGCTCCCTGACACCGATGTCGAGACGCGCGTCCACGAGCGTCCAGTACGCCCGCTCGACCGCCGCCAGGGTCTCGATCGTCGCCTGGTCGAGCGACGCCTCCGCCGCGTCCCGGCCGGCCTTCGCGACCTTGATGTCGCGTCTCGCCGGATCGATCGAGCGGTTCCGAAGCAGCGGCTGGCGAAATTCGGCGCCCACTCGGGTCAGGTAGGCGGGCGACAGGAGCACGAAGCCCTGATCGGTTTCCCGACCGCCGCGCCCTTTCAGCGACAGCGTGCCCCCGGTCGGCAGATACTGGCGAAGCTCGAGGCCGCCTTCGGACGATTCGTTCTCGGGAGCAAGCGTGGCGCCCGGGATGGATGAGTTCGTCGGCTGCTTGACCCGTTGCCACGTTCCGTCCCCGTAGAGCACGGGATCGTAGGCGCCGTTCGCACTCTTGAGCGTTCCCCGCGCCGCACCCGCCGATTCGCGGGCGCTCACGAGGCCTTCGTTCTTCTGAATCGCGAGCCGCACGGCCTCTCCGAGCGTGATCGCGTGATCGGCGGCTCGGGTGGGCGCGGGAGCCAGCAGGCCCGCCGCAAGGGCCAGGGTCAGGAATCTCAGCTTCATTGGGGTTCCACCTCCAGATCGGCCTTTTGCAGCCGCGCATCGATGGCTTGGGCGAAGCGCGCCAGCTCGCTGGGATCGAGGCACGCAAGCGACCAGAGCTCCGTCGGATTCAGGTCCATTCCCTTCCGCACCAGGTCGAGCAGCGCGGATCTCGGATCGCGCGTGAACTGCGCCCGCAACCGCTCGTCGGTTACGAGGACACCGATCACGCGTTCCACATTCGGTTGGCTCATGGCGTTCCTCCTTTGGCTGTTCCCTATCTCAAGGGACGTGCCATGGAGGCGAACGCAGTGCGATCCCGTGGAGGTCGTTGCGCGGCGAGATGTTGCATGGACAGATGGGAGTGGCGCCGTTTGCGTGGAGGGATCGACAGTGTCGATGCATCGACAAGCTGTCGACACGACTGCAGTCGCGGAACTCTACAGAGGCTTGGTGGACGCTACGAAAAACAAAAGGCCTGCCGATGGCATCGACAGGCGTTCAGAAGGACGGCGTATCAGCTACTGGAGGCCGTGCTTCTCCAGGCGCCAGTAGAGCTGCGCGCGGCTCAGGCCGAGGAGACGGGCGGCCTTGGATTTGTTCCCCTTCGTCTCGACGAGCGCACGCTCCACGAGGCCGCGCTCCGCGTGGTCGAGGTTCATGCCATTCGTAGTCTGGGGCGGAGTCGAGCCGTTCGTGTGCGCCAGGCCCGCCTCGACGCGGGCCGGAATCGCCGGGAAGTGATCGTGCGTGATCAGCCCGCCGTCACTCATCAAGATGGCGCGTTCGATCGCGTTTCGAAGCTCGCGCACGTTGCCCGGCCACGGATGCGCCAGGAGCCACTCGCGCGCGTCGCGCGAGATGCCCGCGGCAGGGCGCCCCATCGAGCGTCCCAGATCCTCGAGGAAGGCCTCGGCCAGCGGCAGGACGTCCTCCCTGCGATTCCGAAGCGGGGCGATGTGGATCGGAAAGACATTGAGCCGGTAGTACAGATCCTCCCGGAAGGTCTGCTTCGCGATGCTCGTGGGCAGATCCCGGTTCGTCGCCGCGATCACGCGCACGTCCGCCTTGATCGTGCGCGTGCCCCCGACCCGCTGGAATTCACGCTCCTCGAGCACCCGGAGGAACTTCGCTTGAAGGACGGGGCTCATCTCCGCGATCTCGTCGAGGAAGAGCGTGCCGCCCGCAGCCTGCTCGAGTCGTCCGATCTTGGTCGCGATGGCACCCGTGAATGCGCCCTTTTCGTGCCCGAAGAGCTCCGACTCGAGGAGCTGCTCCGGAAGCGCGGCGCAGTTGATGGCGACGAACGGCTTGTCCGCGCGCG